>SCSF01000043.1 GCA_004298435.1 Beijerinckiaceae bacterium
TAAGCTTACGTTTAATTTAGAAATATGAATATCAATTTGACTTAATAGTTCCGCAAATGCCTGCCTGTCAATGATTTATCCATTCTAATGTAATGGGGCACGCCTCGGCCTCTGCCGCGCATCATTGAAATGGTGACAGAGGCAGGAAGCAGCGATCGAGCAGAAGGGGGCGGCGCGCGAAACGCGCGAAACGCAGCGCGAAAACGACCCCTACATCCTGATCCGCATCAAGACCGAGCTGAAAGATCTGCAAACGACCGCGTCAGACGAAGGGCGGATAGCACCGCGCGGCATCTGATTCTTGGCCCGAAAAGCACGAAAGTCGGACATCCGCCTTTCCGACTTTCTAAAAACGTCGGATGTTCTCTTTCGGTTCTTCAAGCTTTCAAGCTAAACGCTTGAATCCCTTGGTGAGCGCGCCGGGGCTCGAACCCGGGACCTCCTGATTAAAAGTCAGATGCTCTACCAGCTGAGCTACGCGCTCTCGGAGGGATTTGAGGAACGGGCCTGAACTAACGGTATCGGCGCAGCGGGTCAATAGCGGGCCTGCATTGGCCTGATCGAGCGAGGGAAATCAGCCCAGAAAAATCACAGCCGCAATCACCAGGCAGAAGACCACGACAGACAGGCCCGTGGTCCATAGAATCTTGTTCAGCACACGCGGGGCCATCGGGGCGCCGGGGTCCGTCCCCGGAACGAAATCGCCGCTCTCGCTCTGCGAACGGACGCCAAAGGGCAGCACCGCGAACAGGACGACCACCCAGATGGTGATGAAAAGCGCTACGGCCAAAGGTGTGGAGAATGGCACGCTTTCTCTCTGCGACAGTCTCCTGCCCCTGCGGCCGGCTGCTCACATCAGAGCATTTTCGGAGGCCTCGGAACAGCCTCTATCGGAAAAGCCCTTCACTTTTCGCCCGGACGGTCTCGGTCCAGCCCCTTCTTGTCGAGCTCGGCCAGATAGGCCGGCCATTTCCTGGCATGCTGCTCGCCAAGCTCGTAAAGATAAACCCAGGTGAAAATACCCGTCGAATGGAAATCGTCGAAGCTCAGACGAACGGCGTAAGTACCGACGGGATCGATGGCCCGGATCGTGACCTTGCGTTTGCCGCCGACCGTCTTGCGGTCCTTTTCCGAATGGCCCTGAACCTCGGCGCTCGGACTCATCACCCGCAAATATTCGGCGGCAAGATCGAAACTCTGGCCGTCCTCGAAACTCACCGTCAGAAGACGTCCCTCATCTGTTAGCCGCAACTCCGTCGGCCAACACCCTTCATTCGCACTCATCGATCCGTCCCATACGCCATATCGCCCCAAACAGGGCCGCCTCAACATTCCTGTATATTAAAGAAAACAGCTTGAACTCGTGTCTACCGATAGAATGGACCTTCCGGTATATTGCAGCGCATCAATATCGTCGCGCATCAATTCAGCTTGTCTTCCTGTCTTCAACTCGTCAAATGCACGACCGGTGAAAATTTAACGCAGGGTGACAGGTTCCGCCCCGGCTCTTTCCATCTTATATCTAGTTCGATGAACACTTATTGCACTCCGCCGAAACGGGCAAACGAGTCCGTGCCAGAAACCGACACGCAGACCCGCGCCAAACCGGCGCAACCTGCGCTAATCGACCCCTTCGGGCGCAGGATCACCTATGTCCGCGTCTCGGTGACGGACCGTTGCGACTTTCGTTGCGTCTATTGCATGTCGGAAGACATGCAATTCCTGCCGAAGCGCGATCTCCTCACTCTCGAAGAGCTCGACCGGCTTTGCAGCGCCTTCATTGCGCGCGGCACGCGCAAGTTGCGGCTCACCGGCGGCGAGCCTCTGGTGCGCCGAAACATTATGAGCCTGTTCCGCGGCCTGTCGCGGCATCTCGAAAGCGGCGCGCTCGAGGAGCTGACGTTGACCACCAACGGTTCGCAGCTTGCCGTTTATGCCAGCGAGCTTGCCGCCTGCGGCGTCCGTCGCATCAATGTTTCGCTCGACACACGCGACCCTGATAAATTCCGCGCCATCACGCGGCGCGGCGACCTTGGCCGCGTCATGGCCGGCATCGATGCCGCGCAGGAAGCGGGCCTTGCTGTCAAACTGAACATGGTCGCGCTCAAGGGCGTCAACGAGGATGAAATCATCCCGATGATGGAATTCGCGCATGGGCGCGGGATGGATCTCACCCTCATCGAAGTCATGCCGCTGGGCGATGTCGAAGCGGAGCGGCTCGATCAATATCTGCCGCTCGACAGCGTGCGCGCTATGCTTGCGGAGCGCTTCACTCTGCGCGATCTGGCAGATCGCACCGGCGGCCCCGCACGCTATCTGCGCATCGAGGAAACCGGCGGCAGGCTGGGTCTGATTACGCCGCTGAGCCATAATTTCTGCGAGAGCTGCAACCGCGTGCGGGTGACTTGCACGGGCACGCTCTATATGTGTCTCGGCCAGGAAGACGCCGCCGATCTTCGCGCGCCCCTGCGCGAATCGCAGAGCGATGAACTCATCAATGCGGCGCTCGATGAAGCGATCGCGCGCAAGCCGAAAGGCCATGATTTCGTGATCGACCGCACGCACCGCGGGCCTGCCGTGCCCCGGCACATGAGCGTGACGGGCGGCTGAGCGGCTTTCCTTTACTCGACATCAAGAAAGTGACGATCTCTCATCCTTCGAGACGGCTGCCTTGCGATCTCGCTGTTGCGATAGATCGCCAGCGATGCGCAGCCTCCTCAGGATGAGGGATTGAAGGAAAGTCACACTGCCCTCATCCTGAGGAGCAAGCAAAGCTTGCGTCTCGAAGGATGAAGGGGGCACATCATTTCGCCGCATGATCTTTATCCGAAAAGTCTGCAACTTTTCGGGATCATGCTCTACCCGATCACGATTTTCGGCGCCGCATGCTGGTGGCCGTATTCGAGCGACGCCCTGACCTTTTCCGCGATTTGACGATAGGCGGACGAATAGGCGCTGTCAGGATCCGTGACCACCACCGGCCTGCCCGAATCGGCATGCTCCCTGATCGCCATGGTGAGCGGAATTTCGCCGAGGAACGGCACGCCCAGTTTTTCAGCCTCGTGGCGCGCGCCGCCATGCGCGAATATTTCCGATCGGCCGCCGCAATGCGGACAGAGGAAATAGCTCATGTTCTCGACGACGCCGAGGATCGGAACTCCGACCTTGTTGAACATGGCCACGCCGCGCCTTGCATCGATCAAGGCAAGATCCTGCGGCGTCGAAACGATAACGGCGCCAGACAAGGCGACCGTCTGCGCGAGGCTCAACTGCGTATCGCCAGTGCCAGGCGGCATGTCGATGACGAGACAGTCGCATTCGCCCCAGGCGACATCGCGCAGCATCTGCTGGACCGCGGAGGTCACCATCGGCCCGCGCCAGACAACCGCCTCTGCCTCGGGAACCATGAAGCCGATCGACATCGCCTTCACCCCATAGACATTCAACGGCTGGATACGGCGATCCACCAACTGGGGCTTGTCGCTCGTTCCAAGAAGACGCGGAAGCGACGGACCGAAAACGTCAAGATCGAGAATGCCGATGCGCCAGCCGATCGCGGCAAGCGAGAGCGCCAGGTTGACCGCCGTCGTCGATTTCCCGACGCCGCCTTTGCCCGAAGCAACGGCGATGATGTGTTTGACGCCTGGAATGGTCATGCTGTGCGCTGCGTGCGGATGCGGTCGTGGGGGGCTTGCGCCAGCCGGCGGAGCGGCTTTCTCGGCAGTCAGGCTGACCAGCACATTGGTCACACCTGGCATATCGCGCAGCGCCTTCTCCGCCGCGGCCCGCATGCCTTCCATGGAAGCCGCGCGCGCAGGGTCTATGCCGATCGACAGATAGACCCGGCCTTCCTTCATCGAGAGCCCGGCAATGGCGCCCGATTGCGGCAAAGGCGTCTTTCCGTCAGGGCCGCTCACCGACTGGAGAACGTTGAGCACCTCCTGTTCACTTACCATCACCGCAGCTCCCTTGCCTCAATCGACGCGGACGCATCTCCGCGACGCCATTGGCTTGCATCTATTGCCTCAGCCTGTCGCATTCAATCGCTTCGACGCGCGAAAGCCCTTCGAGGTTTATCCGATCGTCTACCTTTAGCACATCAATAGAGGTGATCCCGGGGCCTGCGACGAGATGCCCTCGGAGTTGGCAGCCTCGATTCAAAAGCCGCCGTAGAACGCCGTAACTGCGACGAAAAGCAGAAACACGCCCGTCAGGAAGGTATGGTCGGCCCACCATTCGCAGCGTAGCGCGTATTTTTCGACCCGCATCGAGGCGTAGGAGAAGATACACGCGCCCAGAAGACAGATGGCCGACGCCAGACTTATCTCGTCGGCATATGTCTGGTGGTTAAGAGCGGTGAC
>SCSF01000044.1 GCA_004298435.1 Beijerinckiaceae bacterium
TGGCCGGCTCGCTTCGGACACTTTTGGGGAAGCCGCACATGCCTCTTGAAATCAACGTAGGGCCGCCGAGGCTGGCGATCAATCAAGGCTACGGTGTCCTCATCACCGATCCTGACGGTCAGATCCGCTGGCCAACGGACAAGGGCTTCTATCACAGCGACACCCGCATAATTTCATCGTGGCAAATCTTCGCCGATGGCGAGCCGTGGGAACTCCTGAACAGCGGAAATATCGCTTATTTCGCCAACCGCGTCTTCCTCACAAATCCCGTCCTTCACACAGGCAGCGGCAAGGTTCCCGAACACACCCTCGGCCTGTCGATCAGCCGTTCCATCGATGGCGGGATCCACGAGGACATCGATCTCGTCAATTACGGAATGGACGAGGTGCGGTTCAATCTCGAAATCGCGGTGCGCAGCGACTTCGCCGACATCTTCGAAGTGAAATCGGGCGATATTGTCCGGCGCGGACGCATCACCACTGCATGGGCGCAGGCCGCCGCGCGCCTCACCATCGCCTATATCAACGAGGATTTCGAGCGGCGGCTGACAGTCTCGGCGCATAAATGCGATTCACAGCCTGTCTACGCCAACGGCCGCATCAGTTTCGGGCTTGCTCTCAAGCCTGGCGAGGCATGGCACTCCTGCCTGCTCTATGCGATTTCCGACGGGAAGACCATCGATCGCGCGCCGGAAGGCTGCATTGACGAGACGCATGGTTCGCGCGCGCATAACGAACTTGCCAAATGGCAGGACTCCGCTCTGAAAATCGAGACGAGCAACGAGGAGTTCTATCGTTTTTATCACCAGTCGCTCGAAGATATGGCGGCGCTGCGGCTTCCGATCGAGGGAACGAGCCATCATAAATTCGTGCCCGCGGCAGGCGTTCCGTGGTTTCTCGCGCTGTTCGGCCGCGACAGCCTGATCGTTTCGCTGCAAAACGCGATGGTTCATTCCTGCTTCGCGCGCGGCGCGCTGGAGGTGCTGGGCCGCTATCAGGCTAAAAAGCGGGACGATTATCGCGACGCCGATCCAGGCAAAATCATGCACGAAATGCGCAGCGGGGAACTGGCGCATTTCAAACTCATTCCGCACACGCCCTATTACGGAACGGCCGACGCCACCATCCTTTACCTGATCGTTCTGCATAATGCCTGGCGCTGCGACGGCGATGCCGATCTGTTGGCGCAGCACATGCCTGCCGCCGAAAAATGCCTGGCCTGGATCGATAAATACGGCGACCTCGATGGCGACGGATTTCAGGAGTATCAAACCCGATCCGATGCCGGCGTCTATAATCAGGGCTGGAAAGATTCAGGCGAGGCGGTCGTCAATCCAGACGGCTCGAAGGTCGTGGCGCCGATCGCGCTCGTCGAAATTCAGGGCTATGTTTACGATGCCTGGCTGCGCATGGCCGAGGTTTACGACGCCCTCGGCAAATCGGCACGCGCCCGCACGCTACGCGAGAAGGCGCAGGATCTGTTCGAGCGCTTCAATGACGCATTCTGGGACGAAGAGTCCGGCTTCTACGCATTTTGCCTCGACAGTAATAAGAAGCAGGTGCTGAGCGTCGCTTCCAATCCGGGCCAATGTCTCTGGACCGGCATAGTGCCTCCCGAGCGCGCAGCCAGAGTGGTCAAGCGGCTGATGCAGGGCGACATGTGGAGCGGCTGGGGCATTCGCACGCTTTCAACGGAAAATCCGTCATTCAATCCCAATTCCTACCAGAACGGCGCAGTGTGGCCGCATGACAATGCGATCATCGCCCTTGGTTTCCGCCGTTATGGCTTCGCCGATGAGGCAGCGCGCATAGCCAGAGACATCAGCGGCGCGGCGGGCTATTTCGTGCAGCGTCAAATGCCGGAACTCTATTCCGGCATGCAGCGCGATCCGACGAACTTTCCCGTTCAATACCTCGGCGCCAACGTGCCGCAAGCCTGGGCAGCGGGCTCCTGTTTCGCAATCCTTCAGATGATTATCGGCTTCGAGCCGGATGCCGCCGAGGGCAAGCTTTACATCGACCCCATTCTGCCGGATTGGCTTCCGAAACTGACGCTCAGGGATCTTCACGTCGGCAAGCAGGTTTTCGACATGCGCTTCTGGCGCGATGGAGAAGCGACACGGTTCGAAACTCTGAAAGGCGATCCCGCGTCGATCGTGCAGAAAAGCTATGCCACGACGACGACGCGCTGGCGGTAAGCGCTGGCGGCCGCCGCCAAGAAGGCCCACTTCCCCAGCCGACTGCAAGGAGAGCCGGGGTCCAGCCTTGAAATGCAGCCCCTTTTCTCTGGATCCCGGATACCCTTCGCTCCGCTCAGGGTTCCGGGAAAGAGGACCTGCCCGGGCGAGCCGGCAAAGCGGACTTCGCAGCCTGTTAACGAATCAGTTATAAACAAGACATGCTTGCATGATGCCTGCTCGCCCGACTTGCCATGAAGGCTCCTCACCGGGTTTGAGACTGCGACATGATCAGCGCCGCGAATCTGCGAAGCGCCCTGACTTTGCTCGGGGGGTCCCATTCCGCGAGCATCACGCCGGACGGCGCGACCACCGCTTCCGTTTCCGTTACATCGAATGTCGAGACCAGAGCACCGATTTCAGGGGCGACCACCCCCCCGGCAGTAAGCACAAACTTCGCGGTCTCTATTTCTGACAGCCAGATCAGTGGGTTCTTCAAGAAGCCGGAAACCGGCAACGGTCTTCCTCCCGCTGACAGCGGCGGAGGCTATAACGCGTTTCAAGAACTTGTGTCCGAAAACGCGATGACGGATCAGCAAATCTCGGATGCAGCCTATTCAGGCGGCTTAAGCAGCATGGGAAACACGCAAAGCCTCGTCAGCCAAGTCCAGAGCGCCTTTGCGATGTTTCAGCAGACCGACTCCTCCTATGCTGATCAGATAAACCAGTGGCTTGCATCTGGCCGCACGACGCCCGCGCCGACATGGGCGCTTCCTGGCCTCGATCCCACGACGGCCACCGATGACCGGATTCAAGCAGCCGCTGATTTCTTTTCAAATGCAGCCCAGAAAGATGCCGCGATGGGAAAAGCCATCATCGACGCTTTCAATAATCACACGCTGCAAATACAAAATGCTGCTGATGTGCAGGGTCTCGGCTTCCAGGCAAACTATACAGGGTCCTTCGGTAGCAATTCTGCTACTATTTCAGGCACACCAAGTTGGAACGAAGATTTTGTTCGCAACAACCCAGATGGGAAACAGCATTACCTGCTGCCGCTTGGGGGCGCCTACGTCTATCTAAGCTGGTGATCGCGTCGGATCGTGCCGTCAGAGATGAAAAAGCTTATTTCCTGCCCAGCAGCGCCAGGGCTCTTTGACATACGTTCTCCGGCGTGAAGCCATATTCTCGCATCACCACATCGCCCGGCGCAGATGCGCCGAAATGGTCTATTCCCAGCACATCGCCCGCATCGCCGACATAACGATGCCAGCCTTGCGGCGACGCCATCTCGACTGCAAGCCGCGCGCGGACTGAGGGCGGCAAGACTTCTTCGCGATAGCTCTTTGACTGCGCATCAAAGAGTTCCCAGCTCGGCATGGAGACAACACGCACTTTCACGTTGCGCTCGCTCAGTAATTTTCGCGCTGCCAGAACCAGACCGACCTCAGAACCGCTGGCGATTAGAATGATGTCCGGGTGCCCGTCAGGCGCATCGACGAGAATATAAGCTCCCTTGCGCAAGCCATCCGCCGCTGCGTATTCGCCGCGATCGAGCGTCGGCACATTCTGCCGCGTCAGGATGAGCACGAAAGGACGATTCTGCGTTTCCAATGCGACACGCCAGGCGACTGCCGCTTCGTTGGCATCGCCAGGACGGATGACCGTGAGGCCCGGAACGGCCCGAAGACCGGGAAGCTGCTCCACTGGCTGATGCGTCGCGCCATCCTGTCCAACGGCGATGCTGTCATGCGTAAAAACATAGATGACGCGAAGCTTCATCATCGCGGCGAGGCGCATTGGTGGCCGCATGTAATCGGAGAAAATCAGAAACGTCGCGCCATACGGAACCGCGCCCCCGTGCGCCGCTAATCCGTTGAGGATCGCGCCCATGCCATGCTCGCGAACGCCGAAATGAATGTTGCGCCCCGCGAAACTCCAGACACCATCGACAGCGCCTTGCCTGTCCCATGAGTCTGTCCCCGCGGGTTCGAAATTTCCCATGTGGGAAAGCTTGGTATGGGTCGAAGGGTCGAGATCCGCCGAGCCGCCGATCAGCACAGGCAATGAAGGCGCGATGGCATTCATAATCTGGCCGCCGGAAACACGCGTCGCCATGCCCTTGGCGTCCGCGGGAAAGACCGGGATATTTTTGTCCCATCCGGCCGGCAACTCGCCCTGCACCGCCTGCTGAAAGGCTTTCGCCAGATCGGGAAATGCACGCCCATAAGCGGTGAGCTTGCTGCTCCACTCCGCCGCAGCCGACTTTCCACGTTCGACCGCACGCCGAAAATGGTCGCGCGCTTTCTCAGGAATGAGAAAGTCGGGCTCCGTCGGCCAGCCGAGATTTTGTTTCGCTTTTCGCACTTCGTCAGCGCCGAGAGGCGAGCCATGCGCCTCAAAGCTGTCCTGCTTGTCGGGCGCGCCATAGCCGATGTGCGTGCGCACCACGATCAGCGACGGGCGTTGCGTTTCTGCACGCGCCGCGCGCAAGGCTGAATCGATCGCTGCGAGATCATTGCCATCGGCGACTGATTGAACGTGCCAGCCATAGGCTTCGAAGCGGCGCGCGCAATCCTCCGTGAAGGTGATGTCGGTGCCAGCCGACAAGGTGATGTGATTGGAGTCGTAAAGATAAATCAGCTTGCCGAGCTTCAGATGTCCGGCCAGCGATGCGGCCTCCGAGGCCACGCCCTCCATAAGATCGCCATCGCTGACGATTCCATAGGTGAAATGATTGACGATTTCGAAGCCGGGCCGGTTGTAGCAGGCGGCAAGATGCGCTTCGGCCATCGCGAAGCCAACGCCATTGCCGAAACCCTGGCCCAACGGTCCCGTCGTCGTCTCGACGCCCGGCGTCACGCCACGTTCGGGATGCCCCGGCGTTTTGCTGCCCCATTCGCGAAACTGCTTGATCTGCTCAAGCGGGAGATCATAGCCCGTGAGATGCAGCAGGCTGTAGAGAAGCATCGACCCGTGCCCGGCCGAGAGCACGAAGCGATCGCGATCGAACCATTGAGGGTTTGCCGGGTCATGCTTCAGGAAGCGCGTCCATAGCACATAGGCCATCGCCGCAGCGCCCATCGGCATGCCCGGATGGCCGCTGTTGGCTTTCTGCACAGCATCCACGGAAAGAAAACGCAGGGTGTTGATGCACTCATTGTCCAGTGCGGGATCGAGAGGCATGGCAGGAGATGGCGCGTTCATTCAAATTCTCTCCTTGATCTTCGCTATGGCGAATGGCTTCGGCGCTCGCCCACGTCTACGGCTGACGGCGGCATTCGTTCCCGATTTCCGAATTGCTCGCGCCTGACGCGTTTTCTTTACGCGAACCGGAAAGACCACTTCGCTCGAAAACGCTTTATAGCCCCGCTCCTGTTACATCGATCGTCTGGCCTGTGATTCCCTTGCCGGCATCGGATGCAAGAAAGCAGATGGTTTCGGCGATATCCTCACGCTTGGCCCAATGCGCCGTGTCCTTCGGTTTCATCATGGCGATGTTCGAGGCGGTATCGGTGAGGCCGGGACCAATAGCATTGACGCGAATGCCCATGTCGCGGCCCTCGAGCGCAAATGTGCGGGTGAGCGCCTCGACGCCCGCCTTGGCGCAATTATAGGCCACCATATTGGCCTGCGGCAGGCCGGCTCTGGCGAAGTTGACGATCACACCGCCGCCAGCATCGCGCATATGCGGAAAGACCGCGCGCGACATCAAAAAGGCGCTGAGGAGATTGTTGTTCAGCTCTTGCGTCCAGTCATCGAGGCTGTGCTCGATCGCCGGCTTGTAACGCGTAAGACCGCCAGCAAGATTGACGAGAATATCGACCCGCCCAAACTCACCAAGCGCACGCTGCACCAGTTGATTGACCTGCCCCTCGTCCGTGAGCGAGGCAGCAAGACCGAGAACGCGCGCCCCGCCATTGCGCAAATCTTGTGCGCGCGCTTCGACATTGCTTTGCGTGCGTGCGCAGATGACCAGTGCAGCACCCGCCTCGGCAAGCTTTCTGGCGACAGCCTCGCCGACTTGCCCGGCGTGGCTCACACCCGTCACCAGCGCCGTTTTTCCTTCAAGAACCGGCATGTCTTCCCTCCCCTCGTCCCGCATTACGCCCAAGTCATTACGCCTCAGGCCGCTTTGACCTGAACGCATCTTTAACCTAGAGCGGGATGCGAAAAAGTGGACCCGGTTTTTCGCATCCCGCTCTAATTTGTTAGAATCGATCACGTTGCCTGCGTCCAGGTCAATTCGACCTGAACGCATCGTGATCTAGGGCCGGATGTGAAAAAAGAAACTCTTTAAGACGCGTTCTAACGTCACGCGAACCGGAAGCCGGTCCGTTCGAAAACGCTCTGAAAATCAGGCGCCCGACTCAGCGCCGGCGATCTTCTCCTCTCTCGCATCCTTCTGGCCTGTTTCGCCGAGCCAGGAGGCCAGCGCGGAAACAAGGTAAAGGATTGCGGAAAAGCTGAATGCGAAGGCAAGGCCGTGCTTGAACGGCCCCGACATCAGGCTCGGAAAGAACGTATTTCCGGTGAGCGTCGCGACGCTGTCAGGCGGCAGAGCGTGCAGCACGCTGGCGGGAATGAGCGTGCCCATCGGATTATAGCCGAGAAAGGCCGCGAACAGACTGGAGACGGGCGGCAGATTCGCGATCTGCCGGGCTATGGCCGGCGGCACATGCTGACCGAGCAGCCCCGCTTCCAGGGCATGTGGCAGGCTCGCAGCCAGACCCACCAGCATAAGGCTGAAGAAAAGACCGATCGAAAGAACCTGACCGGCATTCGTCGTCGTCGCGCGCACGCCCGAGGCCTGGCCGCGCTCGCGTGCCGGCACGCAATTCATAATCTGGGTTGAATTAGGCGCGACAAAGAGACCGGAGCCAAGGCCGTTTAGAAACAGAAGGGCCGCAAAGGCCGGATAGGAAAAATCAGCCGGCAGTTGCATCAATGCGACGAAACTTGCCGCGCCGCCGAGCATCCCGCACACAGCGAAACGCATGCCGCCGAGGCGATCCGAGAAATAGCCTGACACCGGAGACGCGAGCAGAAAGCCGATGGTCAGCGGCAGCATGAAAATCGCGGACCACAAGGGCGTCTGTTCGAACGAATAGCCATGCAACGGCAACCAGATGCCTTGCAGCCAGATGATCAGCATGAATTGCAGCCCGCCCCGGGCAATGCCCGAGGCAAGGTTTGCGAGATTGCCGAAGAAAAATGCCGGGATGCGAAACAGCTTGAGATCGAGCATCGGCG
>SCSF01000045.1 GCA_004298435.1 Beijerinckiaceae bacterium
TCGTGCTCCTTCAGCACCCCAATGATCTGCTCTTCTGTGAACCGTGCTCGCTTCATCTGTCCGTCCTTCGAAGGGCCGGACTCTAACTCCGTGTGGAGGAAAAACTCAGTGGCAGGTCACCCCTAATTCATATCCCGAGTCGCGTGGTGCGTAAAGTACATAATCGCCCAAACGCTGGCGATTATGCACTTGACAAACAAAGACGTTAAAGCGGATTCTGTCGCTGTCGAGGCCCGAGATTCGGCCTCGGCTGGCGCGCCCGTAAATGAAGATGAAATTGAAATCACGCCGGAGATGATCGAGGCGGGGTTGCCTGCGCTCTATGACTATGACCCGGCCTTTTCGAATGAGCGAGAAATCGTCGCTAAGATTTTCGAGGAGATGGAGCGCGTTCGTCTAAGGGGTAATACTTAGACGCCCTGCTGTATGGGTTACAGTCCGCAAAGTATTCCATGATTGGTTTGCCGCCCATCTGCTGATGGGCTCCGTCATATGCGATACAGAGGACGTGCACCGCTAGAAGATATGCTTGTTTATTCGGCATTCTGGGTAGAGGATGCTTTCCCTTCTCTGCTGTTTTATACATGGCGTCTAGGACGATAAAGCCGCCGATTTCCTCGTGTATCTCTGGCGTATCGAATGAAACGGGATGCACTGCATGCGCAAAGACGTTCCGAATCGTCTTAATGCGATTAAGGTCTAACTCTGCGTTGCGCCCGATAATTCCAAATGCGCTTGCTATTAATATTTTTGAATGAAAATCGGAGAGAGGGCCGCGATTGCTAAAAAGCTGGCCGATCAGATTGGTATCTTTGTTCTTGAGGCGGTGAATAATTACTCGCTCAAGAAGCCCCTCCAAGATCGAAGCGGCTACGATCGCCGCGCTACGGTCCGATTCCTCGGCTAAGCCTTCGATGATCTTTCTCAGGTCTTCAGGTGCCGGGAATTTCTTGATAAGCTGTTTTAATGGGTCCCGCTTTGACATCTGATCCCGCCAAATCCGACGAAGAGGAAATCGCTCGCCGCCGCGACGAAGTGATTCGTCGCATGGCAAATACGCCACCCCAGCCTAAGCCGAAAAAGGGCGATGATGAGAGTCCCCCGAAGAAGCGCGGGCGTCCTTCTCAAAAGCAAGAACATAGTGATCAAAAATAGTGGTTAGGCCCCCGTCGAGCCATGTCCAATACTTTGTCGCTTATAGGTGTCGGGTCCTTCGATCCGCATAACTCGCATATGTTCGTGCCTTCGCTTTGCCGCCAAAGCATGATCTGCGGCGGGAAGGTACACCGACACAATTTGTATCCAAGTGCCTGGGCAAGGGCAGCATCGCTAGCTCGAAGTGCGGTTTCTACCTGAGTAACTTTTTCTTCGATCTGGTCTTTTCTTTCTCCTTTTGGCATCAGTTGCCAAGCGGATCGCATCAGGTCGACTGCGCCTTTGCCGGCAGTCATCCATGCTGTCATCTCTGTAGGTGTCATGGCTTGTCCTAACGGAATAGAACCGCCGCCCCGGTCAATTGAGGCGGCGGCATTTGCCGAGTCGCTGGCCCAACAGTATCAAAGCCGAGGGGGTGACGTTAAAGACCTTTTTGCGGCATTCACAGGGTTAGTCGCGGCAAAATCCGCCGAAATAGCTATAGATGCGCTCGTGGCTTTGGACGGCGCAATTGAGCGCGCCGCCATTTGAGAAAAGCCCGCGCCTCTTTTCTAAACTCACGCGGCTTCACGAGGCTGTCGATAGGTCAACCGCTTGCCTTCTGCGCCTTTCAGGGCGAGGGCAGCGCGTTCGGTGTCGTTGATCCCGAGTTTGATGCGGTTCGAATAACGGAAGTCAAATTCAGCCAGATAGCGGTGAAGATGCTTCTCGCCGCAATGCTGATAGACACCTTTCATGCCGCGTTTGAAGATCGAATAGTAGCCTTCGACGGTGTTCGTGCCGATCATGCGCTCGCCGTCGCGGCGGATATATTCCTCTTTGGAGTGGTCCACGCTGTCATGGCTTGCAAAGTCGCCGTCCTTATTCAGGTTTTTGTACCAACTTGCTTGATCGGTCATCATCGCTGTTTCGCGAGCAACATTGGCGCGAATGATCGGAATGAGGGTCGCAACGGTCGTGGTATCGACATGCCAGCTACGGGCGGAGCCGCCGCGTTCCACGAGGGTCAGGACAACGTTCTTATGGGCATAGCCGTGACGTTGTTTCGGAACATCGGGAAGCCTGCCGATAAAGGTTTCATCGGCTTCAACGGTCTTCCCGCTGCCGCCTAAAGGGGAAAGATCATCCGGGCGCATTGCTTCACGGATACGGTGAGCCATGAACCATGCGGTGCGATAGGAGCCGAAGCCGAGTGACCGGAATAGTTGATGAGCGGAAATGCCCTTTTTGCTGGCGCACATAAGATGCGTGGCAAGAAGCCATTTGTGCATCGGAATATGCGAGCGCTCATAAACCGTTCCGACTGTAGCGGTGAACTGCTTCACGCACTCACGGCAGCGATAGAGGCCATGCCGTGCGGTCTTGCCGATAATGGGATCGGCAGAATTGACAACGCCGCAATGCGGGCAGACTGGGCCATCCGGCCAGCGGATAGCCTCGAAATGCTTCCAAGCGGCGGCCTCGTCGTTGAAAATTGGGTCGGTCAAATCGATAGACATTTTCGGCTCCGTTTCGTGAGCCTAATGTCTCAATTTACAGTCTGTTTGTCAAGTGCATAATCGCCCAAACGCTCCGGGCGATTCTAACGTGGATCGGCGAGGCGCGCGGCTGATGCGCCCACGATCTATCGATGGGGGCGGCGAAAATGGTGGTGCGCGTTGCGACGGTCGCCTTTGTCGGCATTGAAGCGCGGCCTGTCGATGTGCAGGTGCAGATTTCCAACGGCAATGTCGTTTTCACTGTGGTTGGCCTCGGCGACAAGGCGGTGGCGGAATCGCGCGAGCGCGTGCGCGCCGCGCTGAATGCAGCCGGACTCGCCCTGCCGGCCAAACGGATCACTGTCAATCTCGCTCCGGCCGACCTGCCGAAGGAAGGCAGCCATTATGATCTGCCGATCGCGCTCGGCATCATGGCGGCGATCGGCGCCGTTCCTCCCGATGCCTTGCAGAACTTCACGGTGCTCGGCGAACTTGCACTCGATGGCACGATCACCTCTGTCGCCGGCGTGCTGCCGGCCGCGATCGCCGCCAATGCGCGCGGGCACGGCCTGATCTGCCCGCGCGAGACCGGCGGTGAGGCCGCCTGGGCGTCGCAGGATATGGAAGTTCTGGCGCCGCATTCGCTGATCCAGCTTGCCAATCATTTCAAGGGAACGCAGGTTATGAGCCGGCCGCTGCCAGCGATGCGCGCCGCCAGCGGCGTGCAACCGGATCTGCGCGACATCAAAGGGCAGGAAAGCGCCAAGCGGGCGCTGGAGATCGCGGCGGCGGGTGGCCACAATCTCCTGATGAATGGGCCGCCGGGGGCGGGCAAGTCCATGCTGGCGGCGCGGCTGCCTTCCATTCTGCCGCCGCTCACCCCGGCCGAATTGCTCGAAGTCTCGCTCATCCAGTCGGTCGCCGGGCAGTTGGCAGGCGGTGAGCTGACGGATCGGCGCCCTTTCAGAGCGCCGCACCATTCCGCCTCGATGGCGGCTCTCGTCGGCGGCGGCACCCATGCGCGGCCGGGGGAGATTTCGCTCGCCCATCATGGCGTTCTGTTTCTCGACGAATTGCCCGAGTTTCATCCGCAGGTTCTCGATAGCCTGCGCCAGCCGCTCGAGGCGGGCGAGGTCGCGATCGCCCGCGCCAATCATCGCACTGTCTATCCCGCCCGTTTTCAGCTTGTGGCTGCGATGAACCCCTGCCGCTGCGGCCATGCGCTCGATCCTGGCTTTTCCTGTAGCCGGCAGCAGAATGAGCGCTGCCTGGCGCAATATCGGGCGCGGATTTCCGGCCCGCTGCTCGACCGCATCGATCTGTCGATCATGGTTCCGGCGGTCAGCGCCGCCGATCTGATGTTGCCTGCGCCTGCGGAAGGCTCGGCCGAGGTTGCGCTCCGCGTTGCCGCGGCGCGCCTCAGGCAGGCTGAACGTTATGCCGCGCTCGGCCTCCCACATGTCGGCTGCAATGCGGCGGCGCCGGGTACGGTGATCGAGGAGGTGGCGCGCCCGGATCCTGCCGGATTGACGCTCCTGCGGAACGCCTCGGAGCGTCTGAATCTCTCGGCCCGCGGCTTTCACCGCATCCTGAAGCTGGCGCGCACCATCGCCGATCTTGACGATGCGGCAACCGTCGGCCGCCGCCATCTCGCCGAGGCGCTTTCCTACCGCGATGAAAAGGCAAAACAATTGCAGGCTGCGTGATAACGCCGGAAGCCTGTCTTGAATCAAGGCATTAGAGAAAATTTTTTTAAGGAGCCGAACGCTTGAGGGAAGATATCTGCCCTATATATCCAGCGCTATCCCGTCCGATTTGACATTTGAGGAGAATTTCATGCGCAAAGCGACAAGGCTTGTTTTTTCGGCTGTCGGCCTCTCCGCTGCCCTTGGTCTGTCCATGGCCGCTTTCACGAGCGCCGCCGAGGCTTCGGCGGCTTCGAAGCTCAAGACATATGATACCGACCACGATGGCACGCTCGACCTCAAGGAGGTGACGGCGGGCGCCGGGAAGACCTTCGATGCCCTCAACAAGGACAAGGATGGGACGGTCGACATCAAGGAATTGCAGGGCCGTCTCAGCAAGGCGGAATTCGCCGCGGACGATCCGGACCATGACAAGACCCTCACCAAGGAAGAATATACCGCCGCCGTGGTCAAAGCCTTCAAAGCGGCCGATACCGACCACGATGGCACACTCGACATCAAGGAATTGAAAAGCAAACCGGGCGAGACAGTGGTCCGCCTGCTGAAATAAGCCCCTTTTCCGGGGTCCTTGCGCGTTTCGCGCAAGGAAATCTCAAGGCCTCGCGGCTAGACCCAATCTATGCGCGAGGCCTATTCGATCTTCGCTTCTCCATTGTCCCAGCCGGGCGTTTTTCTCGCCTTGCTTGGCGGCGCGACCGCCTGCCTGCTGTCCGTGGTCATTCTGTTCAGGCTGCTGGCAAATCGTCTGGCCCCTGCGGGCCTGTCGCTCGGCATTTTCGGAACAGTGCATCCCGATCCCGTGTGGGAGCTCAGGGAGGCGGAGGAGGCGCGCGAACGCGCTGTCACGGCCAGCGAGGCGAAATCCCGCCTCCTCGCCACGATGAGCCACGAGATCCGCACGCCGCTCAATGGGATTCTGGGCATGGCCGAACTTCTGGTCGCGACCGGCCTCGATGCGGAGCAGAAGAGCTATGTCGAGGCCATGCGTGCGTCCGGCGTGGCGCTCGCCGAACTGATCGAGGACATTCTCGATTTTTCAAAGATCGAGGCCGGTAAATTCGAACTGACGCAGGCGCCGTTCGATCTCATTGGACTCGTCGAAGGCGTTCTCGAACTCATCGCGCCTCAGGCGCAGGGCAAGGGGCTCGAAATCGCAAGCTCTATTGCTCCGCAGGTTCGCACCCGCGTGATCGGCGATGCCGGGCGTCTGCGCCAGATCCTGATCAACCTCGTCGGCAATGCCGTCAAATACACGGAAAGCGGCGGCGTCGGCCTGCGCGTTTCCCAAATCGGCGAACGGCTCGAATTTGCGGTCATCGACACAGGCCCCGGTATCCCGGACGCACGGCGCGAGGCCATTTTTGAGGAATTCGCGGTCGTAGATCCAGAGGCATTGCCCACCTCAGTGAGCACAGGGCTTGGGCTTTCGATCGCCCGCCGTCTTGCCGTGCGCATGGGCGGCAGCCTGCATCTCGCTGCGACTTCCGCCGCCGGATCGACCTTTGTGCTGCGGCTGCCCTTGCCGCCGGCGCGCGATGCACAACCCCTGGCTGTACCTGATTGCCTGCGTGGCAAACGGGCGCTCATCATCGCCGCCACACGCTTCGAGGCCCCTTACCTCGCGGAGAAGCTGGCGGCTGCCGGCATTGAAGTGCTCTGGGCCGCCGGACAGGAGGCGAGCCAGGTTTTTCTGCATGGCTGCGGCAAAACCCGCGCCGCGCCTGATATCGTCATTGTGGACAGCGCCCTGGGCGCGGTGACGACGCGGGCACTGGGGGAGGCCGCGCGCAAGGCGGGCGTCAGCCTTAGCCTTATTTTCTTCTCGCCGATGGAGCGTCGCGCCTTCGGCCAGAATGCGCTGCAAGCTTTTAACGGATGGCTGATCAAGCCGCTGCGTGCTCGCTCGCTTTATGCGCGCCTCGCTTCTGTTGGAGCTTCCAGCGCCGGGGTGCAGCCGGCAGCATGCGCCGCGCCTTCCGCGCTCGATGGCTTTGAAGTCCTGCTGGCGGAAGACAATGAGATCAACGCGCTCATCGTGCAGAGGCATCTGGAGCAATGCGGCGCGCGCGTTCTGCGCGTCAACGACGGATATGCGGCCTTGCAAGCGGCGCAGAATGCGCTGAATGGCGAGCGGGCGCGTTTCAACGCCATCATTCTCGATATCCGAATGCCGGGTCTCGACGGCATCGAGGTCGCATCCCGGATCAGAGCCGCCGAGCAGGCAGCCGGCGCCGCCGCATGCCGCATCATCGCTCTGTCCGCCGATGCGGTTTCAGCCATCGCCGAAAGGGCGCATGCCGCAGGCATCAATGCCTTTCTGACGAAGCCTGTCGATCTCGCGCGGCTGAGGCAGGCGATCGCGGCTTAGTTGCTGAGAGACTTCGGCCTATCCGCTCAGCTTCGCCAGAAGCGCTTCCGAAACTTCAAAATTGGCATAGACGTTCTGGACGTCCTCATTGTCTTCCAGCGCATTAACGAGACGCAGGATCTTTTCGCCCGCTTCGTCATCGACCTCGATCGTGTTCTGCGGCTTCCAGACGATGGCGACCTTGCGCGGCTCGCCGAATTTCGCCTCCAGCGCCTGCGCGACATCGCGCAGCATTTCGAGCTGCGTGGTGATCACATGGCCTTCGGCGTCCGACGTCACGTCCTCGGCACCGGCGTCGATCGCGCCTTCGAGCATCTGATCTTCCGAGGCGGCCTTCGCCTCATATTCGATCGAGCCGACATGATCGAACATGAAGGAGACCGCACCGGTTTCGGCCAGCGATCCACCGGCTTTGGTGAAATAGGAGCGGACTTCGCCCGCAGTCCGGTTCCGGTTGTCGGTCAGGGCCTCGACGATGACGGCGACGCCGCCCGGCGCATAGCCCTCGTAGCGCACTTCGTCATAGTTTTCGCCATCCGAGCCGGCTGCCTTCTTGATCGCCCGCTCGATATTGTCCTTCGGCATATTTTCGGCGCGCGCCGCGAGGACCGCCGCGCGAAGCCGCGCATTCATGTTGATGTCGGGCAGGCCGAGCTTGGCGGCGACGGTGATTTCGCGCGCCAGCTTGGAGAAGAGCTTGGAGCGGATCGCGTCCTGCTTGCCCTTCTTGTGCATGATGTTCTTGAACTGACTATGCCCTGCCATTGCTGCATCCGGTTGAGAATTGTGGATTGGGGGCTCTATAGGACGGCTGCGCCGCGAAATAAAGAACCGGGAGGCTCGGATCCGGCCGCGTCTCTCTACGCTCCGGGTGCGTCGCAGCAAAATGCCGGGTCCAGAACCCTATTCTGGCGCGCCCGGCTGGGCGGAAAGGTGCAAAGCCTTTCGCAGTTCCGCCTCCGCCGCCGCCCGATCCGCACGGAATTTCGGGCTGGCTTCGAGCCTGCCATAGAGCGCATAGGCGAGTTCCTTGCCGGCTTCCACATCGCTCGGATGATGCACGCCGCAGATAAGGCGGTTACGCGCATAATCATCGGCGCGTGCGAAAATCGCGCTGCGCTTCTCCGGCAGCATGGAGGCAAGGGTCAAGGCCATCACATAGCCGGTTATCGTATGGCCGCTCGGATAGGCATCATCCCGATTCCTGTGCTTGCAGACCGGATGCAGCGTCTTGTCTATGTTATAGGGCCGCGCCCTTGGAAGATCGTCCTTCACCGGTTCGGCATCGGCCAGCACATCGTCTTCAATATTGGCGGAAAGCCTTGCCGTCAGCGGTAGCGTGGCGGCGTTGAATTCATCACCCAGCACAGTCCTGAAAATGAAAATGTCGCGCTCTCGCGAATCCGCGCGCGCATGCGCAATATCCTCCGCGCTGCGGGTCTGTTCGATCGCATGCAGCTTCATCAAATCCGACTTTTCGGCGGCTGAGTCGGCTGATGGCGGTTTGGGCAGCATATCGCGTGCATCGAATGTGCCCGGTGCGACATAGACGGGAGACGCATGCTTGTGCGCAAGAGCTGCACCCGCGTTAAGAGCAAGAATCACGAAGGCAAGCGGAATGGGAATGATTTTCTGCATCAGGACAAAATTCAAGAGCTCGCCGATCTTTTTCCGAAAATCCAGACAGTGAGCGCCACGGAATGCCACTCCGGCACGATTATCAAATCTTCGAAACCGTTGCGTTCAAAGCAACGGAGGATCTCCGGAAGAGGGTAATTATTCATTTGCATCACAGGCAAGTTCCAGTCGCACCTCTGAATGAGATTCATCACCTGCCGCCCGAATGGAACATGATGCTTGATGCCGTAAACGATTGCTTTCAACGGGGATAGTGTTCGTTGAATCGAGTAATGAAGAGCCGCAACGCCATCGTCCTCCACAAGCTCAAGCATTTTCTGTGTAAGCTGCATGCCGCGATTTATCGGGATGTGCTGAAGGACAACGTAACTGTGAACAAGGTCAAACTTCCCGTTTATGCGTGACAATGAGTCATCCGACTTTATTAGCGAAATATTCGGCGATCCTGCACAATTGCGTTTTGCTTCCGCGAGCATCGCGTCGGAAATGTCTACGCCGACAACTTCATCGAAGTAGCG
>SCSF01000046.1 GCA_004298435.1 Beijerinckiaceae bacterium
TGCCTGCCCGATGGCGATGCCGGTATCTTCGACTGTGTGGTGGAAATCGATATGCAGATCGCCCTTGGCCGTGATCTCCATATCGACCAGCGAATGTCTGGCGAGCTGCTCCAGCATGTGGTCGAAAAAGCCGATGCCG
This sequence comes from Beijerinckiaceae bacterium, assembly GCA_004298435.1. Lineage (GTDB taxonomy): Bacteria > Pseudomonadota > Alphaproteobacteria > Rhizobiales > Beijerinckiaceae > Methylovirgula. The sequence goes on from SCSF01000046.1 coordinate 140, forward strand.
GTCGAAATTTGCGCGCGTCCGGCTCCGTCGAGGTCGATCCGAACCTCGATCCTGGTTTCCTTCGTTTCGCGCGAGATAAAGGCTTTGCGCATCGTCTGCTCTGGCTGATCCTGTAATTATGGCACTGGTACTAGAGCATTTGCCGCGCCAAGGGAACTTTTTCGCGTAGTTACAGCCGTTCTGGCCTCTGTCGGACATGGTTTATGGTTCACAAATGAGCGCGGCAACGGCGGCAGGCAGCGAGCGCCGCCCTTGCATCCTGCCGCCCAGCCCAATAGATGGAACACCGACCGTCATGTTGCCGCAGGGTGCAAGGTCAGCGCCCGCAGTTTCCAAGAAAGTTCCTCATGCTTGATGATCCGCCGGGCCGCGCAGAAAGCTGGCATGCGACCACCATCATCATGGTGCGCAAGGGGGGGCGGACGGTTATCGGCGGCGACGGCCAGGTGAGCATTGGCCAGACCATCATCAAGGGCAACGCCAAAAAGGTGCGCCGTCTTGGCAAGGGTGATGTGATCGGCGGTTTTGCCGGAGCGACGGCGGACGCTTTTACCCTTTTCGAGCGGCTCGAAGCCAAGCTCGACCAATATCCGCGCCAGCTCGTCCGCGCCTGCGTCGAACTCGCCAAGGACTGGCGCACCGACCGCTATCTACGCCGTCTCGAAGCGATGATGCTGGTCGCCGACAGGGATGCGGGTCTCGTCCTCACTGGAACGGGCGACGTGCTGGAGCCCGAATCGACTGGCGACGGGAGTGTGATGGGCATTGGCTCCGGCGGCAATTACGCTCTGGCGGCAGGCCGCGCCTTGCTTTCGACCGATCTTGATGCGGAGGCGATTGCCCGCCGCGCCCTCGAAATCGCCGCGGAGATCTGCGTCTATACAAATCGCAATGTGGTCATCGAAAGCCTGCCATGATCTCTGACGGGGTCCTCGATCTCGCCGTAAGGCGCGGGATCATTACGGATGGTCAGGCGCAAGCCTTGCGCGCGCTGGCGGAGGATCGCCCGGGGGTGGCTGTGCCGTCGCAGCCACCTGCGATCCCCGCGCAGGAGTTTCATCCCGATCCTCAAGCCTTTCTCCAGAGCGACAGGCAGGACGACGAAGCGCTGCGGTTCGTCACCAGCTTCGCGGACATCTTCGTAAGTCTGGGTCTGGCGCTGTTCTTTGGCTCCGCCGCCTATTTCGTCCGATATTACGCCGGATCCGCCAGCATGTGGGCGGGTCTTGCGGCGCTCGCCTGGATCGTGGCCGAATTCTTCAGCCGCAGGCGGCGGCTCGCTCTGCCGAGCATTATCGTTCTCGCGCTCTTTTCCATCAGCGTCTTCATGGCGACGTCGCGGCTTATTGCCCAGATCGATCCGACCGCGCCGCTCAACTGGTGGCATCCGCTCGACCGGCAAAGCTGGATGCTCGAAAACGCGGTGAGCATGTCATTCGCCGGGCTCGTGACGGCATTTCTGACATGGTTGCATTATCTGCGTTTCCGCGTGCCAATAACGATTGCGGCCATGGCCGCCGCATTGATCGCAATGGGGATAGGGATTGCCTATTGGACCATGCCCTCGATGAATTGGCAAACCTTCAACGGCCTGTTGTTCGTCGCGGGCATCATGGTGTTTCTGGCTGCGATGCGCTTCGATATGTCGGATTTGCAACGCGCGACGCGGCGCACTGACATCGCCTTCTGGCTGCATCTTCTGGCGGCGCCGCTGATTGTGCATCCGCTGATTGCCGCTTTCGGGCACGGCACCCTGATCGATACGCGCGTCGCCGTCGTGGTTCTTGCGATCTTCTTTGGCCTTGGCGTAATTTCGCTCATCATCGACCGGCGCGCCTTGCTTGTCTCGGCCTTGACCTATGCGGGCATCGCCTTCGGCACTTTGCTGAGGCATACCGGCTTTGCCGACATAACGGCGGCGACATTGCTCGCGCTCGGTCTGTTCATCCTGCTGCTCAGCGCCTTGTGGCGTCCGCTGCGGCAATCCCTCCTGAAGCTTTTGCCTTCGGCTCTGGTCATCAGGCTTCCTCACTCCCATGTTTCGGCATCATGACTGATTTTTCCCCGCGCGAGATCGTTTCCGAACTTGATCGTTTCATCGTCGGACAGAAGCAGGCCAAGCGAGCGGTCGCCATCGCGCTTCGCAACCGCTGGCGGCGGCTTCGCCTTGAAGGCACAATGCGCGACGAGGTGATGCCAAAAAACATCCTGATGATTGGCCCGACCGGCTGCGGCAAGACCGAAATTTCACGCCGTCTCGCCAAGCTCGCCAATGCGCCTTTCCTGAAAGTCGAGGCGACGAAATTCACCGAGGTCGGTTATGTCGGGCGTGATGTCGAACAGATCGTTCGCGATCTCGTCGAAATCGCAATCAGCATGGTGAAACAGGATCAGCGCAAGTCGCTGCAAGCGCGCGCGAGCCTTGCGGCGGAGGAGAGGATTCTCGATGCGCTTGTCGGCCCGAACGCATCGGCTTCGACGCGCGAATCCTTCCGGAGGAAACTGCGCGACGGCGAACTGGCCGACAAGGAAGTGGAACTCGAACTGGCCCAGCCATCAGGCGGGATGCCGATGTTCGAATTGCCGAATTTTCCCGGCGCGTCCGTCGGTGCGATCTCGATCGGTGATATTTTCGGCAAATCCATGGGCAAGCAGACGAAGCTTCGCCGCACGCAGGTTAAGGATGCTTACGAGCCGCTGATCGCGGAGGAATCCGACAAGCTGATGGATCAGGACCAGATCGTCCAGCAGGCGCTGCATGAAGTCGAAAACAACGGCATCGTGTTCCTCGACGAGATCGACAAGGTCTGCGGGCGGGAAGGGCGCAGCGGCGCTGATGTTTCGCGCGAGGGCGTCCAGCGCGATCTTCTGCCATTGATTGAAGGCACGACGGTTGCGACGAAACACGGCGCGGTGAAGACGGATCACATCCTCTTCATTGCCTCGGGCGCTTTCCATATCTCCAAGCCATCGGATCTTCTGCCGGAGCTTCAGGGGCGGCTGCCGATCCGCGTCGAACTCAGCTCTCTGGATGAGGATGATTTCCGCCGCATTCTCGTCGAGACGGAAGCAAGCCTTATCAAACAATATGAAGCGATGATGCAGACGGAAGGCGTCACGCTCGCCTTTACTGCGGATGCCGTCGGTGCGATCGCCAAGATTGCCGTGCAGGTGAATGCGAGTGTCGAAAACATCGGCGCGCGCCGTTTGCAGACGGTGATGGAGCGTGTCCTCGATGAGATCAGCTTCACGGCGCCCGACCGTTCGGG
>SCSF01000047.1 GCA_004298435.1 Beijerinckiaceae bacterium
AAGGGCGGTTTTTCAATTGGGCCAAGGAGATTATGCCGCGATAGGTACAGCGACCTGCTTGGATAGGAGAAAAAGCAATTCTCATTTGGCGTTTTCAACGCGTCATGCCGTCCTCCTTACTTCCCCTCCAGCCCTTCCAGTTCGACAATCAGCCCCTCGATCATCCTGAGGCCGATCTGCCAGAATGCGGGATCGCGCGCATCGAGTCCGAAGGGCGCGAGCAGTTCCGAATGGTGTTTCGTGCCGCCAGCCGAGAGCATGGCGAGATAGCGCTCGGCAAAACCCTCCTGCGCCTTTTCATAGACGCCATAGAGCGAGTTCACGAGGCAATCGCCGAAGGCATAGGCGTAGACGTAAAAGGGCGAATGGATGAAGTGCGGAATATAGGCCCAGAAGCTCTCGTAGCCCGGCCCGAAACGCACCGCCGATCCGAGGCTTTCGGTCTGGACGCTCATCCAGAGTTCGTCGATCTTCTCGACGGTGAGTTCGCCCTTGCGGCGCTCGGAATGAACCTTACGCTCGAAGGTGTAGAAAGCGATCTGGCGGACGACCGTATTGATCATGTCCTCGACCTTGGCGGCGAGCAGCGTGCGCTTTTCGGCAACCGTTTTCGCCTTCGCGAGCAAGGCGCGGAAGGTCAGCATCTCGCCGAAGACCGAGGCTGTCTCAGCGAGCGTCAATGGCGTCGGCGCCATCAGCGCGCCGTTCGGCGCAGCAAGCACCTGATGCACGCCGTGGCCGAGTTCATGCGCGAGCGTCATCACGTCGCGCGGCTTGCCGAGATAGTTCAGCAAAACATAAGGATGTGCTGAAGGCACCGTCGGATGCGCGAAGGCGCCCGTCGTTTTGCCGGGGCGCACCGGCGCGTCGATCCATCTTTCGTCAAAAAAGCGCGTGGCGATCGCAGCCATGCGCGGCGAGAAGCCGGCATAGGCGTCGAGCACCGTTTTGCGCGCATCATCCCAGGGAAACTCGCGCGCTTCGACATTCGGCAGAGGCGCGTTGCGGTCCCAGTAATCCAGCGCATCCTTGCCGAACCACTTCGCTTTCAGCCTGTAATAGCGATGCGAGAGGCGCGGATAGGCGTCGCGCACGGCGGTCACCAGCGCATCGACCACTTCACGCTCGACACGATTGGAGAGATGGCGCGAATCGGCAATGTCCTCGAAGTGCCGCCAGCGATCGGAAATCTCCTTGTCCTTGGCGAGCACATTGGTGATATGCCCGAAGACGCGCCCATTCTCTTTCAGGGTGACGCCGATCGCCTCGGCGGCTTCCTTGCGCGTCGCCTCGTCGGGCGACTGCATGCGGTTGAGCGCATGCTCCACAGCGAATTCTTCGCCGCCGATCCTGAAACGCAGCGACGCTATGGTTTCATCGAAAAGCCGGTTCCAGGCATTGCGCCCCGTGACCGATTTTTCGTGAAACAGGCGCTCTATTTCGTCATCCAGCTCGTGCGGCTTGTCCTTGCGGATATCTTCGAGCCACGGCCTGTAATGCGCGAGCTTGCCATGTGAGAGAGCCGCCACCGTCGCATCGTCAAGCCGGTTGAGTTCGAGCTGGAAAAAGAGAAGCTCGGCAGAGGCCGCATTCATTTTCTCCTGCGTATCGCCGAAGGATTTGGCGCGCGCAGCATCGCTCGTGTCGGCATGCCAACTGAGGCTGGCGAACGACATGATGCGACCCATCAGATCGTCGAGCGCTTCATAACGCTTGATGGCTTCGAGAAGGCCGGCGCCACCGTCTTCTTTCGCGAGCGCCGCAAGCCTGCCGCGATAGGCCTCGGCGAATGTCCTGCACTCGGCTTCCGCGCGGGCGAGATCGTCCAGAAAGGCTTTCGAATCGGCGGAGGGATAGAGATCCGCGAGGTTCCATTCCGGCAGAACGCCAAGCGCAGGCTCCTGCTGGCCGGGGCTTGCAGTCTTTGCTGCACGCGGAAAACAATCTGGATCGAAAGCGCTGAAAGGGGGCATGTCCGGGAATCCGAAGAGGGAGGGGGTATATGGTCCCTCATATCGGATCATTCGCCATCCGGGCAACCAGAGGGAGCACCGCCACCACAATTCGGCCATGCCAAAGCGCTGCTCCCGCTCTCCGTGCGGCGGATCGTCTGCCGGCAGGTCTCGCGAGCCAGATTGCGTGAAATTGCATCGACTTCCGCGGCGGCAATTAACACGGCGTTTACTCTGATCCTCCAGCATGCAACCTGTTGGCCCGTCCTTGCACACAGGTGCATCGCTCTCCGAATCGAGCCGGGTCACTTGGGGCATTCTGCCCTTCAAGAAAGAGGCCTATGTCCTGTCTCGTACTGATCGTCGACGACGACCCGGTGCAACGTCGCCTTCTGGAAGCTCTCGTCAATCGTTTCGGGTATGACACGGAGACGCTCGAAAGCGGTGAGGCGGCGCTTGCGCGGCTCGATCCGGGGGCGGGCCGCCCGGTCGATCTCCTGATTCTTGATCTTGTGATGCCCGATCTCGACGGCATGGCCGTTCTTGCCCGCATGCGCGAGCAGAACCGCCGCATTCCGACGATTGTGCAAACCGCGCATGGCTCGATCGAAGCCGTAATCTCGGCGATGCGCGCTGGCGCCTTCGATTTTGTCGTGAAGCCGGTCGGCGCCGAAAGATTGCAGATTTCGATCAAAAACGCGCTTCGCGTCGATGCTCTGGAAGACGAGGTGCGTCGGCTCAACCGGCAGGCTTCCGGCACTCTGTCATTTCGCGATCTGGCGAGCCGGAGCGTCGAAATGGAGCGCGTAATCAGGCTCGGCGAGCGCGCTGCGAAATCGACTATTCCGGTGCTGCTCGAAGGCGAGTCCGGCGTCGGCAAGGAAGTCATCGCGCGGGCAATTCAGGGCGCTTCGGATCGCCGCGGGCGCGCCTTCGTCACCGTCAATTGCGGGGCTTTGCCGGAAAATCTCGTCGAATCGATTCTCTTCGGCCATGAGAAGGGCGCTTTCACGGGCGCCAATGAAAAACATCTCGGCAAATTCGTCGAAGCGCATGGCGGCACATTGTTCCTTGACGAAGTCAGCGAACTTCCGCCGGAAGCGCAGGTGAAGCTGCTGCGCGCCATACAGGAAGGCGAGGTCGACCCCATCGGCGGCAAGCGCCCGGTGAAGGTGGACATTCGCCTGATCTCGGCCACCAACCAGAATCTGATCGAACTCGTAAAGCGCGGCGCTTTCCGGGAAGATCTCTATTACCGCCTGAATGTCTTCCCCATCGCAATTCCGCCCCTGCGCACGCGCCATACCGATATTGCCGATCTCGTTCGCAGATTCGCCGCTCGTTTTGCGGCGGAGGAGGGCAAGCGGCTGCGTGGCATCAGCCCCGAGACGCTCCATCTGCTTGAGAGTTATGCGTGGCCAGGCAATGTCCGGCAGTTGGAGAACGCGATATTCCGCGCCGTCGTGCTTGCCGATGGCGATGAACTCACGGTTTCCGAATTTCCCCAGATCGCCGCGCAGGTCGAAGGCTACGACGTGCGCATTCCCGCCGCCCCTGCCGTTAGTGCGCGCGATCTTCGTCCCGAGCGTGAGATTGTCCGCGTCGAAGTGCGCGATCCCAACGTCCTGCGCCTGCTCGACGAGAGTGGCAATCTCCGCCGCTTCGACAAGCTGGAGGCGGAGACGCTTCGTTTCGCCCTCGGCTATTATCGCGGTCAGATGTCAGCCGTTGCGCGCAAACTGGGAATTGGCCGTTCGACACTCTATCGCAAGTTGAAAGAATACGGCTTGCACCAGGGCGAAAACGATCAGTCTTCCGATAAAGACGCCGAAAGACAGAGCGACGCGGCGGCTTGACGGAAACGCCGCCTGCCTCGCGCCAGCCGCATTTCGTAATTTCGTTTGGTCGAGACTTCATTTGTCCGTGACCAATGCGGTTTTCACCCAAAGGCAAGCTGAAAGCATGCCGCGCGGTGATAAAACGATTCGCGAAAGAGTGTTTCGAGTGAAGCGGGACGAGCCCACGCCTGGCGAATGCTTTCTCTCGCGAGCGGCAGATAAACAACACAATGAGACGGCACATGATGGCTGGCGGTGAACGCGGCTTTCGGGGGAAGGGTATGCCTGTGCAAAAAGTGTCGCGGCTTATGGAGTCGGCAGGCGTCCGGCTGTTGGCCAGTGGAACCATAGTGCTCGCATGCCTACCGCTTGCAGGCATTGCTGTCGCGGCCGATGCGTCGGGTAATGTCCCTGCGTCACAGATCCAATCACCTTTTCTCAAGCCGCTTGCGGATACGCAAAGCGCATTGCTGCGGCTTCGCGTTGCCGCTTCAGCGGCCGTTCCGGCAGCCATTGCCGCTGTCATCGCCCCCGCGAATGCGGGCGGCGGCGCGCCACAGACGACAGCCGCGATTCCCGGAAACGCGGTGAAAGCCGCGCCCGCCGGACCGCTGGTGACGAAAACTGCCGTCCATCCAGACCAGATGCCGGAGCCGTTCTTGCAGACGCAAGCGCCCGCATCCGTTCAGGCTCCAGCAGCGCCGCCTGCCGCACCCAAAGCCGATGACGGGATATCGTCGCCTCAGCCGGCATCATCTGCTGCGCCCGCACCGGCGGCAGCACCGCAGCCGGCTCCGACTTTTGCAGACCTCCTGCACAAGGCGCTCGACGCTTTTGCGGCAGCGCCGCTCGAAGGCAGGGATGTCAAGGAACGGCGCGAGCTTCGTGCCGCCGTCGCGGATTTATATGGAACTCGCCAGTATGCACCGCTCTGGCTCGATGATGGCAAGCCGAATGCAGCCGCAAAGTCCGCCATGGCGCGGCTTGCACATGCCGGAGACGACGGTCTGTCGCTCGATGGCATGCCCGCGCCCGTCTTCACGCAAGATGCTGATGGTTTGGCGACTGCCGAGATCAATCTGACGATGCAGGTTGTCGCCTATGCCCGCCAGGCCTCTGGAAGCCGGATCGAGCCTTTGCGGATCGGCCGTCTGATTGGGGCGAAACCGGCTATACCCGCGCCATCTGCGATTCTGACATCCGTTGCGGCGGCGGGAGCAGATGCGGGCACCGTGCTTGAAGCCTTCAATCCGCCGCAAGCCGGATACCGCGCGCTGCGCGACAAGCTTGCGGAGCTACGGCGCGAGATGCCAACGGCGCGAGGCCCGATTCCGCGCGGGCCAACCTTGCGCGTCGGCATGAGCGACCCGCGCGTTCCGCTCATTCGCGCCAAATTCGGTCTGGATACAGCGCAGGAGTCGGCGTCGAAGAATCTTCGTTACGACACGCGCGTTGCCGCCGCGGTCGCGCATTTTCAAAAAGCCTATGGCCTCCCGGCATCCGGAGTCTTGACGACACGGACCATCGCAGCGCTTTCGGGCGGCCAGCCGTCCCGGCTTGAGGCTGAGTTGATCGCCAATATGGAGATGTGGCGCTGGATGCCGCGCGACATGGGCAAGAACCGGATCGAGGTCAATATTCCCGATTTCACGGTTCGCGCATTCCGCGACGACAAGATGGTCTGGAGCAACAAGGTGATCGTCGGCAAGCCTAAGACGCCGACACCGGTTTTCTCCAGTCTCATTCACTATGTGATCGTCAATCCCTACTGGAATGTGCCTCCGTCCATCGTCCGCAAGGAAATGCTGCCGAAGCTGGAGCAGGACCCGACCTATCTCGCGCGCATGGGCTTCGAGACGTTCACACGGCATGGCCATCTCGTTGTGCGCCAGCCGCCGGGGCCGAAAAATGCGCTCGGCCGCATCAAATTCATCTTCCCGAACGACTATGCGGTCTATCTCCACGATACGCCGGCGCGGCACTTGTTCAATGACAAGCGGCGCGCCTTCAGCCACGGCTGCGTGAGGGTCGATGAGCCTTTCGGGCTGGCGCAGGCGGTCTTCGGGCCAGATAGCCGCTGGACGGAACAGCGCGTGGAACGCCTTGTCGGCGGCGCCCGGCATTACATCAACCTGCCGGAACCCATGCCGATTCACATCGAATATTTCACCGCCTTCGTCGATGCCGACAATCACTTGCAGCTACGCGACGACCTCTATGGCTATACGCGGAAGGTCGCTCTTGCGCTCGGATTGGAGAGCAGGCGCCTGCAAGGCCATGAGGCGGTCAGCATAGAATCCAGGCGAATAAAACGGCGAAGATCAGCCCAACCAGAACGACCCTCAGAATTTGCGCCGGACTGAAGGTCTGTGGCCGCCTCCGAAGCGCGTTGGCTTTGGCGGCCTTATCGGTTCTGGCGAACGACATTCCTGCTCCGTGGCGGCTGCGACGGCTTGAGGCATGAACCTTTCGAAGCCAATTTGTGATGTTTGCGCGAAAAAATTAACCAGAATTGATTACCAGATATTTACCGTTATTTCGCGCGTGGTTTGGCAGGGTTTCTTTGGATTGTTTCGTCGCTTTGCTCCTCGCAATGACGTTATTGCGAGCGCGGCGAAGGAATCCAGCTCCTTACAGAGCTTAAGCTTGGCCGCCTCTCGGGCCTGATCAAATCACGTTGTTTGCGTCGTTCTTGCATTTGATCCGGGTTTCAATTCGCTTTAGATCGGCAGGACCAAATGGTGGCCCGCAAATTTCCGCAATGTTTTTGCATGCCATTCTTTGCGCGCCACAAAGCCCATCAACAGAGTTTCATTCCGTGCAGACTCACGAGACGGTTGCCAGCTTTCGCAAGGTCGAGATCGGTTCGAACCGCAAGTTCGGGCTTGCGTTTGCGGCTCTATTCGTCCTCATCGCGCTTTGGCCGATGGTGCATCATCACGCGCCGCGCCGGTGGGCGCTGCCGGTGGCGGCCGTTCTGCTGATTGCCGCCGTTTTTGCGCCACAATGGCTGACTGTGCTCAACCGGGCATGGTTCAAACTTGGTTTGGGCCTGAATAAAATCGTCAGCCCCGTGCTGATGGGCGCATTTTTCTTCGGCGCGGTCGTTCCGCTCGGCTGGTTCCTGCGCAAAAGGGGAGACGATCTGTTGTCCCTGAAGCTGGAACCGGAAGCCGAAACTTATTGGATTGTCCGCAACCCTCCCGGGCCTGCTCCGGGAACTATGACAAAACAGTTTTGAGGCAGACTCTATGGCGATCTTTGCAGAACTGCTTGAATTTCTCGGAACGCGGAAAAAATTCTGGATGATTCCATTGCTGGCGCTTTTCCTGGTTTTCGGAGGTCTCTTCGTCCTGAGCCAGGGCTCGGTTATCGCGCCTTTCATTTATACGCTGTTCTGATTGTCCTAGATGCTCGTCCTTGGCGTATCCGCTTTCTATCACGATAGCGCCGCGGCATTGATTGCCGACGGTGAGATCATCGCCGCCGCTCAGGAAGAGCGGTTCACACGGAAGAAGCACGATCCGGGCTTTCCGAAGAACGCGATCCTGTATTGCCTTGCGCAAGCCGGGGTGGCCGGCGGCAAGATCGATCGCATCATCTTCTACGAAAAGCCTTTCGTGAAATTCGAACGGCTGATCGAGACCTATGTCGCCTGCGCGCCGCGCGGCTTTGCGTCGTTTCGCAAGGCCATGCCTTTGTGGATCGGCGAGAAACTCTTTCAGCGCGATCTTCTTGTGCGCGAACTCGCGGCGATCGATCCGGACCTCGGCGAGAAGTCCAAGCTCGGCTTTTGCGAGCATCATTATTCGCATGCGGCCTCCGCCTATTATCCGGCGCCTTTCGATAATGCGCTCGTCCTCACCATGGATGGCGTCGGCGAATGGACGACGAGTTCCGTCGCGATCGGGCAGGGCGACGATCTCGAAATCGTCAAGGAGTTGCGGTTTCCGCACTCGCTTGGCCTTTTGTATTCGGCCTTCACCTATTACACGGGCTTCAAGGTCAACTCCGGCGAATACAAGGTTATGGGGCTCGCGCCTTATGGCGAGCCCAAATACGCCAAGGCTATTTTTGACAATCTCATCGATGTGAAGCCGGACGGCTCGTTCAAGCTGAATCTCGATTATTTTTCCTTCGCCACCGGCCTCACTATGGTCGATCGCCGCTTCGAGACTTTGTTCGATGGCCCGGTGCGAACGCCTGATCAGCCGCTTGAACAGCGCCATATGGATTTCGCTGCTTCGATTCAGGCGGTGACTGAAGAAGTTGTGCTGCGGATGACACGTTCGCTTGCCGCCGAGACAGGCATGAAAAATCTCTGCCTCGCAGGCGGCGTTGCGCTGAATTGCGTCGCAAACGGCAAGGTGCTGCGCGACGGCCGCTTCAACGAAATCTTCGTGCAGCCTGCGGCGGGCGATGCCGGCGGAGCGCTCGGCGCGGCCTTCGCCGCCTATTATGAAGAAAGCCGCCAGCGTGGGAGCAAGAGCGTCGCCAGGCGGCCCGACGCGATGCAGGGCTCCTATCTCGGCCCGCAATATGCGCAAGACGATATTGCGCAACGGCTGAAGGCCAGCGGCGCGATCTTCGAGGTCGTCGATGATGCAGGCTTGATCGAGGAGACCGCCGCGGCGCTTGCCGGCGGCAAGGCGGTGGGCTGGCATCAGGGCCGCATGGAATTTGGTCCGCGCGCGCTCGGCAATCGCTCCATTCTTGCCGATCCACGCTTGCCCGAGATGCAGAAGGTGCTGAATCTCAAGGTCAAGTACCGCGAAAGTTTCCGTCCCTTCGCGCCGTCCGTATTGCGCGAGAAGGTAGCCGACTGGTTCGAGATCGATACGGATTCACCCTACATGCTCATGGTCGCGGATGTGAAAGCCTCGCGTTGCCGCAAGATGAGCGATGATGAGCAGAAGCGCTTCGGTATCGACAAGCTGAATGTGACGCGCTCCGAAATCCCTGCCGTGACGCATGTCGATTATTCGGCGCGCATCCAGACCGTCCACAAGACGACCAATCCGCTCTATCACGCGCTGATCACGCGGTTCGAGGCCATGACAGGCTGTCCGATCCTCGTGAACACGAGCTTCAATGTGCGCGGCGAGCCTGTCGTCTGCACGCCGGAAGACGCCTTCGCCTGCTTCATGGGCACGGAGCTCGACTTTCTCGCCGTCGGCAATTGTATCCTGCACAAGGACAAGCAGAACCCGGCGCTGAAGCGCGACTACAAGGACGCTTTCGAGCTGGATTGATCGCTTCACAATTTGATGGAATTGTCAGTATTCAGCTCGTCGAGCCCCCTCTTTCCCGGCCGAAGCATAGCTTCGATCCAGGATCCAGAGGGCCGTAACCTACAGATCTGGGTCCCGGATCATCGATGGCTCTGTGGTCTCGTCCGGGAAAAAGGGTGGGTTTCAGGAACCCACGATTCACTCGATTCGTGATCCGCGTCTAGAGTCGTTTCGGTTTTGACGGAATCAGAACCGCGGCTCCACTTATTTGTTTTGACGCGTTTTCTTCACGCGAACCGGACGCCACTTCGCTCGAAAACGCTATAAAGACGCTCTACTGCACGCCCGCACACGCCGGATCGGTTGTGCGCAGAACGTCAGGCGCGTGTTTTTCCAGATAGGTTTTCAGCAGCGACGCGCGCAATTCGTTCGCATAGGGCGTTGGATGGCCGTCACCGGGAATGTTGAGTTTCGCGCCGGCCTTCTTTTCCTTCAGAAGGCTCGCGTCGACCACGATCGCGCCGCCCTCGCGCAGCCGCTGCATGATCTTGTCGTCCGAAAATCCGGTGTTGCGGAAGTAGCGGGGATTCGAGCGAAGATAAAGCACCAGCGTCGGCACATGATATTTCTCTTTCGCGAGTTGCACGGCCGCGTTGAGAATACGGACATAAAGGTCGATGTCGTCATGCGTCAGCCGTTGCCGATAGGGCTCGATGAACACGCGATAGGAGGCCGTGTTCTCAAGCCACTCGCGGAACCAGAGGCTGGGGCCAACCGGGTTGCACGCGCCCGTATAGACGAGCTTGCCATCCTTGAGCGCATAGTGAGGTGCGCGCGGCGTCCAGTAGGCTTTGCAGGCCGTGCGCTCGGCATGCCAGACGGCTGTCAGAAAAACGAATAGCTTCGGGTTGGGGCCAATCACCTTGTCGAAGCGGCCCGTTTGCTCCTCGCGCAGAAACTGCTGCGGGCTGTAGCCGGTGAACCCAAGGTTCAGAATGCGGGTCTTGCGATCCAGCAAGTTTGAAAAATTCTGCGGCAGCGTCTGGTTGTCGTTCACGCCATCGCCGAAGGTGTAAGAGCAGCCAAAAAACGCGATGGTGGGACCTTTCTGGCAGGAAAGCGTCTTGCGCAGCAGGTTGTGGTCGATCGTGTAGGTGGCGTCGTAGATGGTCGAGCCATTGGCGGCGATCCGGTAATCATGGAACGTCCCCGGTTTATCCGGCCCCCAGCCCATGATGGGCTCCGCCGACGACCATGTGCCGCGGTTCGCAGCCGTGCCGTGTGCGTCAACCATCATAACATTGGCGACACCTTCGAGGACGACGAGGCCGAAGGCGAGCGACGCCAGCATCAGCAGAATATCGCGCGCCTTGCCGCGCGCGAGCCACGCCAAATCGGCGAGCAGCAGAAAAAACGCAATGAACGTGAAAAGCCGGAAGAAGTGGACGAAATGCCAGGCCTCGAACAGGGCGATGAGGCCGAGCAGAACCGGAATGGCGAGATAGGCAAGCCTCGGGCGCTTTGTCTCCGCGTTTTTCAAGTCCGATTTCTCCCGAGTTATCTGGCGCGTCGCGGATCCTTCTACAGCCGCGCTCTATGAAGCTCAATCGTGGCAAGATCGCGAAGTCGCGGCGCCGGATGCCTGCCGCTCCTCTCCCCGTTCACGGGGAGAGGTAAGGTGAGGGGCGGGGTGATTTGCTCGAATCTCTGTCTTGGCCCACCGAAGTAAAATCCATTCAGTGTGCGGTTAGTCGCCAAGCCCCTCACCCTAACCCTCTCCCCGCACGCGGGGAGAGGGGATAAGTCCGCGGTTATTGCAATTTGCTCGATTGCCTGAGCGGCGGTGGAAGGATCGAAGCGAAATTCGTTTCGATATAATGCTTGAGAATCGCAGCGCGAAACTGATTGGCGAGGCCTGTGGGATGGCCGTCGCCGACGATATGCAGCTTCGCCTTCATGCCCGGTAAGGCTTCTTCCTTTGTGAGACTCGCATCGACAACGATGGCGCCGCCGTCGCGCAGTCGTTTCACGATTTCGTCATTGGTGAAGCCGGTTCCTGAAAGATAGGCGTTGTATGCGTTCATAAATAGAATGACAGTTGGCGCTCCGTACTTCTCATGCGCCAGCTTCGTCGCAGCCAGCAGGATACGGATATAAAGCTCTATGTCCTGATGGTTCGTCTTTTCGAAGAATGGCTCGATAAAGGCGCGATAGGCGGCGGAATGTTCGGCCCAAGGCCATAAGGGCGAACTCCCGTCCAAACATGAGCCTGCATGAACGAGCTTGCCGTCCTTGAGAATATAGCGGGGCGCCAACATGACCCACTCGGCCTTGCAGCCTGTCCGCTGCGCATGCCACGGGGCGGTCAAAAAGACGAAGAGCTTTGGATGAGGCCGAATGACCTTGTCGAAGCGGCCCGTCTGTTCCTCGCGCAGAAACTGTTGCGGTCCGTAAGCTGAATAACCCAGATTGACGATCCGCATCTTCCGATCGATGTCGTTTGCGAAAATCTGCGGCAGCGTATCGGCGTCGTTCAGACCTTCCCCAAAGGTGAAGGAATCTCCGAAGAAGGCGATGGTCGCGCAGGTGTCGCAGGATTTTGTTTCGCGCAAAAGATGGGAATTGATCGTGTAGACGACGTCGTAGATCGTCTTGCCCGTCCAGGCGTAGGTCTTTTTGACATGAAACTTGCCGGGACTGATTGGTCCCCACCCCATCACCGGCTGACGTCCGGTAAGCTTTGGGGTCGCCGTCACTGTCGGATGAGAGGCGGAGATATAGAGGCCCGCAACTTCCACCAGCGAAACACCCAGTGCGAGTGAAGTTGCGACGAGCATAAGATCGCGCCATCGGCCGCGCAGCAGCGACGCCAGATCTGCGAGCAGGAAAAAGAGCAGCAGGAAACTGACGAGCCTGAACCAGCCAAAGGGACGGAGCACTTCCAGGCCCACAATGGCTGCGCACAGGATCGGGAGCAGGGCGAGGCGTAAAGCGAGGGTCTGCTTGCGTGCTTTCAATTATTCCGTCCAACTGGATCACGATGCGCGCAGATCGGAACGCCCTGGGTGCATGTAACGTGATCGGTTCCCAATCTATGAGAGCGGGATCTGAGCGAAAAACCGGCAATCCACTTTTCGCATTCCGCTCTGGAAGACGTGAGCGTGAGCAGCATGGCGCGGGAGTTTGGCTTGGGCAAGTTCATGTGCTTAACGATTTGTTTCAAAAGGAAATAATTCATCCGGCGGCAGGCAGGAAGAGAGAAAAGTATAGTGCTTTCAGGCCCGCGATATTGTTTGGGCACTCTCGCAAATGGAGCAGCAATCTGGCATTGATGTGTCAATGTGCATACAATAATGTTCGATATATTATCAATCATGTATATTTAATACATAACTATATGAGTTATAATTTACTGTATGCTATAGTATATATATGTAG
>SCSF01000048.1 GCA_004298435.1 Beijerinckiaceae bacterium
TCTCCCAATGCCGGCTGGCCGGAAGCGGCAATGGCGGGCGCTCTGGGGCTGAAGCTTGCCGGCCCACGGCTTTATGCGGAAGGCATGGTCGAAGACGCTTTCATGGGCGACGGACGGCGCGAAGCGACGGCGAAGGACATCAGGCACGGCCTGACGCTTATGCGGCGCGCCTGCGTCATTCAGTTCGCGCTCTTCGCTTGCCTCGGGCTGGCGCTTCGGTTCTGACGGAATCGGAATCGAACCACCAGCATTTTCTTTTGACGCGTTTTCTTCACGCGAACCGGGAGCCACTTCGCTCGAAAACGCTCTCTGGCTCAATCTGCGAGGCTGAGCAGAAGGTTGAGATCGAGGTGGCGCTCCAGATGCTTCGCCAACCCGTCGAGCACGGCTTCGATCTTGGCATCGTAAGAAAAACCGCTCGGCTTCCCGCCAAACCGTTCGATAAAATTGCGGCGCAGCACGTCATCATCGAAGAAGCCATGCACATAGGTTCCGGCGATATTCCTATCCGGTGAGACCGCGCCACCCTGCCTGCCATCCGCGAAGGTGACGAGAGGTCTCGCACAGTCGGGGCCTTGCGTGCGGCCCATGTGCATCTCGAAGCCTGAGAATGAGACCGCTGTGCCAGCCAGATGGCCCGTAACGCGCTCGAGGATTTTTTCGCCAGCCATTTCCGTTTCGATGTCCAGAAGGCCAAGGCCCGCAACGGCATCCGGCGCGCCTTCGACGCCGAGCGGATCCCTGACCAGCCGACCCAGCATCTGATAGCCGCCGCAGAGGCCGAACACCTTGCCGCCGCGGCGCGCGTGCGCCTTGATGTCCACGTCCCAACCAGCCGCGCTCATGGCCTTCAAATCGGCGATGGTGGCTTTCGAGCCGGGCAGCAGCACGAGGTCAGTCTCCACAGGCAAGGGCATGCCCGGACGCAGCATCAACACGTTGATATTCGGCTCGCCCGCGAGCGGATCGAGATCGTTGAAATTGGAGATATGCGGCAACACCGGCACCGCGATCTTGAGAGAATCCGCGGGCGACTCCTTCGTCGCCGGCCTCTCCAGCGCCATGCTGTCTTCCGCCGGCAAATAACGCGCCTGCGGAAAATAAGGGACTATGCCAAGCCCGCGCCAGCCGGTGTGCTTTTCAATCGCCTGCATGCCTGCCGCGAACAGCGTGGGATCGCCACGAAACTTGTTGACGATGAAGCCGCGAACGAGCGCGGCATCCTCCGGGTCGATCACCAGTTTCGTGCCGGCGATCTGCGCGATCACGCCGCCGCGATCGATATCGCCGATGATGATCACCGGGCAGCCCGCTCGCCGCGCGAAACCCATGTTCGCTATGTCATTCGCCCGCAGATTGATTTCGGAGGCGCTGCCCGCGCCTTCGACGAGCACGAGATCGGCCCCCGCCGACAGCTTGTCGAAACTCTCCATCACGGCGGCGAGCAACTGCGGTTTCAGCTTCTGAAATTCGGCTGCATGCGCGCTGCCGAAAACGCGGCCCGCAACGATGATTTGCGATCCGGTCTCACTTTGCGGTTTCAGCAGCACGGGATTCATATGAACGGACGGCGTCAATCCGGCAGCTCGCGCCTGCAACGCCTGGGCAAGCCCGATCTCGCCACCCTCTTCTGTCACCGCGGCATTGTTCGACATGTTCTGCGGCTTGAACGGCGCGACCTTAAATCCGCGCCGGGTATAGGCCCGGCACAATCCGGCCACGAGCAGCGACTTACCGACATCAGAGCCGGCGCCCTGAAACATCAGCTTGCGCGCCATCAGAACTCGATGCCTTCCTGCGCCTTCACGCCCTCCGCAAAATGATGCTTCACGAGGCCCATTTCCGTCACGAGATCCGCAGCCTCAATCAATTCCTGCGGCGCATTGCGGCCTGTGATCGCGACATGCAGCTCCGGCCTGCGACGTTGCAGCACCTCTACGACCTCTGCGGCCGATAGATAATTGTAACGGAGCGCGATGTTGAGTTCGTCCAGAACGACAAGTCGGATCGAGCGATCCTCCATCAGCACCTGCGCCTGTGTCCAGGCGGCCTCCGCCGCGGCAATGTCGCGCGCGCGGTCCTGCGTCTCCCAGGTAAAGCCCTCGCCCATCGTGTGCCAGGAGACGAGATCGGCGAAGCGCTCCTCAAGTACGCGCCGTTCACCGGTCGTCCATGCGCCCTTGATGAATTGCACAACACCGATCCGCCAGCCATGGCCGAGCGCGCGCAGTATCAGACCGAAGGCTGCTGTCGATTTGCCCTTGCCCGGCCCCGTATTAACGATGAGCAGGCCCTTCTCGACAGTTTTGGCAGCGACCTCCTTATCCTGCACTTCCTTGCGCTTGCGCATCTTGTCACGATGGCGCTCGGCCTCGGCGTTACTGATCATTCCATCATCCTCAATCTTTCGAATCGCAGACGCGATGCAAACGCCGTTGCTCTCGGCATCCGATTCGCATGAGCTGCGATCATGTCATGCCGGAGAAGCCATCCAAAACTCTTCCGGTCAGGACGCCGCGCCCGGCCCGTGCTTCTCGAACCAGGACTCGATGACATCCATCGGAACAATCACATCATCCGGTCCTTCGACGGCCGTTATCTCCTTGCCCTGCCGTCGCGCCAAGTCCCAGGCATGCTCAAGCGCTTCCTCTTCTGTCTCCCATTCCCGCGACAGCATTTCGTGTTTCAAATCCCGATCGATATAGCGGACATGCCAGCCCATCGTCGCTGCCTTTTCTCATATTGAGCCGGATACGGCAAAGATACGAACGGCTGGCTGAGCGGCAGGGTTCCGCTGTCAAGAGCGAGTTCCAGCAAAATCAGAACTGCGGCCCTAGCCTGTTGTTTTATCGCGTTTTCTTTACGCGAACCGGAGACCACCTCGCTCAAAAACGCTATGGGCCAAAGCTTGAGGCGATTTGACATCGAGGCATCCCGACGCCTAACGTAACTGTGACGGTCCTTCGCCGATGTGCAAGCGTCCTCGAAGGTGAAAAGGGAATGCGGTGCGGGTTTCGTGCGCATGACTCCTGATTGGAAAAGCCAGCGCTTTTTCCGGGACATGCGCCGCCCAATGCCGCGGCTGCCCCCGCAACTGTGAGCGGCGAGCTTTCATCCTGATCCACTGGGCGCCGGGCGCCTGGGAAG
>SCSF01000049.1 GCA_004298435.1 Beijerinckiaceae bacterium
CTCGGCATCGGTGAGACCTATTTGAACGGGCAAGACATCAGCTATGCCTACTCCGCACCCGGCGTTGTGAGCTCGGCGACCACTGTGGGCGTCAATCGGGCCTTGCTGAATGAGGCGCCGGAAGTCTCGCTCGTTTACAAACCGCTCGATGAACTCCTCGTAAAGGCGCGTGTCGCGACCGGCTACGGAACGCCGCAGGTCTCCAATCTCTTCATCACGCCGCAAGGGCTTCCCGGAAACAATACGCAACTGAAGTCGCAAACCAATCTCGGCTACGATCTTGAAGCCGACTGGACGCCAATCAAAAACGTGAAATTCACTCTGGGCGGTTTCTACGAATTCTTCGACAACGAGTTGATCAGCCAATCCGCCGGTCCCTCGCCTCTGCAAAATTATACCTTCAACGCTCCGCGTTCAGAGCACCGCGGCATAGAGGCATCCCTCGACTACCACTTCCTGCCGGGCTGGACGCTGCATGGCGCCTATACCTATGACAACCAGATCTATACGCAATATGTGGAAACACTCAGCGCCGGGCCGTTTACCAGCAGCTTCAATCGCGCTGGAAAACGGATTCCAGGCGTTCCCGATACCGAACTCGTCGCCCGGCTCGGATACGACGTACCAACGGGGTTCCTCAAAGGTCTGGGCGCTTATGTCGAATATGACAGGCAAAGCGCATTCTATCTTGATAACGCCAACCTTCTGAAAGCGCCCGGCTTCGATCTCGTGAACGTGAATCTGCATTACACACACGAGATTCAGAACAGCTCCATCAAATCGATTTCGGCTTATTTCGAAGTGCGCAACATCACCAACGAAACATATATCGCCTCGGCGAATAACATCACCGACACGATCAGCGCGACGACCGGCGCGCAAAATCCGGCGAGTTCCGTGGCAGCGAAGTCAGGATCGATTTACGCCGGCATGCCGCGAACTTTTGTCAGTGGCGTGAGGCTCAAATTTTAGGAGATCTGAAAATGCGCCTGATGAAGCGTTACGTCGTCCTCGCGGCCGTCCTTGCGGGCTTTGCTCCGGCAGCCATGGCAGATGCCCACCAAATGAAAATGTCTCACATGAGCATGGCCCATATGCGCGAGGCGCCGCAAGGTTGCAGTGACCTCACTTTGAGCTGCGCCACAACAGTCACTCCGTTTTTCGCAGCGGACGGGACTTTGTGGATCGCTGCGCGCGCCGGCAACAGGATTTTCGTCGCCCATTCCCAAAATGATGGTCGCACTTTTTCGAATGCGGTCGCCATAGACAGCGGCTCGGCAAAACTGGACTGGGGACCGGATGCCCGGCCTAAAATCGTCGTCGATCACTCCGGGATCGTGACCGTGGCTTATGCGACGTTCCGCGACAATGCCTTTGATGGAGAGGTTTTCACCACGCAGTCACGCGACGGAGGCAAGAGCTTCGACAGTCCAAAGCCCATCACTGATATTCAGGAGAGCCAGCGCTTCATCGATATTCAACTCGATGCGGATGGCCATCTCTTCGCCGCATGGCTCGACAAGCGCGATCGCGTCGCCTTCAAGGCTGAAGGCAAGGCCTATCCCGGAGCCGGGCTCGCCTTTGCCTGGTCAAACGACCATGGAAAAAACTTCTCAAAAACGCGCATCGTGCTCGACAACACCTGCGAATGCTGCCGCCTCGCGGTCGCTCTTAAGGGACCGGGACAGCCGGTCGTTCTCTTCCGTAAGATTTTTCCAGGCGGCATCCGCGATCCTGCCATCGTAACCTTTCATGGCCCGAACAAGCCCGGCCTGCTTCACCGCGTTTCCGTGGATGACTGGCAAATTGATGCTTGTCCGCATAAGGGACCAAGTTTGGCAATCGCAGCGGACGGCTCTTATCACGCAGTCTGGTTCACGCAGGGCAAAGCGCGGCAAGGTTTGTTTTATGCCCGCTCCACCGATGCCGGAAAGCATTTCTCAAAGCCGCTGCCGCTCGGGCCAGCAGGGCAGGCGCTTTCCCGTTCGTCCATATTGGCGACGGGCAAAACCATCTGGATTGCGTGGAAGGCATTCGATGGAACGAAAACGAATCTCATGCTGATGACGTCGCATGACGATGGCGCAAGCTTCGGCCCGCTGCGCGTGGTGTCATCGACGGCGAAAAATTCCGACCATCCTATTTTGGTCAGGGGTGGCAACAAAGTCTTCCTCTCCTGGCAGACACAGGAAGGTTACCACCTCATAGCTGTGGGAGATGCGTCGTGAAAACGAAATGGAAATGGATGCTTTTGATCGCTGGCATGCTTTCGTCAATGTCTTTTGCCGCGAGCGCCAGCGAACTGCGGCCCTTCGTCGATGGGAGCTGGGCTTCGATTGTCAAAGCCCATGCCGGTCGTCCCACGATCGTCCATTTCTGGGGCCTGAGCTGCCGTCCCTGCCGGACCGAAATGCCCGTCTGGGGTCAATTAATCAAGCAGCGGCATGGGTTCGATTTTGTGACCGTCGAAACGGATATGGCGCCCAGCCCGCCTGAACAGATCGAAGCGTTTTTGTCGAATGCCGGTCTTTCCAAAACCACGGAAGCCTGGCGGTTCGCCGACGGTTTTGCAGAGAAGCTTTACTTTCAAGTCGATCCAAAATGGCAGGGCGAGATCCCGATGACGATATTCATCGGCAAAGACGGACATATCGAAAGACACGTTGGAGTGGAGGACGCCAAAGCGATCAATAGCTGGCTCGATGCTCAAAACATTGCACGTTGAAACAAGCGAGCAATGAGCAAAGCGACAATCACGCTTGCAGCATCGTCATCACGTCCGCTTCCGCATTCTCCGGCGCGATCCAGCGGAACTGCGGCAATTGATGACGGACAAAGGTAAACTGCCGCTTCGCATATTGGCGCGTGTCGCTTTTGCCAAGCCGGACAGCCTCGGCAAGCGGCAGACGGCCATCGAGATGCGCCAGAAGATGCGGCACGCCATGCGCGCGCATGACGGGCAACGCCGGATCGAGTTGCCGCCGGCGCAATGCCTCAACTTCGGCAAGCGCGCCGCGAGACATCATCAGGTCGAAGCGATGGTCGATTGCAGCATGCAGAACGTCGCGCTCCGGCGCAAGAAATACGGCAAGGCACTGCTCGGCATCGAGCAGCGGCGTCTGCTTCAGCTTTTGAAAAGAGGCGAGACTTTGCCCCGTCGCGGCAAAGACTTCGAGAGCTCGAAGAATGCGCTGTGGATCGCTTGGCCGCAATCGCTGCGCCGTCAAAGGATCGCAGGCGGCAAGTTCGGCATGCAAAGCCGCAGGAAGCAGACCCTGCGCCCGCGCCCGCACCACCGCGCGGACTTCCTCCGGAACCTTTGGAATGTCAGAGAGCCCTTGAGTCAGCGCCTTGAAATAAAGGCCTGTGCCACCCACAAAGATGGGCAACGCATCCTGTTCCCGCATCCGCGACAGGACAGAGCCTGCATCTTCGAGGTAGCAGCCGACTGAATAATTCACCGCACCATCGACGTCGCCAAAAAGGAGATGTGACGCCAGCGCCATGTCGCGCGGCTCCGGCCGCGCGGTCAGGATCGCAAGATCGCGGTAGACCTGCATGGAATCCGCGTTGACGACCACGCCGCCGAGTCGCGCCGCAAGTGAAATGGCAAGCGCCGATTTGCCGCTCGCGGTCGGGCCTGCAATGAGGATGGCGGAAACAGGGGTCATGGGTTCACGTCTTCGCGGCACTTCGTCTTCATTGAAATGACGTACGAAAGACAAGGGCGGCTAAGTAGCCAGGTAAGGGGACCATACTGGGCGCGTCATGGCCGGGCTTGACCCGGCCATCCAGTCGCCATGCGAGTCCTGCTCTTTTGAAAGAACTCTCCTGGATGCGCGGATCAAGTCCGCGCATGACGACGTAACCTCATCAGCCTCCAAAAGAAAGAAGATAGACACGGCGTCACTTAATCAAACTCGCGGGGCTCGAATTCGCGGAAGGCCGAGCAGAATTCGCAGGTGACGCCGATCTTGCCGTTGTCGCCGATCATGTCGTGGCGCTCTTCCGGCGTAAAGCTCTTCAGCATATTGCCGATGCGCTCGCGCGAGCAGTGGCAGCTTGCGTGGATTTCCTGCGTCCCGAAAACCTTGACGCCTCGCTCATGGAAAAGGCGATAGAGCAATCGCTCGTTCGATAGTGTCGGATCGACCAGTTCATGGTCCTCGATCGTGGCGACGAGCGATTTTGCCTCGACCCAGGCATCGTCTTCCTTCGGCTCCGGGACAACCAGCCCTTCCGGCACGTCACCCGGCGGCAGATCGGGCGCAATTTGCCGTGCCCGCGAGGTGGGAAGAAACTGCGCCAGCAAGCCCCCGGCCCGCCATTGCACGCCTGCCGGCGTGACAGTCTGCGCCACGGCAAGCCGCACCGCAGTCGGAATTTGCTCGGACTGACGGAAATATTGATGCGCCGCGGCTTCGAGCCCCTGCCCTTCCAGAACGACAATGCCCTGATAGCGCGACATGTCGCTGCCCTGCTCGATCGTCAGAGCCAGATGGCCGGAGCCGAGAAGCTCGGCAGTGGAATCGCCCAACCGTTCTGCATCGAAACGCGCAAAGGCGCGCAGCCTGTCCGGCGCATCGAAATCGACGACAAGCATATTCACGGGGCCATCGCTGCGTGTCTGTAATTGCAGCCTGCCCTCGAATTTGAGCGAGGAGCCGAGCAGCACCGTCAGCACCGCCGCCTCGCCGAGAAGACGCGCGACCGGCGCAGGATAATCATGCTGGCCGAGGATCTGGTCTATCGAGCTCCCGAGCCGAACAACACGGCCGCGCAGGTCGAGCGGTTCGACTGCAAAGGGCAAAACCCGATCATCATGTCCATCGTCCGAAACCAGACGCGAAACTGCCGCGCCCTGCGGCCGGAGTTCCGTCATTCTTCAAGCGCCCCGAAGCACCAGGAGAGAACGCCCTTTTGCGCATGCAGGCGATTTTCCGCCTCGTCGAAGACGACGGACTGCGGGCCGTCGATCACCTCGTCCGTCACTTCCTCGCCGCGGTGCGCCGGCAGGCAATGCATGAAAATCGCATCCTTCGCTGCCGCCTTCATCAGCTTGGCGTTCACCTGATAGGGCCGCAGGAGATCGTGCCGGAAGTTTTCTTCCTCATCGCCCATCGAGACCCAACAATCGGAGATCACCGCATCGGCGCCGCGCACCGCAGCATAGGGATCGCGCGTTTCGACGAGGCGCGTCTGGGTATCGCGCGCCCAGGAGACGAGATCAGGAGGCAGCGCGAGTTCAGCCGGCGTCGCGACATTGAGCGTGAAATCGAATTTTTGCGCCGCGTGGATCCAGCTCGCGAGAACATTGTTGGAATCGCCGCTCCAGGCAATCGTGCTGCCCTTGATGGCGCCGCGGTGTTCCTCGAAAGTCATAACGTCGGCCATGACCTGACAAGGATGCGATTTCTTGGTGAGGCCATTAATCACCGGCACATCGGCATAGGCCGCGAGTTCCGTGAGCTGATTGGCATCGAGAACGCGGATGACGATCGCATCGACGAAGCGCGACAACACCCGCGCCGTGTCGGCAATGGTCTCGCCGCGGCCGAGCTGCATTTCCTGGCCCGTCAGCATGACCGTCTCGCCGCCCAGTTCCCGCATCGCGACATCGAACGAAACGCGGGTGCGCGTCGAAGGCTTGTCGAAGATCATCGCCAGAACCTTGCCGATCAACGGCCGGTGCGCCGCAAGCTCGCCCTTGCGCCGGCGGCGCTTGATGGCCAGCGCCGTTTCAAGCACGCGCCGCAGATCGACGGCGGACATTTCCGAGAGATCGAGAAAATGCCGCAAGGATCCGGATCCATCGATCGCTGCATTGGTCATCCGGCCGTTCCTCCAACCCGCTTTTCCATCGGCTCACCGCGTACAAACCGTCCCAGCGCAGCTTCCAGCCGATGCAAGCCCTCGGCGACTTCGCCCTCGTTGATGATCAGCGGCGGCAAAATCCGCGCAACATTATCCGACGCGGGAATGACGATGATCTTTTCCCTGATCGCGGCGGCGACGAATTCGGCAACAGGAACGTGGGTCTTGATCCCGAGCAGCAGACCTTCGCCACGGATTTCCGCAACAACGTCGGGGTATCTGCCCTGCAATTTCTGAAGGCCATCCTTCAGCAAGGCTCCCATGCGGGCAGAGCGGGCGAGGAATCCATCGCCAAGAATGACATCGAGCACGGCATTGCCGATCGCGGTTCCCAGCGGGTTGCCGCCATAAGTGCTGCCGTGGCTGCCGAGCGTCATGCCCGCGCCAGCCGCGCGCGTCGCAAGGAATGCGCCGAGCGGGAAGCCGCCGCCAATGCCCTTGGCGATCATCATTATGTCGGGGGCGACGCCAGCCCGCTGATAGGCGAAGAGCGGACCCGTGCGCCCAACACCCGTCTGCACCTCGTCATAGATCAGCAGAAGCCCGTTTTCGTCACAGAGCCGGCGCACAGCTTCCAGATAGCTCTGCGGCAGCACACGCACGCCGCCTTCACCCTGTATGGGCTCAAGAAGTATGGCTCCCGTCGCCGGGCCGATCGCTGCTTTCATCGCGTCGAGGTCGTTGAACGGGACACGATCGAAACCTTCGAGGCGCGGCTCGAAGCCTTCAAGATATTTTGGATTGCCTCCGGCAGCGATGGCGGCAAGCGTGCGGCCGTGGAAAGCGCCCTCGATCGTGATGATGCGATTCTTTTCAGGATGGCCGGAGACATATTGATATTTACGGGCGGTCTTTACCGCGCCCTCAAGCGCCTCGGTCCCCGAATTGGTGAAGAAAACGAGGTCGGCAAAAGTCGCTTCGACAAGCCGGCTCGCCAGCCTTTCGGCTTGCGGGATCTGATAGAGATTGGACGTATGCCAGAGCTTCCGCCCCTGCGACAACAAAGCGTCGACAAGGTGAGGATGCGCATGGCCCAATCCGTTGACGGCAATTCCGCTGCCGAAATCCAGAAATCGCTCGCCCTTCGTGGAAATCAGCCATGCGCCTTCGCCGCGATCGAAGGCAAGATCGGCGCGCGCATAAGTTGGAAGCAGCGACGAATTCAACGGATCGCTCCTCTTAGAAGGTTTTTGGGCAAAAGGCGTGTCAACGGCCATGGCATTCGCAGTCGGTGTTTGTTCGCTGGAGGTCGTCCCAAAAAGGCCGAAGATCCACCGGGCCGGGATCAGATTCAGCGGCCGGTCAGCAATCGCGGACAAACGACGCCCCAGCGCGCATGGCACGATCCGGCGCGGGCCGAAAAATCAAAGTGCCGCCCGTTGGGGCGGCAGCGCGTGCCATAATCTAGGGATTTCGGCTCGTCGGGTCAAATGATTACTCCATATCCATCTTTCTCAAAATACGCCTTTCGCCGCGGATTTCCGCCTTCAAACAGCCCGGTGGACAAGCTGTTGTTGAAAACGGCGAGTACAGCTTCGCGACTCTTGCGCAAGATTCAAGCAGTAGTGTAGCGTTTTGTTTGTCTAATACGACATCTCGTGCGGCGGACCCATCTTGATGCGTACATCGTTGAACGACGCCGGTTTTCCGGCGGTGCGGGGATTCCTGATTCAAGCAAGGCGGTTGTGTCATGCTCCGCCGGCCTCTCTTCAACCGCGTTCAAGATCATTTCAGACCCAGATCGAGGAGGACTTGAATGTCCTGGACCGATGAAAAAGTGGAGCTCCTGCGCAAGCTTTGGCTTGAAGGCCTGAGCGCCAGCCAGATAGCCAGCACCCTGTCGAATGGCATCACCCGTAATGCGGTGATCGGCAAGGTGCATCGGCTCGGCCTCTCCGGCCGGGTCAAAGCCTCGGCGCCAGCAGTGCCGCGGCAAAGGACGAAGCCATTGCGGACGCCGGCGCAGCAGAGGCCAAGCGCGCCAGCCATGCGCGGCAATACCGCTCTAGCCATCAAATCGCTTCCTGTGGAGGTTCCGAGGGTGCAGCCAGCAGAAGATGTCGTCATCGCCATTTCCGAGTGCGTGACGATCATGGACTTGAAAGAAGCCATGTGCCGATGGCCCCTGGGTGATCCGACAAGCTCCGAATTCCGCTTTTGCGGCAGCCGGAAACCGCTGGAAGCGACAGGCCCCTATTGCGCCTACCACAGCCGCATCGCCTATCAGCCGCTTCAGGAGAGGCGGCGCGAGAGGGACCGCGAGCGGCGCGCGCAGAAATCCGCCTGAACTGACGAGAGCAGCATGGCGAAACAAAGCTCCGGTTCTGATCAGAACCGGAGCTTTACGTTATTGTCCTGACTCGTTTTCTCGCTCTATGCGTCCTTGCCGAACGTCTCATCGAAAGAATAGCCGGCTCCGCGGATCGTGCGGATCGGATCGCGTTCGCCGACCATCGACAAAGCCTTGCGCAGGCGCCCGACATGCACATCGACAGTGCGCTCATCGATCTCGGCCGACAGACCCCAGACCGCATCGAGCAGTTGCGCACGCGAGAATACGCGGCCAGGCTTCGTCATAAGATGTTCGAGAAGCCTGAACTCCGTCGGCCCCAGATGAACGTCGCGTCCCGCACGATTGACGCGCCAGTTCTCGCGATCGAGCCCGAGATCGCCGGCCGCAAGCGTCGATGCAAGGCGTTCCGGCGCCAGACGGCGCAGCAGCCCGCGCACCCGCGCCATCAGCTCCGGCACCGAAAACGGCTTCACGATATAATCGTCCGCGCCGATCGTGAGGCCGCGGACGCGCTCGCTCTCTTCGCCCCGCGCGGTCAGCATGATGACAGGCAACGTTTTCGTCGCCTCGCGTGCCCGCATGCGCCGGCAGATTTCGAGACCGGAGAGCCCCGGCAGCATCCAGTCGAGGATCACGAGATCCGGCGGTGATTCCAGAAGGCGCAACTCGGCCTCGTCCCCCCGTTCGACGTGTTCGACGGCGAAGCCTTCCGCCTCGAGATTGTAGGACAGGAGAAGACCCAATGCGGCCTCGTCCTCGACCACGAGAATGCGCGGCGCGCCAACGCTCGCCGGCCCTGACCGCAATGAAGGGCTTTCAGCAGGAGATGAAGCCATGCTCATCTGCGAACTCCGGGATCATATCGTCGGCTGCGGCGCGCTGGAGATTGTCGACGAACCTTTTGGCCGGTCTGTGGGCATGGATTCGCCTGTGACGAGGTAAACGACGGTTTCGGCGATATTCGTCGAATGATCGCCGATCCGTTCGATATTTTTGGAAATGAACAGCAGGTGCGCGCAAAAGGATATGTTGCGCGGATCTTCCATCATAAACGTCAGAAGATCCCGGAACACGGAATCCTCAAGCGCATCAAGCTCCACATCCCTGGACCAGACGATTCGCGCGCGCTCCGGATCGCGCTGGGCATAGGCGTCGAGCGCGTCCTTCAGAAGCGTCGCTGCGGCCTCGTGCATGGACTTAAGACCGACGAGGGCGCGCGGAAAACGCGGCTCGGCCGAGAGTTTGATTGCGCGTTTGGCGATATTCTTGGCAAGATCGCCGACGCGTTCGAGATCGCCGGAAATCCGGATCGCAGCGATAATCTCGCGAAGATCGAGCGCCATCGGCTGACGTCTTGCGATCGTCAGAACCGCGTGTTCCTCAATATCGCGTTGCAGGAGATCGAGCCGCATATCGGTGGCGACAACCGTATGGGCGAGATCCGTATCGAGGTTTGCGAGCGCATCCATCGCGTCGCTCAGCATCTTCTCGGAAATGCCGCCCATCTCGGCGATCTTGCGGCCGAGATCCTCAAGTTCCTTGTCGTAGGCTCTGACTGTATGGTCGGACATTGGCTTTACCTCGGAAATCGGATCGTCAGCCGAAACGGCCAGTTATGTAATTCAACGTCTGCTTCTGCTCCGGTGACGTGAACAGTTGTGACGTGCCACTGAATTCAACAAGCTCGCCGAGATACATGAAAGCGGCAAACTCGGAAACGCGCGCCGCCTGCTGCATGTTATGCGTGACAATGGCGATCGTGTAGCTGTTCTTCAACTCGTCGATGAGTTCCTCGACCTTGGCCGTGGAAATCGGATCGAGCGCCGAACAGGGCTCGTCGAAAAGGATGACTTCCGGCTTGATGGCGACCGTGCGGGCGATGCAGAGCCGCTGCTGCTGACCACCGGAAAGCGACAGACCGCTGGCGTTCAGCTTCTGTTTCACCTCATCCCACAGGGCCGCGCCTTTCAGCGCTGTTTCGACACGGCCATCGAGTTCGCTTTTCGGCAGCTTCTCATAGAGCCGGATACCGAAAGCAATGTTTTCGTAGATCGACATCGGGAAAGGCGTCGGCTTCTGAAAAACCATGCCGACGCGCGCGCGCAGAAGATTGAGATCCTGTTTCGGATCGAGAATGTTTTCTCCGTCGAGCAGCACTTCGCCCTCGGCATGCTGGCGCGGATAAAGATCGTACATGCGATTGAGGACGCGCAGGAACGTCGACTTGCCGCAACCTGAAGGTCCGATCAGCGCCGTCACCTTGTTGGCAAAGAGCGGCATGTTGATGTTCTTCAGAACCTGATTTTGACCGTAAAAAAATTTCAGGTTCTTCACCGAAATCTTGGCGCGAAGATCAATTCCGACTGGTGTCATCGAATTCATTGGGCGGCCTTTCGCGAGCCGAGCACGCGGGCGAAAATCGACAGAGCGAGCACAGCAAAAGTGATGAGAAGCGCACCGGCCCAGGCGAGCTTCTGCCAATCCTTGTAGGGGCTGAGCGCAAACTGATAGATCACGACAGGCAGGCTCGGCATCGGCTCGTTGAGATTGGCGTCGAAAAACTGGTTGTTGAGGGCGGTGAAAAGAAGCGGAGCCGTCTCGCCGCTGACGCGCGCCACAGCCAGCAGCATGCCGGTGACGAGGCCCGCCTTTGCGGCCCTGTAGGCGACTTTGTTGATCACGAGGGCGCGCGTCATGCCAAGCGCCGTACCCGCCTCACGCAAGGCGCCGGGGACGAGCAGAAGCATATCCTCGGTCGTGCGCAGCACCACAGGAATGACGATTATGGCCAGGGCGATAGCGCCGGAAATGCCGGAGAAATGTCCCATCGGCGCAACCATGATCTCATAAACGAAAAGGCCGATGACGATCGATGGCGCGCTGAGAAGAATGTCATTTATGAAACGCACCGTCGAAGCGAGCACGCTGCCGCGGCCATATTCGGCAAGATAAGTGCCTGCCAGAAGCCCGATCGGCGCGCCGATCGCGACCCCTACCGCCGTCATAATCAGACTGCCGACGATTGCATTGAGGAGGCCGCCCGCGCTTCCCGGCGGCGGCGTATTCTGCGTGAAGACAGTAAGAGACAATCCGCCGACACCTGACCGTACCAATGCGAAAAGGATGAAAAGCAGCCAGACGATGCCAAGAACCGCCGCGCCGCAATAAAGCACCATGGCAAACTTGTCACGCGCACGCCGGGCCTCATAAATCTTCATGCCACGCATCGGTCAGACCTGTGCTTTCCGTTCGATCCGCATCAGCATGAGACGCGCTGCGGCAAGAACGATGAAGGTGATGACGAAGAGAATGAGGCCGAGTTCGATGAGCGACGCCGTATAGAGACTGCTCGTCGCCTCGGTGAACTCATTGGCGATGGAAGCCGAAATCGTCGTGCCCGGCGCGAACAAAGACGCCGAGATATTATGCGAATTGCCAATGACGAAGGTCACTGCCATGGTTTCGCCGAGCGCCCTTCCCAGCGCCAGCATGATGCCGCCGATGACCCCTACTCGGGCATAGGGCAGCACGACCTTGCCGACGACTTCCGAGGTGGTGCAGCCGACGCCATAGGCGGCCTCCTTCAACACCGGCGGCACGGTCTCGAACACGTCGCGCGAGATCGAGGCGATGTAGGGCAAAACCATGATCGCGAGAATAAAACCCGAAGTCAGAAAGCCGATGCCGTAGGGCGGCCCTGCAAAGAGCGCGGAAAGGCCGGGAACTGGCCCGAAAAGTGAAATCAAATAAGGCTGCACATATTGTTGCAGGAAAGGCGCGAAAACGAACAGCCCCCAGATGCCGTAGATGATGGAAGGAATGCCCGCGAGAAGTTCCACCGCGATTCCGACCGGACGTTTCAGGGCTTGCGGACAAAGTTCCGTCAGAAAGACGGCGATACCCAATCCGATCGGGACAGCAATGATTATTGCGACGATGGAGGTGACAAGTGTCCCATAGATCGCCGGCAAGGCGCCGAAATGCCCGGTCACCGGGTTCCAGGTTTTGGCGGCAAGAAAGCCAAAGCCGAAAGTCCTGATAGCGGGCATCGAGCCCTGAACAAGAGAGACGATGACGCCGCCGAGGATGATCAGAACGCCGACTGCGGCAGTAAAAGTCACTCCATGAAAAATATGGTCGCGAAGTTTGAATGCCCGCAAAACCTGCGCGCGCCGGCTTGACCCCGCATATGCCATTTGACCGATTTTTAAAGCGGGATCAGCCAATGCCGTCTGCTCCGATTTGTGTTCCCGGACATTACTTTGGACATCATGGTCTTGAAGGAGAGCATAGTGGCCCTCCCACAAGAATGTTGTCCACGAAAGCAAGGCTCAGTTGAGCAGAGCCTTGGAATCGATCCCCGAGATCTTCGCGGTCCACATGGACTTGATCGCAGTTTTCACATTCGCAGGCAGCGGCACATAGACGAGGTCTTCCGCCAGCTTGTCGCCATGTGCATAAGCCCATGAGAAGAACTTCAGCGCCGCGGTGACCTGAGCGGGATTGCTCGGCTTTTTATGCACGAGAATGAAGGTCGCGCCCGCAACCGGCCATGTATCGGCGCCGGGTTCATTGGTCAGGATGACGTAAAAGCTGTCGGCGTGAGCCCAATCTGCATGCCCAGCGGCGGACATGAAGGTTGCGGCTGTGGGCGCCACGGCTTTCCCGTCTTTGTTGATGAGCTTGATGTAAGTCATCTTGCTCTGCAACACATAGGCATATTCGTTGTAACCGATCGCGCCCTTCGTCTGAAGGACGACATTGGCGACGCCTTCATTGCCTTTCGCGCCGAGACCGACAGGCCACTCGACCGCGGTGCTGCTGCCGACCTTGCTCTTCCATTCCGGGCTCACCTTGGAGAGATAGTTCGTCCAGATGAACGTCGTTCCCGATCCGTCCGAGCGATGAACGACGGCAATCGCGAGCGACGGCAACTTGACGCCCGGATTCAACTTCTTGATCGCCGGATCGTCCCAGGTCTTGATCTCGCCGAGATAGATCTTCGCAAGAGTCGGACCGTCGAGCGTCAATTGGCCGGGCGTAATGCCAGGAATATTGGCCGTCGGCACCGCGCCGCCGATCACCGTAGGAAATTGCACCAGGCCGTCCTTCTCCAGAACTTTGGGTTCGAGCGGCATGTCGGACGCGCCGAACGTCACGGTATTCGCGGTAATCTGCTTGATGCCGCCGCCAGAGCCGATCGACTGATAATTGATGCCGGTGCCGGTCAGCTTCTTATAGGCGTCGGCCCATTTGGCGTAGACAGGATAGGGAAAAGTAGCGCCAGCGCCGGAAATCTGCGCAGCTCTCGCGCCTGTCATGGCGAAGGTCGCCGAAACGGCAATCAGCGCCACCCGCATAAAAGTGTTAACCATTGCGTGCCTCTTGAGGCTGAGTTGACATCGATACGACGGATCGAACTTCGCCAAAGGCGGAATCCCCCAGTCGGAAGGCGAAAACCTTAATAGGCGCCGGAGTTGCTTCAGCGCCCCTTGATGGTTTGTTTGTTTTCGCCGCGCCGGACCCTAGGGCTGCGCCAAGAAGCAATAACGACATTCAGATGACAGTTGCATGACACAGGCCAGATTGGAGTACCAGCCGAGTTCAGTCATGCACACCGAAGAGGGGCAGGAAAACCGTGAAGCTCGCGCCGTCGTTCGGCTTCGACTCGATCGCCAGATGCCCTCTGTGGCGCGCAACGATGTGTTTCACAATGGCAAGGCCGAGACCCGTCCCGCCCTTGGCGCGGCTGTCGCCGGCATTGACACGGTAAAAGCGCTCAGTGAGGCGTGGCAAGTGCTCCGCCGCAATTCCCGGGCCGTAATCACGCACCGTCAGAACAGCTTCAGAGCCTTGCTTCGTAATACCGATATCCACAGATCTGTTGCGCGCAGCGGCATCGGCTGCGCCATATTTTATGGCGTTTTCGACGAGATTTTCCATCACTCTCAGCAATTCGTCGCGGTCACCGGCCACAACAGCCTCAGCCGGCGCAGCGATGGTGAGCGTAACGTCTCTGTCACGCGCCATCGGCGCCAAACTGTCGACGATATGGCGAAGAATGGCGACAAGATCGACTGGCGTGTCGGGCCTGACATGAAGATGCTGCTCGATGCGTGAGAGCGAGAGCAGATCGTCTACGAGACGCGCCATTCTCTGCGCCTGCTCGCGCATGATCGTTAGAAATTTTGCGCGCATCACGGCGTCGTCGCGCGCCGGTCCCTGCAACGTTTCGACGAAACCGAGCAGCGAAGCCAGCGGCGTCCGCAGTTCATGGCTCGCATTTGCAACGAAATCGACACGCATGCGCTCGAGCCTGCGCGCCTCCGTCAGATCGTGCAGCGATACGACCAGCCCTGGATCAAGGCCGCCGCCATCGAACGGAGCGATGTTGACTTCGAAAGAGCGTTCGACGGGAACTCTTTCGAGCCACACGACGCGCTCGGCGCGGCCGCTCGCGCGCACTCTTGCAACGGCATCGAGCACGTCGGGCGAACGGAGGCTGCGGGCAAGATGCTCGTTGCTCCGCAGGCTCGGCAAGAGCCGGCGCGCCACGGCATTGGCTTCGCGCACGCGATTGTCGGCGCCGATAACCAGTGTCGCTTGCGGCAGGGCTTCAAGGAGGCTGCGGAGAAGCGCACCTTGTTGCTGCGTAAAATCCTCGTTGATCGGCATCTTCAAATCCGGTCAGCAGGCTGCGCCAAAAAAGCGTCAGATCAGCGAGGGCGATCCTGCTCCCATAGCGTATCGCCAACAGTGCGGCTGTTGATATAGCGAGCGGCGACAAACAGAAAATCGGACAGACGGTTGATGTATTTGAGGGCCGGCTCGCCAAGTTTTTCATCAGGTGCGGCGGCGAGCGCAACCATCAGGCGCTCGGCCCGGCGCACCACGGAGCGGGCGATATGCAGCGCCGCGGCGGCCTGCGTGCCGCCGGGCAGAACGAATGAGCGCAGCGCGGGCAGATCCGCGTTTAACTCATCGATCTTGCGCTCCAGCCAGTCGATCTGCGACTGGCGGATACGGAGGCATTCCTTCTCGCCCTCGGTTTCCGGCACGCAGAGGTCCGCGCCAAGATCGAAGAGATCGTTCTGGACGGATACGAGGCTTTCGGCGACGCCGACGCCGGCAGGCAGATCGGAGAGGAAAGCCCTCGCGAGGCCGATGCAACTGTTAGCCTCATCGACTGTCCCGTAAGCCTCAACGCGCAAATCATCCTTGCGCCGCCGCTCGCCAGTGCCGAGGCCTGTCATGCCGGCGTCGCCTGTGCGCGTATAGATCTTGTTCAGCTTCACCATGCTCCGGCGCCTCCATCAGATCACGATGCGTTCCGGCCGATTCGATTGGAACGCATGTAACGTGATCGATTCCAATAAATCAGAGCGGGATTTATGCGAAAAACCGGCATTCCTTTTTTCGCATCCCGCTCTAGCCGCGCAACCACAGGACGCCCATGATAATGACGATAGCGAGGAACTGAAGGCCAATGCGCCAGCGCATCAGCTTTTGCGACAGGTTGGGGCTTCCTCCCCGCATCATATTCACGAGGCCCATGAGCAAGACGAAGGCGACTGCAAGGATCGCCACGCCGACAAGCACATTCGAGAGGGTGTGCATAAGGGTTCCACTTTGATGGCTATGCGCGGCACCGCATGTGCCACAATTACCTTGTTGATGAACAGTCTCGGCCGGACCTGCACCGCTTCAGGAGTTTAGTGCCGCCTTAATGGTCCCGGTCATGGAACCGGTCATGGAAGAAGCGCATGAGGCTTGAGACACCTCAATGCCGTTTGTCAACACGGCCTGTAAGCGCCTTTGCAGGAAACGATTCCGGCTCTCGTCGAGAAAACAGTTCAAAAACAAAAGAATAAGGCCCTATCGCCCTGCGGACTGGCGGACTTCACAGTGACGCTGCGCCGCTGACGTCCGCTCGCATCAATATCGCTTCAGCAGGCGCTCGAGATAATCCATTTCCTCGCGGGGACGCGAGGGATCGCTGAGACGCCGGCGCAGTTCCTCGAGGACGCTCTGGGCGCGCTGGGCCGCCGGCACACCCAGCGGATCGTAGCGCGAATTGGGGTTGAAGGCCGATCCCGCGCCCATAGGCCGGCCGAGAGGATCGGTGCCGCCCTCCTGCTCGGCTTCGGGCGAACCGTCCGGTCCCTGGCCGTTACCCTGCCCTTGCATCTGCCGGGCAAGCTGTTCGGCGCCTTTGCGCAACGCTTGCAGCGCCTTGCCCTGTGCGCCGACGGCGGCATCATTGCCACGGCGATTGCCCTGCGCGAGGCCTTTCTCGGCTTGTTTCATCGCGCGGCCGGCATCATCGAGCCCCTGCTGGTCCTGGCCGCGTTGACGCAACTGCTTCTGCAATTGCTCAAGACGATCGCGCAGCGCCTGCTGCTGCTGGCGCAAGGCCTCGTTGCCGCCCATGCCAAACTGGCTCTGGCCGCGCCGACCTTGCTGGCCCTGCTGATCCATGCCCTGCTGACCCTGGCCCTGCTCTTGCTGGTCCGGTTCTTCCTGCCCGAAGCCCTGCTGCGGCTCCTGTCCCTCGTCTTCCTGCTGCTGGCTCTGCCCCTGCCGGTGTGTCTTGTCGCGCAGAGACTGCTGCTCCTGCATCATGCGATCGAGCTGGTTCAGCGCGCGGCGCATTTGCTGGCGCGCAGGGTCGCCTTGCTGCTGTTGCGCCATTGCCAGATTGTCGAGCGTATTCTGCAATTGTTCGAGCATCTTCTGCGCGCTGGCGCGATCACCGGCCTGCGCCATCTCGCGCATACGGTCGAGCATCGCCTGCAAATCC
Source organism: Beijerinckiaceae bacterium (assembly GCA_004298435.1). Lineage (GTDB taxonomy): Bacteria > Pseudomonadota > Alphaproteobacteria > Rhizobiales > Beijerinckiaceae > Methylovirgula. Next base: position 16,968 of record SCSF01000049.1, read on the forward strand.
TTGCGCGAAATCGATTTCGCGCCGTTCGGGCCGGACGGCGACTGGCTCTGCGCATTTTGCCGATGCTGCTGCTGGCGGGCGAACTCGTTCAGGAACTTGTTCATCGCCGCCTGAAGGTTCTCGGTCAATTTGCGGATTTCTGCGTCCGACGCGTTGTTTTGCAGAGCATCCCGCAATTTCTTCTCGGCATCCCGCAGCGCGCGCTCGGCATCGGAAAGGCTGCCGTTTTCGATTTGCAGCGCCATGTTCCAGAGAAAATCCGCGGTGGCGCGCAGATCATCGTCGGACTTCGCGCGATGCAGCATGTGCATGGCGACATCAAGCCCGAGATAGACCGATGTGCTCGTCTTGAACATCTGCGGCGCCATCATCAGGGCCTGGAGCGCCATCTCGACGCGATCCTTGTCGTCGGGAAACAGGATGAGATCGCGGCGCTGTTCGGCCAATGCGGCGGCGAGCGGCTTGACGAAATGTTTCGCCGGCAAGGTAATCTCGATCGGATCGCTGCGGCCTTCATTGCCGCCTTCGTCATGCGTTTTCAGCACCATCCTGACCCGCGCGCCGGCCCAGGGATGATCCGACAGATCCGCCGTCATTTCCGTTTCGCCCAGCCCGCCGGGGCCTGCCGGCAAGGCGAGTGCGACGCTCGGCGGCGCAACGAGCGAGCGCATATG
>SCSF01000050.1 GCA_004298435.1 Beijerinckiaceae bacterium
CGGGCGGGCGAAGGGAAGTAACGGCAGGAATGCGGTCGCCTGCGATTCCCTCGTCCTTCGAGACGCCGCTTTCAGCGGCTCCTCAGGATGAGGGGAGTTCGCTTCTGTTAAGCCCTCATCCTGAGGAGTGCTCCGCAGGAGCACGTCTCGAAGGACGAGGGCGGGCGCTGAATAAGAATCAGTTCTTGTCCGACAAGGTCGATTTCTTGAGTTTCACCTGCGCGAGCGCTTTTTGCCACGCGGAGTCCGGCTTTGCGACCACCGTATCGTGGCCGTTCTGCCAGCCCTGGACGCCCTTCGGATACCAGTAGACGTGCTGATAGCCGTAGCCGACGAGGCGTTTCCCTACATTCCAACTGCCCCAGCAATGCGGATGACAGAAGACGACAATCGGATGCGCGAGATTCTTTTGCGTGAGATCGGCGACCCGGCTTTTGAGAGCCGTCGCGAAAGCCGGATTGCTGGTGCCGCTGCTGGCGCCCGCAAGCCAGACGGCGCCAGGGATCGTCCGATGTGTCGGCATCCACGGCAGGCTGGCATCCGTGGTTTTTGGCTTCCGGGGAATTTCGCCGACATCGAGCAGAAGCGGGTGTTTCTGCTCCTTCAATTTGGCAAAAGCATCCGTCGTGAGCACCGTCGCGCCCTTGAGAGTCGCGGGCGTGTTGCCGTGCATGGCGCCCTGCCAGAGACCGGAGGGCTCGGGCACGGGTGCAGGCGCGGCCGCGGCGAGAAAGAGCGCGGCGGTGAGAAGGAAAACTGTCCGCATGGTCGCCTCAGTTCGTCGCTACGGGAATGGTGAAGGTCTGCTGCCAGTGGCCCTTGTCGCTGTCAATGACAGACACCGTCACTGGCCCTGCCGAGTGCGGAGCCATCTCAAACCCGATGACCGGATTGGACGAAAGTGAAATATCCGAGGCGAGCGTGAAAACGGTCTTGTCGCCATCCTGCACCTTGATGGTCTTGATATAGCGCGCCGGCGTATAATAGCGCGTGAGCTGGTTCATCTGCATGCCGTTGAAGTTCGGATGCCGGACCATCAGCGTCGCGTTCAGGGGCTTGTCCGCCGCAACGTTCCTGGCGAATTTCATTCGCATCTCGCCCATGCCCTTCATGGCTTCCTGCTCGCTCATGGTCATGGGTGCTGAACAGCCGCCGGCGGCCTTGACGAATTTCGTCGCTTCGAGAAGCTTGCCATCCTGCATTTCCGCGACCGCATGAACATTCGTATAGTCGTTCACGCGCACCCGCATCTTGATGACATGCGGATAGGCTGCGGGGCCGAAGGTGTAATGCGCCGCGACAGGGGAGGGATTGTCGTCGATGACGACATAAAGACCCTTGATCGGCTTCGTCGGGTCAAGCGTGATGGTGATCGGAACAAGCGATGCGTCGGCGGCGCGATAAGGTGCATCCAAGCTTACGACGGAAGGACCCGGCGTTGCGAGCCTCTTGCCGAAGAGGGTCTGCTCTATGTCCTGCCAGCGGCCCTGGCGCGCGGCGGCGCTGTCTTCATCGCCAGCATGGCTGGGCAATGCGGTCGCTACTGCAAATATGGAAAGGCATCCGCAAAGCGCGACGCCCATCAACAGGCGCTTCATCATTGTTTTACTCCCATTCCAGTTCTTTATAAGCTTCCGTCACGTTACGGGCATTATAGTCCTCGAAAAGCTTCCAGTTCTGCTTTTCCGATTGGCCGACCGTATTGATGGCATGCTGTATCGAGCCGTTATTCTTGATCTCGGCGCGGACGCCATCGCGCAGGACAGTAAGATAACGCACCAGATCGGCGCTGGCAGCATCAAAGGAAACTGTCATCGGCCCGTGGCCGGGAACGGCCTTGGGGATTTTCATCGCCTTCAAAACGTCGATCTCTTTCAGCCAGCCGGTCAAGCTGCCGTCGAGGGCAGGGCAGCGGTGTACGAAAAGCAGATCCGCCGGCAAAAGCAGGCCGCTGCCATGGTCCACCATCGAAAGATCGGAGGTGGTGTGGGCCGGCCCATGCGCATGGAAGGTGATGAGACGGTTGCCGAGATCGATCTTGTCGTTTTTGGCGATCGTATGCGTCGGCATAACGACCGGCCCCACATTGCTTTCGCCGATGATGTCAGCAAGGCCCTTGCGGTAATAGGCACCGCGGTCACTCAGGGCTTCGGGAAGCTGCGCGTGGCCGATGAAGGTCGGCTTGTCCTCGAGAAAAGCGCCGGCGCCGAAGGCATGATCCGGATGGACATGGCTCAGCACGACATATTTGATGGGCTTCTGCGTCTTCTGCCTGATGACCTTGCGCAGCCATCGCCCGTCGGCGAGGCTGCCGCCGCTGTCTGTGACCATTACCGAGTCATTGCCGACGATGAAGCCGATATTGGCGATGGCGTCGAGGTTGGTGGCGCTCGCGTCCTCGTCGCGCCCATGGCGCATGAAAACGCCGGGCGCGATCTCCGTCACCTCAAGCGAAGCTGCAAAGCCGAGGCTTGGCAGACAGCACAGGCACAGCCCGCCAGCGAGCGCTTGCCGGCGCGACAGGCGTAGGGGCAATGTCTGGTCCTCACGCGGCATGATGCCTCTTTTCCAGAACGCAATTTTATGCCATTACCTTCTAGTAGGTAGGTAAGCATGAGTCAAGGTTGCAACAAGTTCAGGAACGCGGTGAATGCGTGATACGCGGCATGAACTTCTGATGGAAGCCGAGCTTCTGGTTCGGACGCGCGGCTATTCCGGCTTCAGCTTCGCGCATCTGGCTGAGGCGGTCGGCATCCGGAAGGCGTCTATTCACTATTATTTCCGGACCAAGGACGATCTCGCGATCGCCCTCGTCGCCGCCTATGACGCGCGCTACGACGAGGCGCTTGCCGCCATTATGGCAGGAAGCAAGGATGGGCTGGCGCGGATCGTGGCCTATGGCGGGCTTTATCTTCAGGGCGCCGAAAAGCGGCTGGGCTGCCTTTGCGCCGTGCTGGCGACGGAAGTGGACAGTCTGCCGGAGCGGTTGCGTGCGGACATTGCCGCCTTCTTTGCCAAGCATGTCGCCTGGCTCGAGGGTGTGCTGAAGGATGGTCAGGCGAACGGCACGATAACGGGGGACATCGACCCCGCCCCCGGCGCGCGGATGATCGTCGCGGCTCTCGAAGGTGCGCTGATGATGGAGCGCGTGCTTGCTGGCGGCGTCGGGTTCAAGGCTGCGCTCGGAGCGCTCGAACAGACATTGCGCCCGCGGTGATTGTCCGATTGCTGATTCGTTCCTGTTGATCCGCGGCTTCTCCTCCTGATTTTCAGCCTGCAATCCGCTAGGCTTCGGCGTGGACGACTCTCCGGTTCTGACCAAAATTCGCTGTTCCCTCGATGTCGAGCGCTCGGTCCTTGGCCGGCCCTGGCGCGACCGGCTGGATCCGCAGGGGCAGGCGCTCGCGCTGGCCATGAGGCAGTTGCACGGTCATTCGGACCTTCTGGCGCGCGTACTCGCGGGGCGGGGCGTCTCGCTTGAGAATGCGGCGGCGCATCTCGATCCGAGCCTGCGGCGCCTGCTGCCCGACCCTTACGAACTCGTCGATATGAAGCCTGCTGCGGCGCGTCTCGCGGCGGCGGTGACGGCAGGCGAAACCGTCGCCATCTTTGGCGATTACGACGTTGACGGCGCCTGCTCGG
>SCSF01000051.1 GCA_004298435.1 Beijerinckiaceae bacterium
CCATCCTTGAGGCAATCCCTGAGCGCGACTGCGAGCCCTCCGGCCTGCGGCCCGCTTGCCGCTCCCGAAGGCACGCGATTCGATACGATTACGATGCGCGCCATAGGGACTCCTCCCATCCACGCGACAGGCGCGTGGCCGAATGAATGAGACCGACATGCGAATAGGCTTGGGGGAAATTTCCCCATAGCAGGCGCGTCGTCGGGGCGACGTCTTCGGACAGAAGGCCGGCCGCGTTGCGGACCGAGAGAATGTTGGTGAAAATCTCGCGCGCCTCGTCGCGGCGCCCCGCGAGCGCGAGCGCATCGACGTACCAGAAGCTGCAAACGAGGAAGGCGGTTTCGGGGTGGCCGAAATCATCGGCCTCATCGTAGCGCATGACGAAACCATCATGCATCAGGCGCTCGCGAGTTATCTCGAGTGTCTTCGCGACACGCGGATCGTTTGGCGGCAAAAGCCCGATTTCGGGCAACAATAGCGAGGTTGCGTCCGCAACCGGCCTGTCGAATGCGCCCGAGAGCCAGCCGTCCGGCGTTGTGGCGCGCGCCAGAATCTCCGCACGCAGATCGCGCGCGGCTGATTCCCATTCTGCGGCTTCCGCCGTCTCCCCGACGCGTTTGGCGATCAGCGCCAGACGATGCAGCGCCGCCCAGCACATGGCTGCCGAATAGGTAGTGACGACGACCCGGCCGCGATATTCCCAGGGGCCTGCATCGGGCGTCACGGCATGACGCGCCGCAAGCCGGCCTATGTTGCGCAATTGATGATAGAGGCCGAGAGGGTCGGAGAGGCCGAGACGTTCATCATAGAACATCTGTGCGGCCGTCATAATGAGCGAGCCATACACATCGTTCTGGACCTGCGAGACAGCGGCATTGCCGATCCGCACCGGCCCCATGCCCTGATAGCCCGCCAATGCTGGCGCTATTCGCTCGTTCGAACTTACGCCGGGCGAAATAGGATAAAGCGGCACGATCGAAACATCATCGTCGCGGAGCACCGCATCGATCACGAATCGTATGAAGCGTTCCATCGTTTGCGTTGCGCCGAGGCGGTTGAGCGCGCCGACGGTAAAGAAGGCGTCGCGCAGCCAGCAGAAGCGATAGTCCCAATTGCGCTGAGTATTCGGCGCTTCCGGAATCGATGTCGTCAGGGCTGCGACGATCGCGCCCGTATCTTCGGCACTGCAAAGTTTGAGAGTGATCGCCGAACGGATGACAGCTTCCTGCCATTCGAAGGGAATCGAGAGGCCGCGCACCCAGGCGCGCCAGTCGTTGATCGTATTGGTGAGGAAAGTCTGTGCGAGCGAATCCGGATTTTCCGGAATGGACTCATCCGCGCCGATCAAAAGCGTCAGTGGCCGGTCGAGTGCGAATTCCGCCTCCTCGAGGAGATAGGAGGTCGGTATGTCGCTGGTGACGCGAAGCGTCATGTTCGGCCCGATAAAGCGGACATGATTGCTGCCGAAACTCACAGAGGGTTTGTCGGCTCCATAGTTGAACAGCGGGCGAAGGCGCACGCAGAGTCGTGGGCGTTTGGCCAGAGGCTCGATCCGCCGGACGATCATTGGCGGATGGAAACGCCGTCCGAACTGCTCGAACCGTGGCGCGAAATCGACGATGCGGACCTTGCCGCCGTTCCTGTCCGTGATCACCGTTTCGAGAACAGCGGTGTTTGGGAGATAGCGTTGCGTCGTTTCGATTGCATCGCGAACAACGACATCCATGAAGCCCTGATCAGGCTCCCGTCCGCCCAGAAGCGCCGAGAAAACCGGATCGGCGTCGAGACGCGGGAAGCAGAACCAGAGGTGGCGTCCCTGCCGGTCGATGAGGCTTGCGATGGCGCAGTTGCCGATGACGGCAAGATTCAGCGAGTGCATTAAATCCGACCTCACAAATTAGCAAAACGCTTCAGCCAGGCGCGGACGTCACGCGGGCGTCCACCAAACGCCAGCCCGACGTCGAGAGCGATGCCGCCGAGTTCGATCGCGGCTGCGAAGCCGTCGTGATCGGTGCGGTCATCGCCGACGAAGACAGGGACGCGGCCGGCAAAGGGCGCAACATTCATCAGCGCATGGACGGCACGCCCTTTTGTTACGAGACGCGGCCGGATTTCGAACGCCATTTTCGCTTCGAGCAGTTCGAAATTCTCCGGATCATTGGCGACAAGCGCGCTGACAGCCTGGCGCACCGCTGCTTTCTTTGAAGGCGCGTTGCGATAATGTGCGACGACATTATGGCTTTTGGCCTCGGTGAGAAGGCCAGGATGCGACTCGACAAGATCGTTCAGGCTGCGCTTCCAGTCGTCCGGCACTTTCTGCTCGACTTCATCGTAGAAGCCGTCTGGCCGGCGGACAATCGCAGCATGTTCGCCGCCCGCAGGAAGATGCAAGGGCGCCAACAGGCGATCGATGTCGGCGAGGCTGCGGCCGCTGACAATGGCAAGCGCTCCGTCAAGCGCCTTCTGCGCAGCCGCGAGATCCTTCACAAGCCCGTCGGGAACCACAACCGAATCGGGCGTTGAGGCAATATCAAGCAGAGTTCCGTCCAGATCGAGGAAAAGCGCCCAGTCGCGCATCGGAGGTGGCGGGAAAGCAGCGATGTGCAGATGAGGCATGGAATTTGGATCGACCATTGTGCGGAATATCTCCTGAACTGAACAGCCTCTTCGGGCGAGAAGGGCGTTTCCTCCTTGTTGTTTGCCGGGATTCAGCGATCGCGGCTTGCGAAATGGATAAACGGGCGGCTCACGATGGCGCGTCGTGCCGCGCGTTTCCTGTTCACGCTCCTGTTGTGCTCGCCGCAAAGCGCCGCTTTCTTTGCGATGAATGACAGCCCACATGTTGCGTGCCTGAGAAAGCCGGCCGCGCGAGTCGCAGTCAGCCTGAACGAACGTCCGCTCTGCGCTACGCCGCATGCAAATGCCGCGTCAGCATTGAAGCTGTTGCCAACCGTAATGGAGGCTGGGAACCTCCCTTATAGCATCCCGCGCCGTTATTCCATCCGGCTGCGAACTTCGGCTACAGCGATAGAGCAGCAACCGTACAAGCATAACGGGAATCCGGCGTTGATGGTTCCGGTCTAGCTTGAAAATCCACAAAACAGTGCCGTAGCTTGAGCGTTTTCAAGCGAAGTGGCGTCCGGTTCGCGTGAAGAAAACGCGTCGCAACGGATAACTAAAATGTTTCCGAGCGAAGCAACTTTCGCTGCCACGCGACGAAAACGCAAACCGCCGCCACATTACCTGCGGCGGCGGGAATAATCTGTACAGATTCTGCTTAGCTTGCGTCGCTGATGCAACGCGCGCAACACGACTGTCTACACATCGTAACTTCCGTCATCGCCGGAATCGTCATCGCCGTCGTTGTCATTATCGTCGTAGGACGCATCCTGCGTGTCGTTGTCCTGATCCTGCGCGTTGTCAGTGCCGGAATTGGATGAGTCGTAATAGTTGTTGATGACGGTTTCACCGCCAGTGCCAGCGCCCGACCCGCTAGCGCCAGCAGCACTCGCACCGCCGCCAAGGCTACTGCCGAGTCCGCCCAAACCACCACCCAAACCGCCCAGGCCGCTGCTGATGCCCATTGGATTGTTGTGGGCGCCGAAAAGGCCACGGATCGAATCGGCAAGCAGCACGCCGCCCGCGACACCTGCTGCGGCGCCGAGCGCGCCGTGCAGAAATCCTCCGCCGCCCGTCGGGGCGCTCATTCCGGGGCCACCCATTGCTGGTCCTCCCATGCTCCCCCCCATTCCTGGCGCGCCGGCCCAGGGATTGCCGGAAGGCGGCGGAGGAGGCGCATAGGGCTGCTGATAGGAGGGTTGCTGTGCCTGCTGGCCCCAGGGACCACTGGGAGGCACCGATGAGGGCGGTGGCTCGCTGGCGGGGCGGGCATTGCCGCTGCCGAAGATGGAGCCGAGCCCGCCCAGAAAGCCGCCGCTTCCTGCCGGCTGGCGCGGCTGTTGCTGCTGCGCCATCTGTTGTTCCAGCTCGTGCAGCCGGGTCTCCTGCTCCTGTAGCTTGCCATTGGCCGCCTGCAAGGCATGATCCTGCACGATGACTGCCTGCGCCAGCAGATAGGGCGCATAGGGCATGTTCCTGACGGCATCGGAGATCAACGCCTCGGCTTCCGGATCGCGGGGCGTCGCTGCCGCGCCGCGGATACGGTCGAAGAGACCGGTGAGCATCTGGCGTTCTTCGGGTGACATCGTTCTCTCCCGTTGGTTTCGCGGCTCTGCGGCCGCGCGGCTACATATGGGTGCCGATTATGGCTCCTCCAAGGGAGGTCGTCTTGTGGCGGCCGGAGTTTCCCTTGCTCCGTTTCGGCCACGCCCGTAGAAGCTGCCTGAGAGATGAACATTCCGCCGTTCGGCACCATGGCGGCGACAAGGCTTGGAAAATGACCGATATAAAAAAACAGACGCCGCGCACTCTTGCGAGATTGCCCCGTGGGTTGGGCGATCGCGGCCCGGCTGATCTCGCCGCGACCGAAAAAATGCTGGCTGCGATCCGGAAGTCTTATGAGCTTTACGGATTTGAGGCGGTCGAGACGCCGTTCATCGAATATACCGATGCGCTGGGCAAATTTCTACCCGATCTCGACCGGCCGAACGAAGGCGTCTTTTCGTTTCAGGACGATGACGAGCAATGGCTCTCGCTGCGTTACGATCTGACAGCGCCGCTCGCTCGCTATGTCGCCGAAAATTTCGACAGGCTGCCAAAGCCCTATCGCAGCTATCGCACAGGCTATGTGTTCCGCAACGAAAAGCCGGGGCCGGGGCGCTTTCGGCAATTCATGCAATTTGATGCCGACACAGTGGGCGCTGCGTCACCCGCCGCTGACGCGGAACTTTGCATGATGGCGGCCGACACGCTGGAAGCGCTGGGAATCAAGCGCGGCGAGTATGTTGTGAAGGTCAATAATCGCAAGGTGCTGGATGGCGTGCTTGAGGCGATCGGGCTGAGTGGCGAGGAGAATGTCGGAAGAAGGCTGACGGTGCTCAGAGCGATCGACAAGCTGGATAAATTTGGTTTCGAGGGCGTTGCTCAATTGCTTGGCCCCGGTCGCAAAGACGAATCCGGCGATTTCACCAAAGGTGCCGGACTTGATGATGGAGCGATAAGCCGCGTTCTGAGTTTTTCCGGAGCGAAAGTATCAGGCGGCGCGAGTTCTGCCGGAGCTAGTGACGTTGCGCTTGTGAATCTGCAAGAGTCCGTTGCTTCGTCTGAGCGCGGGCTCGAAGGAATTCGAGAGCTCGCGAGCATTCGCGACTTGATCGATGCCGCCGGCTATTCGGATCGCATCCGCATCGATCCTTCCGTCGTCCGCGGTCTCGAATATTACACCGGCCCGGTCTTCGAAGCTGAACTCACCTTCGAGGTGCAGGGCGAGGATGGCAAGCCGATCCGCTTCGGCTCGGTCGGCGGCGGCGGGCGTTATGATGGTCTCGTTGCGCGCTTCCGCGGCGAGCCTGTTCCCGCGACGGGTTTCTCCATCGGCGTCTCGCGGCTTTATGCGGCGCTGAAAGCCATCGGTTCGCCGATCGTCACCGGCGCGCCGCAGCATGGCCCTGTCGTCGTTCTGGTGCTCGACAAGAGCGCTGAGGATATGGCGCGCTATCAGACATTCGTCACGACGCTGCGCAGCGAAGGCATAGCCGCCGAACTCTATCTCGGTTCGTCAGGCATGAATGCGCAACTCAAATATGCCGACAAGCGCGGCTCGATCTGTGCGGTTATCCAAGGGTCAAACGAGCGCGACAAGGGCGAGATCGCCATCCGCGATCTGGTGCTCGGCGCGGAACTTGCAGCTTCGACGAAGGATCGCGCCGATTATCTCGAACTGCGCGCCAGAGCGCAGTTCACCGTGCCGGAAAGCGATCTCGTTAAGGCAGTGAGAGAGGTGCTGGGAAGGCATGCGTCTTGAACGCCGTCATGCGCGGACTTGATCCGCGCATCCAGAAACATTGGCTGGATTGAGCGCGGTCTGACACCACAATATCCCTGCGGGAGAATAAGCGTCTGGATGCGCGGATCAAGTCCGCGCATGACGATAGTCCTTTATTCGGACAACCCTTACCGCCGCGCGGCATCGCCAGCCGCTCCTCTCCCCGCACGCGGGGAGAGGGGCTCACCGACGTGCGCCGCGTAGCAGCGCTTTCAAATCCGAGTTGGGATCAGCCACGATTTCCTGGCTGATCGGAATATTCTCACTGAGCAGGCGACGCGCAAGCATATGGTCGCCGCTCCTGTTTACGGATTCGACACCAGTAAGCCTGCCATCGCGAAAGCCGAAGAGAGAATAGGCGCGCTCTTCGAAAGAGCCGCGCAAAACGAGCTTGTCGCAGCAATCGAGAAAGCCGACCATCTGCAATTTCAAATCGGCCTGATCGCTCCAGAACCATGGCACCGAATTATACTGCGCCGGCTTGCCGGCCAGATGCTTGGCGAGCGTGCGTGCCTGATCGGTTGCGTTCTGCACCGATTCAAGCCGCATCCAGCGATTGCCCGACGGGTTGAAATGGTGTGCCGCATCGCCGATGGCGAAAATATTTTCGTCGCTTGTCGCCTGCTTTTCATCGACCTTGATGCCGTTCGGACAGTCGAGTCCGGCAGCGCTCGCGAGTTCGCCGCTCGGCACAAGGCCGATGCCGATCAGCACGAGATCGGCCGGCAGAACGCGGCCATCTGTCAGCACCGCTTCCTTCACCTTTCCGTTTTCACCTTTCAATGCGGTGACGCTCGTCTCGAAATTCAGCGTGACGCCCAGCTTCTTGTGTTCGGCGGCGAAGAAGGCCGATGTGCGTTCCGTCACCACACGCGCCATGGGCCGCGTCGCGAGTTCAATCACATTCACATTGCAGCCTTTCGCCGCTGCGGTCGCGGCGAATTCGAGGCCGATGAATCCAGCGCCGATGACGACGACGTTCTGCGCCTCGTCGAGAGCGGCGCGCAGCATCCGCGCTTCGCTCATTGTCCGAAGCGAAAAGACGCCGGCAAGATCCGCGCCTTCGAGGCGCAAAGGCCGCTGTACGCCGCCGGTCGCCAGAACGAGCTTTGAATATTCAAGCATCGAACCGGAGGCGAGTTTCAACTTGCGCGCCGCACGATCGATTTCGATTGCGCGCTGGCCGAGGACGAGCTCGATATTCTTCTGCGCGTAGAAATCCGGCCCGCGCAAAATGACGCCATCTTCCGGCGTTTCGTGCTTCAGATAGGCCTTGGACAAGGGTGGCCTTTGATAGGGCAAGTCCTTTTCATCGCCGAGCAGAACGATCTTGTCCTGATAGCCTTCTTCGCGCAGCGAAGCGGCGAGCTGAACGCCGCCATGCCCCGCGCCGACGATGACGACTCCCTTGTCCTCGTTCATCAAATACTCCTTTCCGTGCCGCGCCGCATGCGAAGCGTCGCCCAGCCATCGAGATCGATGCGCTCGACAAGGGCGAGTTGCTGGCTGCGATAGGCGCTGACGACAGATGCAACGTCGCAGGCGAGAAGGCCCGACAGGATGACTTCACCACCCGGCGCGAGAACATCCTTGATGGACGGGGCAAGCCGGCACAATGGCCGTGCGAGAATATTGGCGAAGACGAGATCGTAAGGCGCGCCGCTTTGCAGGGCGGGATGCCGCAATCCGCGCGCCCACACCGGACGCACATAATGCGCGACGCCATTCATGCGCGCATTGGTGTTCGCAGACGCGACGGCTATGCGATCGATGTCGCCCGCGCGAACGGGTGCGTTGAAGATTTTTGCAGCGGCAATAGCGAGCACGCCGCTGCCAGTGCCGACATCGAGCACGGCCCCTGGGCGTCGGCGCTTTGCAAGCCTGTCGAGCATGAGAAGGCAGCCGCGTGTCGAGCCGTGATGGCCGGTGCCGAAAGCAAGCGCCGCTTCAATCTCGATAGCCAGATCGTTGCTCCGCACAGCAGCGCGATCATGCGCGCCATGCAGCAGAAAGCGGCCGGCACGGACAGTTTGCAAGCCCGCGAGCGAGTTCGAAACCCAGTCGCGGGTCTCGATCCTCGCAAAGCGCGCCGAGTCGGCTGCCGCTTGCCCGGCTGCCACAGCCACAAGCGCGCGGATCGCCTCTTCATCGGGCGCATGGCCGAAATAGGCCTCGACGCTCCAGCGCACGGCCTTCCAGTCCTTGCGTGGGCCATCCTCATCCTCGAAGGCTGCGGCTGCGGCTTCCGCAGGATCGAACGTCTCAACGATAATGTCGGCGACGCGGCGCGCGGTTTCCTCGTCGCACGTCAGGCGCATGACATGCGCGGCATTGTTGGGAGGCAGGCCTTCAAGCATGGCGTGCGGCTAGCACGCTCTCCGGAAATGCGCAATGAGGCGTGTGTCTTTAGCGCGTGCGGCCTGCGCGCCGCAACCCGGCCCGCCCCGCATAAACCTGTTGCGCCGGGACAATCGGAACCGATCATGCGGCAAAACGTTGAAGCTCCGGGTTGTCGTGCCCTGCGCGTGCCTGATTTGGGCGCGCTGTTTTGAAGACAAACTATTTTTTACAATTTAATTGCTGGAGGGTCCGATGCCTCGCGGGATCGCCAATTCGAACGCCACACGAAAAACTATCGGGAAATTTCTGATATGCGCCGTTTTTGCGCTTCTGCCTGTAACGTCCGTGTTTGCAGCCGCTCCCATGACCAAAGAGGAAGCCCATGCCATCGGCGTCGAGGCCTATCTCTACCTTTACCCTTTGGTGACGATGGATATCACCCGGCGACAGTTCACGAACATCGCGCCGGGTAAGGAATTGGGCAAGGGGCCTGCGAACACCTTCGCCAATGTCCCGGAATATCCGCCGGCCGGTTTCAAAGGGGTCGTCAGACCTAATTTCGATACGCTCTATTCCATTGCCTGGGTCGATCTCACGAAGGGACCCCTGGTCGTCTCCGTCCCGGATACAAACGGCCGTTATTATCTGTTGCCCATGCTGGACATGTGGACAGACGTTTTCGCTTCTCCGGGGTGGCGCACGACCGGAACGCACGCCGGCAATTTCTTGCTCGTACCGTCGGGCAGGAGCCTCGATCTCGATCGTCTCGTCGAAGAGGCCAAACTGCCGAGACATATTCAACGGATTGACGCACCGACTCCTTACGTCTGGATCATTGGCAGAACCAAAACGGATGGCCCGGCAGATTATGATGCCGTGCATAAGATACAGGCTGGGTTCAAACTTACGCCGCTGAGTCAGTGGGGCAAGGCGCCTGAACCGGTTCAGGTAAAGATCGATCCGGCGGTCGATATGAAGACGCCGCCAAAGCTGCAAGTTCAGGCGATGACCGCAGGCCAGTTCTTCGCTTACGCGGCGCAAATTCTCAAGTTGCAATCGCCGCATCTGACCGATCAGACCATCCTTGCGCGCATGAAGCGCATCGGTCTCGATCCCGGCAAAGACTTTGACATGACGAAGCTCGATCCATCCGTCCGTGAGGGGCTTGCGCAGGTGCCGGAAGATGCGCGGCGGCTGATGCAATGGAAGACGGCGACATTGGCGCGAGTCGTAAACGGCTGGTCGATGAACACGGACACCATGGGCGTCTACGGCAATTACTATTTGAAACGTGCGATCGTCGCGGATGTCGGTCTTGGCGCCAATCAACCTGAAGATGCGATCTATCCCTTAAATCTCGGCGACGAGACGGGCAGGCCGCTCGACGGCGCCAACACATACCGGATTCATTTCGACAAGGGGCAGGCGCCGCCTGTCGATGCTTTCTGGTCTATCACGCTCTATGATTCTGACGGGTTTCAGGTGGCGAACGCGCTCAATCGCTTTGCGATCAGTAGCTGGATGCCTTTGGCTTATAATTCCGACGGTTCGCTTGACCTCTATGTCCAAAAGGAAAGCCCTGGCGCCGGCAAAGAAGCGAATTGGCTCCCGGCTCCGGGTGGCGCGTTCAACCTGACAATGCGGCTCTATGCGCCAAAGTCGGAGGCTCTGACCGGCAAATGGAATCCGCCGCCGGTGCAACGGATCGCGGGGACACAGGGCATGACGAAATAGGAAGCTGGTTCGGGGTTGTGTGCTGGAATACGAGGCACACTTTCCCGGCCGAAGCGCAGCTTCGGGCCGGGATCCAGACATGAGGATTATCGCGCTGTTCCTGGACCCCGGATCATCGCCCGCGGAGCGGGCTCGTCCGGGGAAGCGTTGCCGTACTCACGACACCCTGTCCGTCATTTTCGCTTCGGCTGGTAAAGTTGCACGTATCATAGCTGTCAAGCGCTGCGCGGCTTCGTTGGGATTTGACGGGTCCCAAATAATGGTGGCCATATGATTTGTGTCGAAATGCACTTTGTTCCTACCGTGTTCGTTCAGTTCGTTCCATTCCTTCTTGCGGCATGTGTAGATGACTGGGCGTCCTAATCCCTCGGCAAAACCCGCCTCCCAGTAGGCGCCGTTGTTGGCGTGCGTAAGATCGGCAATCGTGAAACGCGAGGTGCGTAGTCTGACACGCATCTGGTCATCGAGCAGGCCTGCGGCCTGGCCGTCCGTTAAAACGCGCAATTCGAAGCCGGCGCGTTGTACTGCGGGTTTAAAGTAACTTTCAACTATTGCATCAAGTTCGGCATCGCCGAATTGCATAGCCATAAAAGCTGTGCGGCTTTCGACCTCGGCTCGTTTAATTGTTTCATAATGTTTCCAGCCCGCAAAGGTCAGTCGAAATTTTCTTCGAGCATTTACTGGAGTTTGAGCCTCTATGAATTTTTTTACGTCTTCTTCGTCTAACAGCCATCCCTGCGTAACACCCGGGCTTGCTATAGCCGCACCAATCCAAGCGTCAATCTCCGCGATTGAATTCTCAACCCATTCTCCTGACAACGACTGATGACTAGCTATCCAAAGGATCAGTCGGTCAGCTTGTTCAGCAGGTGTAGGCAGCGCATCATCGAGTCGGAAGCTGTTTAATTCCTTTTCGACAACCACTACGGCCTTGTCCCCCTGCATGGAACGGAGGCGATGGCTGAAGACAGTGCGCCGATGAGCATTAAAAAAAACTTCGGCGAACCCGTGGGCTATTGTACCACAAAGCACAAATCGACCACATCTGGCACAGTCATATTCGACGCCAGAAAAAGCGGGAGAAGGTTGCGAGTTACAGGAGAGCCCTTGGCAGATAGGGCATTGAATCATAGGCGACCCCCAAGCTCTAAATCAAGCGCGGCGATTAAAATATCTTGAGAGAGCTCATCGGACTTCTTGAGCGTCCTCACGCCGCCTGAACAAAGCTCTCCAGCACCATCTTGCGGCCGGCCTTGTCGAAATCGACAGTGAGCTTATTGCCATCGACGCCCGCCACCGTGCCATTGCCGAACTTGATGTGAAACACCCGCGCGCCTTTTTTGAAGGATGAGCCGGTGGAGGATTTTGCTACAAGCTCGCCCTCGATCATTTTCGGGCCGCGCCGGCTGGCGCTTTCGCCAAAGCTTCCGCGCGGGCCTGAGCCGCCGCTCTGTTCCTCCGCGTTCCGCCGCTGCGCGCGTTGCCAGCCCGGCGTCTGATAGGAGGAAGAATAGCTGTCCATATTGGCGAAGCGCGATTGCGCATAGCCGCCATAGGCGGTGCCTGAGGCCGCCTCGATCACCTCGACATGCGCGATCGGCAATTCATCGAGAAAGCGCGAGGGAATGGTGGTCTGCCACAGGCCGCGAATGCGCCTGTTGGTGGCGAAATAAATCTTTGCGCGACGCTTGGCGCGGGTGATGCCGACATAGGCGAGGCGGCGCTCTTCCTCGAGTCCGGCGCGGCCCGGCTCATCGAGCGAACGCTGATGCGGAAACAGCCCTTCCTCCCAGCCGGGCAAGAAGACCGTTTCGAATTCGAGGCCCTTGGCGGCATGCAGGGTCATAATCGAGACGCGCTGCTGCGCATCCTTGGCTTCGGCATCCATGACGAGTGAGACATGCTCAAGGAAGGCAAAGAGATTGGGAAACTCCTCCATCGAACGGACGAGTTCCTTCAGGTTTTCGAGCCGTCCGGCCGCTTCCGCCGTGCGGTCCTTCTGCCACATGTCGGTGTAGCCGGATTCCTCCAGAATCATCTCGGCGAGTTCGCCCTGCGGCTTTGTATCGATCAGCGACGCCCAGCGCGCGAAAGAAGCGAGAAGATCCCGCAGCGTCTGCCGCGGCTTTGGCCGCAATTCTTCCGTCTCGACCATGATCTGCGCCGATTGCATCAGGCTGATGCGCTCGCGCCGGGCATGATCGTGCAACACTTGCAAAGTGGCTTCG
>SCSF01000052.1 GCA_004298435.1 Beijerinckiaceae bacterium
CGCCGCTTCGCCGTAAAGGGCACGCCGACCGATTGCATCATCATGGGCGTGCGCTCGATCCTGCAAGGCCAAAAGCCCGATCTCGTGCTCTCCGGCGTCAATCGCGGCCAGAATGTCGCTGACGACATCACCTATTCGGGCACGGTCGCCGGCGCGATGGAAGGCACGATGCTTGGCATTCCTTCGGTCGCACTGTCGCAGTGCTATGGGCCGGGAGGGCAGGATGCGATCCATTGGGATTGCGCCGAGGCGCATGGGGCACGCCTCATAAAGGCATTGCTGGCGGAGGGCATGGATCGCAACGTCCTCGTCAACGTCAACTTTCCGAATGCGGCTGCCGATCAGGTGGCGGGAGTCGCCGCCACCGTGCAGGGCCGCCGCGATATGCAGGTGCTCCGGATCGACCCGCGTCTCGATGGGCGAGGCAATCCCTATTACTGGATCGCCTTCGATCGCGAGACGACGGAGCCGCCTTTCGGCACGGACCTCGAAGCACTGCGGCGGAAATATATCTCCGTCACGCCCCTGAAGCTCGACCTGACGGATCAGGCCTCCATCGAGCGCTATTCCCATCTGTTCGATTAAGCGAGACAGACAGCCGGATGAGCTGATTTCTTTACTTTTCGCTGGCAATCTCAAGCGTTTTCGAGCGAAGTGGCCTTCCGGTTCGTGTGAAGAAAACGCGTCAAAAGAGTAAGATAAAGCGTTTTCGAGCAGCATGCCGATTCATCGCTTTGCGGAGAGCCTAACTTGTTTCGCCACATTGGCCTGGCAGCGGCAGACAAGGCCACGCACCCCGACCCCAGCGCGTCCCCAACGGCTGGGGACAAAAGTGGCCATGCCGCGGAAGTAAAAGCGGCCTTCGTCCTCGGCCTGCGTGCGCGTGGCATTCGCGATCTTGCCCTGTTGCGTGCGCTTGAACGGGTGCCGCGCGACATCTTCGTTCCGCATCGCTACCTCGATCTCGCCGGACGCGATCTTTCCCTGCCGATCGGCTGCGGGCAGACGCTCTCGGAGCCCTGGCTTGTCGCGCGCATGATCGAGGCTCTGGCCGTGTCGTCGCATCATCGCGTGCTCGAAATAGGCACAGGGAGCGGCTACGCGACGGCCATACTGGCCGAACTGGCGCAGGAGGTCATCTCCATCGAGCGTTTCCAGTCGCTCGCCATCGCCGCGGACCTGCGCCTGCAAGGTCTTGGGCTGACAAATGCCGCGGTTGTGTTTGGCGACGGATTATCGGTGCCGCGTGATGCGGGGCCGTTCGACCGCATTCTTGTCCACGGCTGCCTCGCGTCTCTGCCGGAGAGGCTTCTCGATGTGCTCGCGGACGATGGCAAGATCGTCGCGGCGCGGCCAGATCCCTCAACGGCGGCGCGCCAGATCCTCGTCGAGACATCGCGCCGCGGCGACGGCAGCCTTGATGAGCAGGGGCGGGGAGCTTGTCGCCTGCAAATGCTGATGCCTGGGCTGGCGCGTATACTTTGAGCCGATTTCGGCCTTCATAATTAAAAACTGACGCTTTTTTTCGACGATGCGTTCACCTTAAACGCTCCCTTAACACGTCTGGCACTTAATGGAGCCGTTGGAGGGGGATGAGGAAAAAGCATCCCATTCCGAACTGTCAGACCCGATCACGTTGCCTCATTTTGGATTGCTGCAATCCGAAACCGCCGTGATTTTGGCTTGGGTATGGGTTGCGTCATGAGAAAAATTGCGTCGGTAATCGTGTCCCATCCGGCTATGCGTCTCGCGCTTGCCGGGTGTTTAGCCGGATTGCTTGCCGGATGTGCGGATTCGGAGCGCCTGGCAAATCCTTTTGGCAACCCGTTCCATACCGCCTCGCGTAATACGGACCCGATGCCGACCGGCAGTATAGGGTCTGCTGCGCCAACGACGGCGGTTCAATCACGTCCGCTCGCGCCGCCCCGCTCCTCGGGGCCTGTCGCGTCCTACACGCCGCCGCCCTCATATCCGAGTCAGAGAACGGCCTACGCTGCCCCCTATGCCGGCGCGGGACACCACCTGCACAAGGACGGTGCCGGCTGGACCGCTGAAGGCGGAATGCCCGTGGTCGTCGCGCAAGGCGAGACGGCTGCGATTGTGGCCCGCCGCTACAGCATTCCCGAGAATGCCCTTCTGCGGACGAACGGATTCATGTCCGGAGCGCAGGTGCATCCAGGCACGCGTCTCATCATCCCCGTCTACAACGCCTCGCTTGTAGCTTCGAGCGGCGTTCATGTCAGGCCGCACCGCCAAATCGCCGAGCGTATGCCGGCGCACCACGATCATCTGAAATTTGTGAGAGGGCCTCAGCCTGCGGCGGTCAGGAAAGAGCACCGCGAAGAAAAGCGTGCAAAGGCGGAGGCGAGGAAGAGACATGAGGCTGAGGCGAAAGAACGCCATCATGCCGAAAAGATCGCGAAAATCGAACACAAGCCCGAAATCAAGCCCGCGCCAGAAAAACACGAGGCGCGGATCCAGAAGGTTTCCTTAACGGAAACGGGATCGTCGAGCGCGCAGAAAAAGCCGGGAATTGATCCGATGCCGACTGCGACGGCGCGCGTCGAAGACACCAAGACTGCGGTCGAGGCGGCCATTCCCGAATTCCGCTGGCCGGCGCATGGACGCGTCATCAAGGGCTTCAAACTCGGCGCCAACGACGGGATCAATATCGCCTTGCCGGAAGGCACGTCGGTGAGGGCGGCTGATGCTGGAGTTGTGGCCTACGCAGGCAACGGCCTCAAAGGCTATGGCAACCTCATCCTGCTGCGCCATCCCAATGGTTTCGTGACGGCCTATGCCAACAATGGCGAAATCGATGTGAAGCGTGGCGAGAAGGTGAGGCGCGGTCAGGTGATCGCCAAGTCTGGGCAGACAGGAAATGTCGCGACGCCGCAACTCCATTTCGAAGTCCGCAAGGGTGCGAAACCGGTCAACCCGATCCAATATCTGGCGGGACTCTAAACCGAACTCAGTTTAATTTTTGACGCGTTTTCTTCACGCGAACCGGAATCCACTTCGCTTGAAAACGCTATGGGTTACGCCCTTCGTCACGCGAGACAAAGACGAAGGGCGGCTCACGCGGCGGGCTTCTTGAATGAAGTCCGCCGCAATTTTCTTGGGTGTTGCTACAGCCACGCCGTAAAGACGAGATAGGTCGTCAGTTCCGCGATCTGCTGCGTCGCGCCTGCGACATCGCCCGTCTGTCCGCCGATCAAATGTCGCGCGAGCGACGTCGTGCCGTAAGCGGCGCCGGCGCTCAGGATCAATGCGATGAAGATGCGCGGAAGATCGGCGCCCGCGAAGATCGGCACAAGACTTATGAGAACCGTCGCGATTCCGATAACGAGAAGGTCACGCTGCCTGGGATGTGTCGTCGCGCCAAGGCCTTCGCTGCGCGCTGGAGGAAGAATATAAAGCGGCAGGAGCGCGAAGCTGCGCGAACTTGCGGCGGCGGAAATCAAGACAGCCGCAGCAAGCCCGAGGCTATGATCGGCCAGTATAGCGACGCTCATAACGCGGGCGATCACGGAAATCACGAGCGCAAGGCTGCCGAAGGTGCCGACGCGGCTATCCTTCATTATCGCGAGCCGCTGCTCGGAGGTTGCGCCACCCAATGCGTCGGCGCAATCCGCCAGCCCGTCTTCATGCAGGCCGCCGGTCAGCACCATCAAACTTGCAATGGCGATCAGCACCGCGAGAGATGTCGGCAGGCCGAGTTTCGCGAAAAAACACAGGACGATCGCCGCGGCGACGCCGATGATCGCTCCGGCGACAGGCAGCATCGGCGCGGCGGCTGCAATCGACGCATCTTTCGGCGGCGGCTCGAAGTCGAGACGCGGGATTGGAATACGCGTGCAAAAACGCAGGCAGACGAAAAGCTCCGCAGCCAGTTTGGCAAGCTGCTCGCTCGACGATTTGGTAATGTCAGACATGCGCCGCATGCTGCGGCATGTTGGTATGTTTGTCGAGAGGCGGCAGCCGTCCGCCGGCGTCCGCCTGGGAGTATTTCACCTCTTGCAAGGTCATGCTTGAGCTGAGCAATGGGGCGGAGGCCCGCTTTTATTTGGCCGGAGCCGTGGTCAGCACCTCGACATCATGATCGCGCGTCGACTGCACCTTGAAGCTTCTCTGATAGGGTTTGTTATCGTGCCGGGCGATGACGATATATTCTCCCTCTGCGAGCACGAGCGAGGGGAAAGCGCCGATCAACTCGCGGATGACGTCGCCGCCGGGTGTCAGGATCGTAAAGGCCGTATTGGCGAGCGCTTCGCCGCCCGGCGCTGTAACGAGCTTCAAAGTGATCACCGCAGCGCGATGACGCAGGGTTGCGTCCGTCAGTTTTCCCGCCCGCACGCGAAGATCGGCATGGACGACAGAATTGGTCGCGTTCGACACGCCATTTTGCGTCGTGGAACCGGTGCCGGTCGTGTCGAGCAGGGTCGAGACGACGTGATAAGCCCCTTCCGGCAGTCCGATGACCTCGCCCGATTTCGCGTTGGCGTAGATGAGTTTCGCCTCCGAGTTGCCGGGTTCTGGAACATAGATGGAAATCGAAAGCTTGGCCGGATTGATTGGCTTGTCGCCCAGCATGCCGACGATGCGCAGCCCGCCTGCATTCAGTACGAGCCGGGCGCTCGTCGGCTGGCCGTTGACGATGACGCGCTTTGTCATGCCGGCCAACCCCAGCGCAGCATGGACGATGTAAGTGCCAGCGGGAAGGGCGAGGGAGGGCGTGGCGTCCGTCGATTTTGCGACGAGCTTATGGGAGCCTTTCGGCCCCGTCGTTTCGTCGTAAACACGCCAGATCAATCCGCTGCGCAATGGCTGCGTATCGGTCGCGCTGAGGAAGGCCGATAGCAGAAGCATGCTCTTCGGAGTTTCCGGCGCGGCGTTGGGATGCTGCGCGCCGAGGTCGCCATCGGGAACGAGAGGAGCGACGCTTGGCGTTTTCAGGAGCGACTGTGCTTGTGCCGCGCCGCTGCCGCAGACAAGAGCGCCGCAGAGCAGGGCTGCACAGATAGCAACCAGCGAGAAGCAGCCGAAAATTCCCGGGAAGCGGGTATGCAAGCGAGGATTGCGCCTCATGGTGTCGGTCTCAGCATCGATCTCCTCGGGCCGCGTTTGCCGCCGCAGGTTTCATCGCCGGTCCTTTGTGCATTTTCCAGGGGCTGCTGCCAAAGGCGAAGGGATGGTCGAGGAGAGAAATCAGAGGAAAATTGGACGCGATGATGGCCGGCGGCAGCCTCGTTGCCTTCAGGGCGCGGATTCTTTCCCGGCGAGCGTGTTTCTGTCTCATGGACCCCGGCCATCCAGTCCGGATAATCGATATCCCGGAGAACCACAATCGACCCGGCTGCAATCGCGGCCGATGAGCCGCTTTCCACGCAAGGGGTAGAGCTATCTTGAATACGACGATCGATCTTTTGAAAACGCGCCGTTCAGCGCCTGTTCCGACGCTCGCGGGACCTGGGCCGACAGCCGCGGAATTGGAAACGCTTCTCACGATAGGGTCGCGGGTTCCCGACCACGGTAAACTCACCCCCTTCCGCTTCATCGTTTTCGAAGGCGAAGGGCAGCGGCGGGCGGAGAATATCATTGCGGAAGTTTTTACCGCCGCGCATCCTGAGGCTGACGAGGAGCAGCTTCGCGTCGAACGCAAGCGGCAGGCATTTCTTGCGCCGACCGTGATCGCCGTGGTTTCTCGCGCAGGCCCGCATGTCAAGATCCCGGAATGGGAACAGGTGATGACTGCGGGTGCGGTCTGCATGAATTTGATCATCGCCGCCAATGCGATGGGATTCGCGACGGCCTGGCTCACCGGCTGGTACGCCTATGACCGCAAGGTTCTCGAACGCTTCGGCCTGACGCCGGGAGAGAAAATCGCCGGCTTCGTCCACATTGGCCGCAATCCAAATCCGCGTGATGATCGGCCACGGCCTGCGCTTGCCGATATCGTCACGAGGTTTGGAGCGTGAAAATTTATAGCAATCTCAGGCGAAGGAGAGTCCTGTTCGCCTGAAGAGAGCGCATCAAAACGATAGAGCCGCGATTCTGTTTTGCCAGAACCAGACGGCTCTATCGTTTTTCGCGCGAAGTGGCTTTCGGTTCGCGCGAAGGCAACGACAGACTGCAACAGAAATCGAACGGCTCGTCAGAGGTCTTGCTGCGCCGTCAGGCTGCTGTGTTCACCCACACAGCCTTCGGTTCGGTGAAGTTTTCGATCGCGGCATCGCCGTGTTCACGGCCGAAGCCGGAATCCCGTGAGCCGCCCCACGGCAGCCGGATGTCTGTTGCTCCATAAGTGTTGACCCAGACGGTGCCGGCTTTCAACGAGCGGGTTAAGCGGTGCGCCCGGCCAATGTCACCTGTCCACACGCCAGCCGCCAGACTATAGACGGTTCCATTGGCGATGCGGACTGCATCATCCTCATCCCTGAACGGGATCACAGCGGCCACGGGACCGAAGATCTCTTCTTGCGAAATGCGCATCTCGTCCTCGACGCCAGCGAAAATCGTTGGCTCGACGAAATAGCCTGTATCTCCGTGCCGTGCGCCGCCTGTTACGAGGAACGCGCCCTCCGCACAGCCGATCTTTATGTAGTCCAGCACACGATTCATCTGCACTTCAGAAACCAGTGGCCCCATCGCCGTCGAAGCTTCGAGCGGATCACCGATGCAGATTGATTTAGCGCGTATAACGAGCCGTTCGACGACTTCTTCGTGAATGCTCTCATGGACGAGAATGCGCGAACCGGCGGAGCATACTTGCCCTGTATTGAAGAAAATGCCGGAGCTTGCTGCCTTAACGGCAGCATCGAGATCCGCATCGGGGAAGATGATATTAGCCGATTTGCCGCCGAGTTCCAGCGTCACACGCTTGAGATTGCCGGCGGCGCCTTGCAGAATTCGCCGTCCGATGACCGGCGACCCGGTGAAGGTGACCTTATCGACATCGGGATGATCCACCAGAGCCTGGCCTGCGACATTGCCGAAGCCGGGAACAACGTTGAGAACCCCCGGTGGGAAACCTGCTTCCACCGCCAAATCGCCAATCATCAACGCGGTCAGCGGTGTGACTTCGGCGGGTTTCAAGACGACGGTGCAGCCGCAAGCCAGCGCCGGTGCGATTTTCCACATGCCGATCATCAAGGGAAAATTCCACGGGACGATCGCTCCGACAACGCCGACAGGTTCCCGCATCGTATAAGTCAGTGCGTCATCACGAGTTGGAATGACCTGGCCGTTTATCTTGTCCGCCATGCCGGCGTAATAGATCAGCGTGTCGATTACCGCCGGAAGGTCCTGGCGGCGAATGGCTGAAACAGGCTTACCTGAATCGAGACTTTCGAATTCAATCAATCGATCCTGATCTCGGCGGATGAGATCGGCCAGCTTCAGGAGCAAGCCTCCACGCTCGCTGGCCTTCATATGACTCCACGCGCCTTCGAAAGCGGCGCGCGCTGAGCAAACCGCGTGGTGTATATCGTTTGCGTCCGCCTCATCGACGCGAGCGATGACATTGCCGGTTGCAGGGTTGAGAGTCTCGAAATTGCGACCCGACGAGGCGGCGACGCGACGTCCGCCGATGAGAAGCTTTTCTGTGTTTAGGGGAGCGCGGGCGAGCACAGCATGACCTCCATAATATGAAATAAAATTCATAATCTCGATCGCACTGAAGCGCCTTGCGCCATTGGCAATGAGACGCTTGTGATGTTAGTATTCCTGTATACCTAGGGGAATATGAAATTTTCTTCGATTTTGATCGGAGGAAATATATGAACAGAGAAACCGATCTTTATCATTCAAAATATGAAATTGTATTCATATATATATTTGATCTAACGCTGACGGCGCCAGTCCGGAGAGGCAAGCATGATCAAGATCGAGATCGAGCCCGTTTGGCGCTTTCGGCGTACTGACGATGCGCAATCGCTGCCAATCATGCTCGATTTTCTGGCTGAGATCCGTGCGACAGGAAAGATCAGCGGCGCCGCAGATAAAGCGGGCGTTTCCTATCGGCATGCCTGGAACCTGATCGAGAAGTGGTCGCACTTTTTCAACGCGCCGCTGGTTGTGCGGCGGCAAGGCGCAGGCACCAGGCTCACGGAGTTCGGCGAGAAACTCGTCTGGGCCGGACAACGGCTGGAAGCAAGGCTCAGACCTCTTTTGCAAAACCTGTCTCAGGAGCTTGAGACGGAAATCAATCAGATGCTGCCTCATGGCCCTCTGGTGCTGCGGGTACACGCCAGCCACGGATTTGCTGTCCCGAAGCTCAGGGAGTTGCTCAGTCGCGAGCCTGATATCGGCGTCGACTTTCGCTATGTCAGCAACCAGAATTCGCTGGTTTCTCTGGCGCATGACGGATGCGATCTCGCCGGAATGCACCTGCCGCAAGGCGAACTTCGTAAACGTGCGATAGCCGCAAGCAAAGGCTGGCTCGATGTCAAGGTGCATCGTGTCATTTCGCTTGTGACGCGCGAGGTGGGATTGATGGTGCAGCGTGGCAACCCGCATAGCATATCAAATCTGGAATGCTTGCTTGACCCAGAGATCAGGTTCGTAAACCGCGATCCCGATTCTGGTACGCGTCTTCTTTTCGAGCAGTTGTTGGCGCAGCATCGTATCGATGGCGCGTCGATCAACGGCTATGAGCATTCGGAGTTTACGCATGCTGCCGTTGCCGCCTACGTCGCGAGCGGCCTTGCCGATGTAGCCTTTGGTATCGAGTCAGCCGCGCGTAAGTTCGATCTCGATTTCGTTCCACTGCTGACGGAGGACTACGTTTTTGTGTGCCGTAAGCAGATCCTCGAACTTCCGGCGGTTCAGCGCGTCCTGTCAGTCATGCGGAGCAAGGAATTTCAGGATGCCATATCGCAATTGCCTGGCTACCGGGTCAAGGATGCCGGCGAAATCAAGACGATTACTCAAGTGTTTCGCAAATCAGCTTGATGCGTAGGCGGCGTTGATAATCGCTATCTGATTTTCGCTGAGCGCCACCTTGCCCGAAAATCCTTCGCGTCGCGACGCTGCGCAAATGTCACGCAACTTCGTTGCATAAATGCTGGCGGGAGAGGGCGCATCGAACGCAGGCAGCTTTGCTGCCTTCGCCGCAAAGAGCATGAGATGTCGGGCCGTGACGATTGGCGACCTCGATGCCGCGTCGTCAGGCATCGTCTTTGACGCAATCCCCAGGGCTTGCTCAAGGTCCTGCTGGGCAAAGATGAGGCCGGTGAGGCGCACGCTCGCATTGGCGAGGCTGTTCAGGCCAAATATGGCGGGCGCGGCCGCCGGGACAGTGGCGAGTATTTTCGTGACGCCATGTTCGATGCCGAGTTCCGCCTCGCGCACCGCGAGTTTGATCGAAAGATGCTCGATATCTGCGCCATTACAGGCAGCAAGAACAATGCCGTCTGGTAGCAGCGCCATCACCCTGTCAAGGCAGCCATCGGCAGCGCTGTCATGCAGGCCCGGAATTCGGGCGTAGAGCGATGGCTGGATCGGCCACCTTCGCGCTGCGGTGAAAGCCGTGTGTGCGATTTCATATGCCGACGACTCTGCGGCAACAGCAGAAAAGTCGAAGATGAGACAATCCGCATCTGCGGCAAGCGCCGTATCTGTGATGCTCTCGCGATCGGGTTGAACCAGAAGCAGCGAACGCATCGCAAGTCCGATCTCGTTTAAAACAGATTGATTCCGTCAGCACTGGGATGGCCGATCAGTGCTCAAGGTGTGGACTCTTTCCAGAGCGGTTCACCTGTATCGTTGAAATTACTGGAAAATATGCGCTGCTTCCAGTCTTAAACCTCCGTTTACCATGTTCGCCGATGCTGTGATGGGTCGGGCACAGCCTTTCAGGCAAACGACGCCTCCATTTGGGATCGGATAATGATCGTTCGGCGGTTCCTGCAATGGGCACAAAGCGCTTCGCCCAGCCAGAGGGCAGAGGGCGTGAGTGCGCTCGCCCGCGCCTGGCTTTATGCCGAGCTTGATGCGGCGACACGCGAGGATGCCGGGCAGGTTCTGACACAGTTCCTGGACGACCCGTCGCCTCTGGTGCGTCGCGCAATGGCCGAGAGCTTTGCGCATTCCGCTGAGGCTCCGCACCATATTGTGCTCGCGCTGGCAGACGATCAGTCCGATGTTTCCTCGATCGTGCTTGCCCGCTCTCCGGTGTTGTCGGATTCCGAACTTATCGATTGCGCCGCAATCGGCGACGCCATTGCGCAATCTGCGATCGCGCTGCGTCCCTCGCTTTCGGTTGCTGTCGCTGCCGCTCTTGCAGAAGTGGGAGCCCGTGAAGCGTTGATTTCCCTGGCCGTCAACCCTTGCGTCGAGCTTCCGGCCTTTTCGATGCATCGGATGGTCGAGCGTTTCGGCTCCGATGCCGAGATGCGCGAGGCGCTTCTCGCGCGGCGCAATCTGCCGGCGACGCTTCGCGCCGATCTTGTGGCGGCGACCGCGAGGGCACTCACCGCCTTCGTGACGGATCGGGACTGGCTGTCGCCGGAGCGCGCGCAAAGACTTATGCGGGAAACGCGCGATCAGGCTCATGTCATCATTGCCGCAACAAGTCGCGAGACGGAAATTGGGCCGATGCGGCTGGTCGCACATCTGCGCGCTTCGGGACAGTTGACGGCAAGCCTGTTGCTGCGTGCGTTGCTGAGCGGCAATGCGGCTTTATTCGAGGCGGCGCTTGCCGATCTGGCAGGGGTTTCTCTGCCGCGTGTGAAAGGGTTGATGCGCGATTGGCGCAGCGTGGGTTTTGCTGCGCTCTATCGCAAGGCCGGTCTGGCGGAAGCCCTGCTGCCCGCCTTTCGTGTCGCCATAGGCACTCTCGATACGCCGGAACTCTCGGGTGAACCGGGCGCACATCTGTCGCGCCAGAGGGTCGAACGCGTTCTCACGGCCTGTTCGGCGATGCAGAGTGTCGAACTCGACCGATTGCTGTCGGTGCTCCGCCGGTTTGAGGCCGAGGCGGCGCGTGAAGAGGCGCGAGGATTTACTGCCGCAATGCAGCCGCAGGAGATGGAACTGCCAGCGCAGAGACGCCAGCCGATCGGCATGCCGCTCGAACCGCCACTGCTTCTGACGGATTGCGACGCCGATACAGCGGCGCGGCAGCGCCCGCCGGCCTCCGCCTACAGGATCGATATGGAGGCGCTGGAGGCGGAACTCATCGCGGCGTGACCCTGGGCGCCCCACATTGACATCGCTACCGTAACGCGGCCTATTCTGTTTCCAGGAGGCCGTTATGACCTTATCAATTTCGAGAATTCGAGCCGTTTTGGCCGTCGTTCTTCTTAGTCTTTTCGTTGCCGGCTGCGGTTACAACACCATTCCCACCTTGCAGGAACAGGCCAAGGCGAGATGGGCGGACGTGCAAAACAATTACCAGCGCCGCGCCGATTTGATCCCCAATCTCGTTGCCACCGTGCAGGGCTACGCCAAACAGGAGAAGGAGGTGTTGACCTCCGTTGTCGAGGCGCGCGCCAAGGCCACGCAGGTCAAGATCGATGCGTCACAACTCACCGATCCGGCAAAGCTGAAGCAGTTTCAGGATGCGCAAAATCAGCTTACCGGCGCGCTCGGGCGGCTCCTCGCCGTCAGTGAGAACTATCCGAACCTGAAGTCGAACCAGAATTTTCTGGCGCTCCAATCCCAGTTGGAAGGGACGGAGAACCGCATTGCCGTGGCGCGACGCGACTACATCGAAGCGGTGCGCGCCTACAATACCGAATTAAAGACGTTCCCCGGCGTGCTGTGGGCTTCGACCGTCTTTCGCGGCAACAAGCCGATGGCGGAGTTTACCGCCAATGACAATGCGCAGACCCCGCCGCAAGTAAAGTTTTGAGAGAAGCGAAGGCCTGAACGAAGGTAACTCTGAAACGGGTGCAGTCTGACACACCGACGGTCGTGCGAAGGCGCTGAAATGACCCTGGATCACGTCGGTTTTGGGTTGCATCGTTCCAAAGCCGGAGACGTGCGCGATTCCAGTACATTAGAGCAGGAGGCGAGGGGGAAGCCGGTTTTCTCTCCTCCTCGCGCGCGCGGCCGGTCAGCCTTTTTCGTGCGGGCAGGCGGGCGATATGCAGCGTTCGTCCTTGCCGCATTTTTATGCACGATCGCCGGCGTTTTTGCCGCCAATTTTCCGGCGCTTACCGGTCGGATCGTCGATCAGGCCAATATTATCCCGGCGGCCACGCGCGCCGTTATCGAGCCAAAGCTCGCCAGTCTCGAAGCCAAATCGGGTATTCAGCTTGTTGTTGCGACCGTCGCCTCGCTCGATGGCGAGGAGATCGAACCCTACGCCAATGAACTCTTCAGGACCTGGAAACTCGGCGAGAAGACGAAGAACAATGGCGTGCTTCTCCTTGTGGCGCCGCACGAGCGCAAGGTGCGCATCGAGGTTGGCTATGGTCTCGAAGGCACGCTCACTGATGCGTTGTCGAAGATCATTATCGTCAACGCCATCGCTCCGCGTTTCAAAACCGGCGATTTTGGCGGCGGCATATCGCGCGGCGTCGATGACATTATAACCGTCCTGACGACAGACTCTTCTGAGTGGCAGCAGCGCCCCTCGGTGCGTCTCGACCATCAGCAGAACAGCGATCCGCTCTCCTGGCTACTGATCGCAGTCTTTGTGGGGCTCGGACTTCTCTGCGTTGTTTCACCCGGTTTTCGCTGGCTTGCCATGAATATACTTTTGAGCATCCTTTTCAGTTCGGGCGGCTCGCGCGGGGGCGGAGGGTTTTCCGGCGGCGGTTCATCCGATGGCGGAGGCTTCTCCGGTGGTGGCGGCTCTTCTGGCGGAGGCGGAGCTTCGGGAAGCTGGTGATGACCCTTTCGCAACAGGACCGTGACCGAATCGCAACAGCCATCCGCACCGCGGAAACGAAGACATCGGGTGAAATCGTTTGCGTCCTGGCGCGAACCTCATCGGATGCAGCCGCGCTGCCTGTCTTTGTCGCATCGCTCGTCGCGCTTGCGGTGCCCTGGGTGCTGATTGCCGTGACCGAATTTTCGGTTGAACGAATCCTGCTGTTACAAATCCTCGTCTTTCTTGTGCTCGCCGCGTTGCTTTGCCTGCCGCGCGTGCGGATGGCAGTTTTGCCGCGCAAGGTGCGCCGGGCGTCAGCGCATCGCGCCGCTATGGAGCAATTCGTCATTCGTGGCATTGCGCGTAAAAAAGACCGCTGCGGAATCCTGATCTTCGTTTCTCTGGCGGAACATTATGCGCGGATCATCGCGGATGAGGGGATCGCGGCCCGTGTACCGCAATCGGACTGGCAGGCGGCCGTCGATGCGCTGATCGTCCATATGCGAGGCGGCTCCGTCGCGGAGGGGTTTCTGGCGGCGATCGGTGCATGCGAAGCGGTTCTGACGACGCATTTTCCGAGGACTGGAGCGGGCCGCGATGAACTGCCTGACAGGATCTATTTGATCTGAGACTCTCAGAGCAGTTGAGTGAGCCTCGCGTAGTTCAGCAGGAGGATCGTCTTCGCGTCCACGATCTCGCCGCGCGCAATCATCTCCAGAGCCTCGTCCAGCGTCGGCTCCAGAATCTGGATGTCTTCGTTGTCATCGGCGAGGCCGCCCCCGCCGCCCGTCTTGTCCGCAGGCGAATAGGGCGCAACGAAGAAGCTCAGCCTCTCCGAGAAGACGCCGGGGCTCATAAAAGCTTCAAACAGAAAGCGCGGCTCTTTGATCCCGAATCCGGTTTCCTCTTCCACTTCCATGACGATGCGGCGGGCCGGATCGAGTCCTTCAAGCTTGCCGGCGCAGACCTCGATCAGGCTTTCGCGGCCCGATGAAAGCCAGGCGGCGAGGCGGAACTGCCGCACCAGCAGCACGCATCGGCGATCCGGGTCGTAAAGCAGAATGGCTGCGCCATCTCCGGAGTCGTAGACTTCGCGCGAGATTTCCTGAGAAGTCGCATCAAATTTCCGGCGCCGCACCGTCACTTTTTGCAAGACGCCGAAACCGCGCGAGATGATTTCGCGAGCCAGAATCTTGATCGCGTCGCTCATGCGCAAAGCCTGACTTTAATAGCCAAACTGCTCGCGCAGGATCCGTTCATCGAGGGAATGGCCGGGATCGTGCAGGATGGTGAGGCTCTTGCTGTGGTCCATCGAGATTTCGACTCTGATCACTTCTTTCAGCTCGAAATGATCGGCGACCGCGGCGGCCGGGCGCTTGTAGGGTTCGAGAATATCGAGTGTCACATGCGCGGAATCGGGCAGGAGAGCACCGCGCCAGCGCCGGGGCCGGAATGCCGAGATAGGCGTCAAGGCCATGAGCGGTGCATCGAGCGGCAGAATAGGACCATCAACGGAGAGGTTATAGGCCGTCGATCCTGCCGGGGTCGCAACCAGAAGCCCGTCGGAAACGAGTTCCGAGAGCCGTTCCTTGCCGTCGATCGAGATCCTGATCTTCGCGGCCTGATAGGACTGCCGCAGGATCGAGACCTCATTTATGGCGCAGGCCTCCGCCCTATCGCCCTTGATGTCGGTTGCCACCATCATAAGCGGATGGATGATTGAAGGCTGCGCCGCCTGGATGTGACGTTCGAGATCGTCTTCGCGGAACTCGTTCATCAGGAAGCCGACTGAGCCGCGATTCATGCCGTAAATGGGCTTTTGGGTGCCCATGAAGCGGTGCAACGTCTGCAACATCAGGCCATCGCCGCCAAGAGCAACGATCACATCGGCATGGGCCGGATCGCAATTTCCATAGGTATGGATCAGCCGGACGCGCGCGGCTTCCGCTTCCGGCGTGCCGGCGGAAAGAAAGGCAATGCGCATCATCGCTCCGGTTCGAGGCTCTTCGGCTTCACCCCCGGACATCTGATCGGACGGATCGCTTTGATGGGTCATACGCGGCATCACCTTCAATAGGCGGCATAACTCTTTTCTTCGACGATGTCGCTTTGCAAAAAGGTATCGATCTTTCTTTTCAGGGCCGCCCGGCGGTCGTTGGTCCGATAGACTGATCGCGCAAGCGCGATGAACTCGGCTCCGAAAGTTTTCGCCCGTTCCTGATCTCTGATGTCGTCTTCGATCCGCCAAAGCTCCGCGTTCACGGATTTCAGCTCTTGCGTGAGGGCGGAAAGCGTTGCGCTCTCCGAGATCGCTTCGCGCAGCGTCGCGGCGAGGCGATCGTGTTCATAGCGTATATTGGCGAGCTTGGCGGGGTCGCTGATGTTCTCCAGCTTGATCTCAAGGATCGTGATCTTGTCGATCAGTTCGCCGGCAGAGATTGCAACCATAAGAGCCATAAGATTTCTCCAAAGCGGCCGCCGCATCGGCCCAAGGGCGGTTGGCCGATCATCAACACGAGCCAACGCTTCGGGCAATGCCCGGCCTCGAAAGAGGCCATGCCAAGCGCGAAAAGTGTTAAATTTGTAGGTCAATTATATAATGTAATACATTGAAAATAAAACAATATCGTTCGAAAGATATCCGGCGATATTTACTGGTTTGCGCTCACCTCGATTTTGATCCTTTGCACCAATTGCCGTGGATCAGCCGCCAAAATCACATCGGCGGCGCTGATTCCCTGCCGCGCCAGAATGGAGAGATGAAGGTTGCCGGGATTGGTGATGAATTT
Organism: Beijerinckiaceae bacterium; assembly: GCA_004298435.1. Lineage (GTDB taxonomy): Bacteria > Pseudomonadota > Alphaproteobacteria > Rhizobiales > Beijerinckiaceae > Methylovirgula. The sequence continues at coordinate 15,610 of SCSF01000052.1, forward strand.
TGCCAGCGCCGCGGTAATTAGGTCGCCATCACGGCTGCTGGACAGCAACTCCGGCAGGTTGCCCGTGACCCAATCGAGGATTTGTGCGCGAACTGCATCCGGCGAGCGATCCGACCGCTTCGCTTCGGTGGCGACAAGGCGCTCGAAAAGTCCGTTATTTTGGACTCTTATTTCGAAATGATGCAGCAGCACTTTAAGAAGCGCGGCCTTGCTTTCGACCGGGTCAGAGGACACCAGCCCTTTCGTCAGATGATCCATGAATCCCGAGATCTGGACCGACCCCATGCCCGCGCCGCTCAGGGATAAACCGTCGAGCGCGAATTCACTGTTGTTATCGTCCAGGTGCATGGCGAGGTTGCTCGAAAGGTCGAGCCTGTCATAGCCGAGAGCCGCCATATAAGGATCGTGATCGTTCACATTGCGCATGTCGCAGGTGAAATGCTCGATGGCAGCAGTCAGGCGCGTCGGAACGCCATTGATAAGCGCGCTGCTTGCCAGCTCTGCATGCCTTATCTGGAACTGGTCGGGTGTGCGGGCAGTCGATGGGTCGATGGTCGTGAGCAGGACGGCAATCGCGTCGGCGCTGATCTTCTGCTGGCCAGGAAGAGAGGCCGCGGGGGGCTTGGCGCCCGGCGTAGTCATCCCGAGGAATTTCATTGGCGCCTGGAGGGTCAGTCCGTGCCAGGCGAGGCGGCCGATGGCGACCGTCGCGTTCGTTGTCGTTATATCGGTGTTTTCAAAGCCCGCGTCGCCGATCCGTCCGGCTTTGATCCCCGCCAGAAAGCCATGCCTGATTCCGGCGCTCCACGGGGATCCGCTTTTCTTGGCAAAATGCAGCGACGTGAATTCGAGCGATCCAATGTCGAGAGCATGCAGCATTCGCGAGAACGCTGCGTCTGACTTGCCGCTCGCTGCCTCCGGCTTTGAAGCCGTGGTGGAGCCGGCAGAGCTGCCGGGCGCAATATTCTTGATTTTAATGGCCGAGAGGGAGAGTTCCGCTTCTGCGCCCGGAGCGGAAAGCTTGCCGCTGTCGATGTCGAGACTATCGCAGAGTCGATCCCGGGGAATCTTGTCACCTGCCGGAGCCAGCAAGCGGGCAAGCTGGACGAGATCTAATCCCGTCGCGTGAATGGGGCCGAAGCTGCCCTGTATTTCTTCCGCTCCGGGCGAATGCTGGATCGTATCTGCCGATCCGGCGGAAACGGTGCTGGCATGACCTTGCACCACATTGTTCACGGCAATGTCATGCAGGACGATCTTTTCGTCCTCTGGCGTGGATGGCGGACCGATCTTGTTTGCGAGAGCTTCCGGCGGCTGTTGCTTGCTTTCGATCACCAGTTCCGGAATAGCCACATGGGCTGCGGAGATTTTGGCAAGGCGCTCAGTGATGGGCGTGGCGGAATGCAGATCGAGCAGGGCGTCAATATCGGCTTTGCCGAGCTTCGTCCCTTCAAAGTTCATGTGCTTGATGCTGGCGTGCAGCGTGCCCGTGTCGATGCTGACATTATCTGCTGCAACTGAGCCCCCGGAGGATTCCGGGGTGCCCCCGTCTGCCGCCGCGGCCGCTTGCGCAAAGATGAGATCGGAACCGGACGCTTTTGCTTGGGACAGGCGCATGGCCAGGCGCCCGATGCGCATTGTGAACCCGGGCCGGCGCAGAACCAGCCCCTCGACAACGACAGAGCGGCGCGAAGCAGCCAGATGGATCTGCTGCACGCTGAGGCCGTGGACTGTGCCCACCAGATCCTCAAGCTCGGATTGCAGTGCGAGCCGGGCAAAAAACGCGGGTATGTTTCCCGGCGCGAGGGGAGCCGCGATCAAGAGCGCCGCCCCGAAGAAGACCGGAATCCGATGCATGGCAAATCTTTCGGCGTGACCGCGAGCCCCGGTTTCAGGCGGGTGTAATGGCAGGCTCGAGCATTTCGATATCTTCCAAAGTAGGAAGACCCGCTTCATTTCCAAGCCGCTGGATCTTGAACGCTGCCGCGGCGCGCGCGAATTCGAAATGTCTTATGAAGCTCGCCTCGGGCGTGGAAAGATATGACGCAACGTAAGCTCCGTGGAACACGTCGCCGGCTCCTGAGGTGTCGATCACCTGCTTTTCCGGAATGTGCAGCGGCGGCAGTTCGGAAACCACACCATCTTCATCGTACCAAAGCATGCCGCGCTCACCGAGCGTGACGCCGCCGATCCGGCATCCCTTCGATTTCAGATAGCTGAGCGTGTCAGGTGCGGATAGCGCCATCTGTTCGCAGAACCGCTCGCCAACAATGGCGACGTCGATAAAGTGCAGCAATTCCTGGATATTTTTGCGGATTGCGCCGCCGTCGAGAGACGTCAGAATGCCCTTCTGCCTGCATGCTTTCGCATAATGGATCGCAGCATCAGCCTGATGCGCGTCGAGATGCAGAACGCGGCAACCGGTAAGATCGAGCTGTGGGAACGGTTCCAGATAATGATCGTCGCGGGCGCGGATGATCGCGCGCTTGCCGCCATTGGGAAGCACGAAGGACAGCGACGAGCGTTGCACCCGCCGCGCGTGCGTCGGAATTTGGTAATGCTCCGCCATTTCGAGGAACATGCGGCCGAGCCAGTCATTCGCCAGCGTCGTGATGAGGTCCGGCACATGGCCAAGCTTGGCGCAGGCGAAGGCCGCAGTCACGGCATTGCCGCCGAAGGAGACTGCGTAATCCTCCGCCACAGTCTTTTCGTCGCCGCTTGGGACCTTGCTGCAAAGCAGGGTGACATCAATGTAGGTGTGGCCGATGAAGAGCGCTTGCAAGCGGACCTCGTGACTGTTCGAGCGGCGAACCGGGCGTTTGCATCACCCCGAAGATACGCCTACGTCAAGCACTGCCGAAGGCGTCTGTGGCAACGGGTAAAGCAATCTGTCCACTGTCTTTACGCCAAGAACACGGCAAGTCAGTCTGCAAGTCGGGCAAGGCTCACGCTTGCAAACAGCAATCGTCAATTACCTGGAAGAAAAAAGGGGCCGGCAAAATCGCGGCCCTCTTGTTCAAGCGTCCAATCCTCGCAGTTCAAACGGCAAAGCTGGATCCGCAGCCGCAGGAAGAGGTTGCCGCAGGGTTGTCGATTTTGAACATGCGGCCCATCAGGTCATCGACGAAATCGATCCGGCAGCCGCGCAGCATGTCGAGCGAGATCTGATCGATCACGACGACCGCGCCTTCCTGTTCGAGCACCAGATCTTCGTCGGAGCGGTCCTGAGTGATGTTGAACGTATATTGAAACCCGGAACAACCGCCGCCATCGACGCCAACGCGCAGCGCGGAGCGCGCCGGCTCTTCCTTGAGAATCTCGGCAACGCGCCGCACGGCGGTTGCGCTCAGCTCGACCGGGAGGTCGTGTATAGCTTCGGTCATGGGAAACCTCGAAATCACTGGGTTCCGCAGCATTGTCAAAGCAAGGCTTGCGTCGCTTCTTCATAGGGAAGATACGTCGCGCAGGCTGCGGCTGCAATGAGTCGGGCAGGATTTGCGCCAAAAATCCCTGTTCGTGTGAGGCTTTGCACGCAGTTTTGACGGCTTTGGAGGTCGGATTTGTCTTCCGGGGAACCGCAGAATTTCGCCTTTTCGCCGCGCCGCGCGCCCTATGCCTCCGATCCGGCAAAAAGCCGCGGCCGCCGTGTGCCGGAGCGCGCCTCTCCGACCCGGACCGAGTTCCAGCGTGACCGTGACCGTGTGCTGCACAGCGCCGCCTTCCGCCGGCTGGCCCACAAGACGCAGGTTTTCATACCGCACGAGGGCGACCACTATAGAACCCGCCTCACACATTCCATCGAAGTGGGCCAGATAGCCCGGGCCATTTCCCGGGCTTTGGGCCTCGACGACGACCTTGCCGAGGCTCTGGCGCTTGCTCACGATCTTGGCCACACGCCTTTCGGCCATACGGGCGAGGAGGTCCTCGATGCTCTTATGCGACCTTACGGCGGCTTCGATCACAATGCGCAGGCGCTGCGCATCGTCACAAAGCTGGAACACCGCTATGCCGCTTTCGACGGGCTTAATCTCACTTGGGAGACGCTTGAGGGCCTGGTGAAACATAATGGCCCGATGCTGACGAATGAGGGGCTTCCGATTGCGCGCTATGCCGAGCGCGGCTTGCCGATTGTCCTTCGCGAATATGACGCCGAAAACGATCTGCGGCTCGACACATTCGCCAGCGCCGAGGCGCAGGCGGCGGCTATCGCGGATGACATCGCCTATAATGCGCATGATACGGATGATGGGTTGCGCGCTGAACTTTTTGACGTTTCCGACATCGAGGTCGATTTTCTGCGCGATCTCGGCAGCGAGATAAGAGAACATTATCCCGAGCTCGATCGGCCGCGGCTCATTCACGAACTGGTCCGCCGCGTCATCACCCGTTTCATAGAAGACGTCATTGCCGAAAGCCGTGGCCGCCTTGCCAAATCGGGTGTTATGAGCGCCGATGACGTGCGCGCGCTACCGCATGCCGTCATCGGCTTCGGCGGGGCGGCAGAGCAAGTCGACAAACAAATGAAGAGGTTCCTGTTTCAGCACATGTACCGGCATCCGCACATCAACCGGATCCGCGTCCTCGCCGCCGATGTGGTTGGCGATCTTTTCGCGGCCCTTTTCGAACAGCCGGAACGCATGCCGGAGGAATGGGGGCAGGCGGCGGCGCGCATCCCGACCCAGGATGAAGCCCGCCGGGCGCGCCTTGTTTGCGATTATATCGCCGGTATGACAGATCGTTATGCCCTGGCGGAACATGCGCGATTTTTTGACGTGACGCCGGATTTGCGTTAGGCCGCGCCTCGTTTGTAGCAACGCCAGCCTTATGTATCCTGTCACGAAAGTCCGCTACTCAATGAATATCTATAACGAATTTCATTCTCGCATCGCGGTGCTTCTGCGCCAGTTCATCGATGCGGGGCGGCTTCCGCAGAACCTCGATCTCACCCGGTTTATTGTCGAGCCGCCGCGCGACGCCACGCATGGCGATCTCGCCGTCAATGCGGCCATGGTCTATGCCAAAGAGGCGAAAGCCTCCTTCGGGAACCCGCGCCAGCTCGCGACGGAACTCGCGGCCTTGCTCGTCGAAGACGATGATGTTGCGCAAGCCGAGGTCGCAGGGCCGGGCTTTCTCAACATCCGCCTTGAGCCGAGAGTCTTCTCAGACGTATTGACGACGGCCTTGCGCGAGGGAGCGCGCTATGGCGTCGGACTTTCGGATGGGAAGTCGGGAAAGATCAATGTCGAATATGTTTCCGCCAATCCTACCGGGCCGATGCACGTCGGGCATGGGCGGGGCGCGGTCTTCGGCGATGCGCTTGCCAATCTGCTGTCATTTGCGGGGCAAACGGTAAGCCGCGAGTATTACATCAACGATGCGGGCGCGCAGGTCGATGTTCTGGCGCGTTCGGCCTTTCTGCGCTACCGCGAAGTGCTGGGCGAAGATATTGGCGCAATTCCCGAAGGGCTTTATCCGGGCGATTATCTGAAGCCGGTCGGCGGCGCGTTGGCGGCTGAATTCGGCGACTTGCTTTTGCGCAAACCAGAGGGCGAGTGGCTCGATGTCGTGCGCAGAGCGGCTATCGCCGGCATGATGGAGATGATCCGCGCCGATCTCGCCGCAATCGGCATCGTGCATGACGTCTTTTTCTCCGAGCGGACGCTTATATCGGGCGAGGGTGGCGATCAGGTTGCCGCCGCAATCGCGGAATTGCGCGCGAAAGGGCTTGTTTACGAAGGCCGGCTGCCCGCGCCGAAGGGCCAGACGATCGAAGATTGGGAGGACCGGGAGCAGATTCTTTTCCGGTCGAGCCAATTCGGCGACGATGTCGATCGCGCGCTGATGAAGTCGGATGGCAGCTATACTTATTTTGCTTCCGACATTGCCTATCACAAATCGAAAATCGACAGGGGGTTCAACGTCCTCATCGACATCTGGGGCGCCGATCACGGCGGCTACGTCAAACGCATGCAAGCGGCCGTCGCGGCGCTTTCGGGCGGCAGCGCGATATTGGACGTAAAGCTTTGTCAGCTCGTCAAATTGATGCGCGACGGCGAACCGGTGAAAATGTCCAAACGGGCAGGTGATTTCGTCACTTTGCGCGATGTGGTCGATGAAGTCGGCGTCGATGCGGTGCGGTTTATGATGTTGTTCCGCAAGAATGATGCGCCGTTGGACTTCGATCTCGTGCGCGTCATCGAGCAAAGCAAGGATAATCCGGTATTTTATGTGCAATATGCGCATGCGCGCGGAAAATCCGCTGTCCGTCAGGCACTTGCAACGATACCGGGAATCGATTTATCGATCTCTGCACTCGCTGATGCGGAATTTTCCCTGCTGACCGATGAAGGCGAACGCGGCCTCATCCGGTTGATCGGGCAGTTTCCCCGTGTCATAGAGGCTGCCGCGGCGGCTCACGAGCCTCATCGCATCGCCTTTTATCTACATGAACTTGCGTCTTCTCTGCATTCACACTGGACGCGCGGCAAAGATCAGCCACAATTACGTTTTGTTAATGAAGACAATAGAGATTTAACCGTCGCTCGAATTGGCTTAGTGACGGCAATCACTTCGGTCCTTGCAGCGGGGCTGACGATTCTTGGGGTCAATGCGCCGGATGAGATGCGTTGAGACCAGCGATGTTCTTATGGCCGAAGGCGCCGCAAGCCGGGCGCCGCGCCGAAATAAATTGATGGCATGTTTGAGCGGGCGTTGATCCGCAGCATGTGTCTTGATCGAAGTGAGTTCCGAACGCCCGCGTTCAGCAGCGTATCGGTTTGCGGGGGTGGGGCGACAGAAAGGCGGCTATGCCGCGACGACAGATGTCGCGTGGCCGCGCCGCATTTTGAGGTGGAAGTATGAGTGAGCCCGTCGCCAAGCAGCGCCCGATGATCAACCTCGATGAGTTTGAACGTCGACTGAAGCGGCCCGCAACATCGCCGCAGGGCGGTGATGATCCTCTTGCCGAACTTGCCCGGCTCGTCGGCAACGAGCAGGATCCCTATCAGCGCGTGTTTCAGGAGAATCCGCAAGGCAGGTCCCCGTCTCAGGGCAGGCCGCAACTGAGGTCGCAGCCGGAATTGCGCGCCACGCGTTCAGCGCCGCAACCTTCAGCCGACAGCGCCGGATATGAAAACGAAAGAGCCTTCCGCAATCCGGCTCCGTC
>SCSF01000053.1 GCA_004298435.1 Beijerinckiaceae bacterium
TTCCGTGGCGAACACACAGCGGAGCATCGCTTTCTATACCGCCCTTGACCTTCATGTGGGCGCAACATCCCTGAATATCGGAGTTGAGCAGCAGCAACTCGACAATGTGCAAGATGCCGATGTCGAAGTTACTGCGCTTCAATTCGCGACAGGCGCCACGCCTCATGTCGAGCTGCTCTGCTATCGTGGCAATTATGATCGCTCAGTAGCGTGGGCGCAGCCGGATGACATTGCCGCCACGCGCCTCGTCTGCAAGGCAGAGACTCCCGAAAGCATCGCCGCGATTTGTCAGCGCTTTCCCGGGCATGTCATCAAACAGGAAGACGCGACCGCCCTCCTCCGCGATCCTGATGGCCATTTGATTGAGATTGAGGCAAACGCTTAACCGAGCCGCGCGATGATATGATCGGCGACGCGCAGGGCGTTCGCGATGATGGTCAAGGTGGGATTCACCGCACCGATCGAGGGAAAGAAGCTCGCGTCGGTGACGTAAAGATTATCGAGTTGATGCGCCTTGCAGTTGATGTCGAGAACGGACGTCTCCGGGTCTGCGCCGAAGCGAAGCGTCCCCGCCTGATGCGCCGTACCGCCAATCGGCACGTTCTGACCGAGATAAAGATTGCGCTCGAAAAGATGCGGATGAATATCGAGCTTGCCGCAGATGTCGCGTAACTTCTGCTTCAGACGGCGCAGCCCCTCCATATTCGTCTGCGTCAGATCGAGCCGCACATGGCCGCCATCATAATAGACGCGGTTTTGCGGCAGCGGCAGATCCTCGGCGGTGAGCCAGAAATCGAGAGAATGTCTTGCGATCCAGTCGAAAGGCATCTGCGGAAGCCAGCGCAAGGCGGGCGGCAGGCCTTCGCCGTGAATCTGCACGCCATGCGATTTGCCAACCATCTGGATGTGACCGAGCGGATAGTCCCAATCGTCTGAACCGAAGTAGAAATCATTGAGGCCCAGCGTCTTCTGGAAGCGCGTTTCGTTGGGCGTCCGCGAAATGGCGAGGACGATCGAATTGTTGTGGCGCATGTAATTGCGCCCGACGAGGCCGGATTTATTGGCAAGGCCATTGGGATGAGTCTCATTGGCGGAACGCAGCATCAAAAGCGCGGAAGACAGCGCGCCGCAGGCGGCGACAATAATGTTGCCCGCAACCCTCTGCCGTTCGCCATTGCGCACAAGCTCGACCGCAGTGACAGCGCCACCATGCGGATCCGTTATGAGCCTTTCGACATAAGCGCCTGTCCAGAGCGTCAGATTGGGATGCTGGGCGAGCGCCGGATCGACGCAGATGATCTGCGCATCGGCCTTTCCGTTCGTCAGGCAGGGATAGCCGTCGAATGTGTCGCAGCGGATGCAGGGCGAGTGCGGCAACGCGGTCGTGCCATCCTCATCGAGCAGAATTCCGACGGGGAGGTGAAACGGATGATGCCCTTCGCGCTTGAGGCCATCGTAAAGCTGCTGAATCCGCGGTTCGTGGTTCAGCGGCGGATAGGCATAGGGTTTGGAATATCGCGGCTCGGTCGGATCTTCGCCGCGCGCGCCATGCACATGGAAGAGAACCTCGGCTGCCTGATAGTAAGGTTCGAACACGTCATAGCCGACGGGCCATGCCGGCGAAATTCCGTCCGGGTGGCGTATCTCGCCGAAGTCGCGCTCGCGCAGCCGCAGCATCACGGCCCCGTAGACCTTGCTGTTGCCGCCGACGAAATAATGCAGGCCAGGATGAAATCTGTGCCCATCGCTGCCGTACCACCATTCTTTCGTCTGGTAGCGGCCTTCGACAAAGACCTGTTCCGCATCCCAGTTCGCGCGCTCGCGCGGAAGGTAGTCGCCGCGTTCAAGGAGAAGGATGCGCTTGCCGGTTTGCGCCAGCCGCCAGGCCATCGTGCCGCCGCCGGGACCCGAGCCGATGATCACGACATCATAAGGCTGAGTATCCATGGCCCCCCGCTTTCGTTGAGCGCTCTCTGATTGGGCGCTCTACGCTAACGCAAAAGAGCGCACTTCGGTCCCGTCTTCAGTGGAACTTTTCCTGTTGCTCTCCAGCGCGCTACGATTGCAAGCGTGGAGTTTTATTTCACTTTCATCTATGCGATTAAAAAATAAATGATCGCTGCACCTAGTATTTTTGATAATTGAGCTTAAATCCATAGTGCCAGAGAAGAATACATATGTTGTGATCGAGCCGCCTACACGGGAACTTACTCTCGCGCCTTGTCCGGCTGCATCGCGTTCAGAGGCGCAGAGAGGTTTTTTATGAAACAAATCGACCAAAGCGGGTCGCACATCAAGATTCGTCCGACAGTGCAAATTGGACACGAGCTTCCCGCCCATCTTTATCAAGTCGGAGAAACCGTCATACTCGATGCGCGTGGAGGGTATCTTCAAAATCCGAGTGCCGAATTCAGCGTGATCGCACAATTGCCCCCGCTCGGCAGTGATTTTCAATATCGGATCAAAAGCGTGAGCGAGCCGTATCAGCGGGTGGTGGCTGAACATCAATTGAAGCGCGTCTTGTGCGCCTCGGATTGATCGGCGGCATCTCCTTCGAAGTGAAGAGTCGCAAAATACCGTTGCGATGAAGCCACTTGAGCTTGCCGACGACGGGATTGAATGGGTTCATCTGGCGGCTCATGCAAGAATTTGAATGAACGCTATAGCGTTTTCGAGCGAAGTGGCGTCCGGTTCGCGTGAAGAAAACGCGTCAAAACAAATAAGTGGAGCCGCGGTTCTGATTCCGTCAAAACCGAAACGACTCTAGCGTCACGTCAGATCCCCGCTCCGCCGACGAAATTCTGTTCCAGCGCGCGCCGCAGCCCCGCCACCTCTTCGGCCAATGCGCCCCGGAGCCGGGGATGTGGCATGTCGAGCGTAAGTTCATGCACCACGCGAGCGGGCGTGCCGCCCAACACCACCACGCGATCCGCCAGATAGGCCGCCTCGTCCAGATCATGCGTTACGAACAGGACGGAAGCGCCGGTCTTTTGCCAGACCCGCAGCAATTCATCCTGCAACGTATGCCGGGTGATTGCATCCAGCGCACTGAACGGTTCGTCCATCAGCAGAAGATCGGGCTCGACAGCCAGAGCGCGCGCGAGGCCAACACGCTGGCGCTGCCCGCCTGATAACTGCGCCGGCCATTTGTCCGCCTCCGCGGCCAGTCCAACCAGCGCAAGCGCCTCCTGCGCGCGCCGCCGGCGCTCCGCCGCGCTGAGGTGCAGTCCTTCCAGCCCGAAGGCTACATTTGCAGCCACCTGCCGCCACGGCATCAGCCGCGCGTCCTGGAACACAAGCGCGGCGGGACGCCGATCCGGTCGCGGACGGGCGAGCAGCCTCACCTCCCCCGCCGAAGGTCGTGCGAGGCCCGCGACAACGCGCAGCAGGGTCGATTTTCCCACCCCCGATGGCCCGACGACCGCGGTGAACCCGCCGCGCGGCAGCACGAGGTCGAGCCCGGCCAGGACATTCCGCCCCGAAGTATCGTTGGGATGGGCGAAAGCCAGCCCTTGCAGCTTGACGATCGCTTCGGGCGCTGCCGGCGGCGCTTTGGTCACTGGCGTGTCCATGCCATCGCCCGATTGGTAATGAGTTCGAACAGGAAATCCGTCAGTCCATACAAGAGTGCAATGGTCAGCATGTACAACACCAGCACATCGGTCGCGAGCACACCCGCCGCCTCGGTCATGCGCTGGCCGACGCCGGGAATGCCGAACAGTTCCGCCGCGACCACCGCCATCCACCCCTGCCCGAGCCCCGACCGCACGCCGGAGAAGATACCCGGCGACGCCGCTGGCAGCACCACCTTCCAGAGTCGCCGGAAAAACCCGCCCTGCCCAAACGCCGCCGCAAGTTCGATCAGCCCCGAATCGACGGCGCGCACGGCCGACTGCGAGGCAAAATAATTCAGCCAGAATACGCCGACACCGATGATGAAGGCTGCTGCTGTCTGGCTGGCGCCGAACCAGATCAACGCGAAGGGAATCCATGCGAGCGGCGGAATCGGCCGCAGCAGCCGCGCCACCCACGCCTGCGCCGCATCAAAACGCGGCAACAGCGCCACCGCTGCGCCGACCGTGATGCCGAGCAGGCTGCCAATAATCACGCCGGTCGCGTAATGGCTCAGGCTGTCGCCGACCGCGGTGATCCATATGCCGTTGCGGATTTCGCGCACCAGAGCCAGAGGCACCGCGCTCGGCGCGGGAACCCACGCGGGGGGCAGAAGCCCCGTCCGCACAGTCGCCTCCCACACGCCAAGGAATATTGCGAGGCCGGCGGCGGAAAGCAGCACCGGATAGCGTGGCGGCCCACCGGCCGGGAGGTCTTTCATTCCGCCCGCTTGGCCGTTGCTGCGATATAGAAGGAAGGATCGAACAGCCCCGGCACGTCAGGCAGCTTGCCCATGTGGTTGAGGCTCGCCTGATAGTCGTTCAATTTTTCCGTTGCGGGGATAATCGTGCGTGGGTCGGCGACCGGAACCGTGGACGGCGAAGTCACTGCTTTGAACAAAGTCTCTTTGGTCAGCAGCCCCTTCCCCATGGTCTTTTCCAGATCGGCCGCCGCGCGGTGCGGATGCGCCTTCAGCAGCTTCGTCGCGCGGATGTGCAGTTCGACCAGAGTTCGCACCGCAGCGGGGTTGGTCTTTATCAGCTTGCTGGTCACTGCCAGCACTGCACCTGGTTGGTTGGGGAACATGTCGCTGCCGCGCAGCAGCACGCGCGCGGTGGGGTCGCGCTCGGCCACGAGCGTCAGCGTCGGCTCGAGAATGCAGGCGGCATCGACCGAACCCGACAGCAGGGCCTGCTGCACACGATTTTCGCCAAACCCCAGTATTTGGACGTCGGACGGCGCGATATGCGCCACACGATCGAGCCAATGGTTCAGCACCGTGTTGGGCACCGAGCCTTTCGGCAGGGTGGCGATGCGCACGGGCCGGCCCGTGGCTTTGTGGAAAGCGGCGAACGCCGCGGCGGGTGATGCCGCCTTGGCCCAGGTCGCGACCAATGCGCCGCGGGCGATCAGCGCGTTCTGATCGATCCCGTTGGCGGCCACGACTCTCAGATCGACGCCATGAGCGCGCGCAACCATCGTCGGCCCGATGCCGAGATAGGCAGCGTCGAACCGGCCGGAGGCGAGCGCCTGCACCATCGCCGGACCGGAGGAGAAGTCGGTCGTGACGAAATTCAATCCGGCTGGCTTCGCCCATCCCTCCGCCTCGATAACGAAGAGTTGCGCCATAGCGAGGATGGGAATGTAGGCCACGCGCAAAGTGGTGGTGGCGGCACGCGCCGGGCTTGCCGCCAATGCGCCCAGCGCGGCAGCGCCAAGCAGCACCTGCCTGCGGCCAGGCATGGGAAAAATTTCGGACGCCATCATGTGTTCCTGTCATAGACGCGCGGGCGAGCTTGCCGATCAGGCCCGAAGCCTCAGCAAGACTCGATTCAATGAATAGCTTAGATTGTTTACGCGAATCTTTGAAATTTCTATGCCCCTGGCAATAGCTCCGGTCGCGATAAGGAAGGCCGGTCACGTCCTGGGCGTGCGCGCAGACCATGCCGCTCGTCAAAGCTGCACAGGAGGCAGGAGCGCTTAGCGGGCGCGCCAAGCTGGGAGCTGCACGCAAAAATGCAGGTCTGGAAAATAGAAAAATCTGGCGCAGGCTACCGGGTGGGGCTGAACCTCGCGCACGGAATTAGCGATCCGCGTAATGGAGCCACTAGATGGGGAGCGTTCTCGCCCGCTCGGCAATTTGGTCGAAAGCGACCTGGATGGGATCGCGAATATCGTGAACATTGGAAATGAGAGATCTGGTAAGCGCCTTTAATTCATCGCGGCCGCCACGATACCCCATTATGGGCGCATACGGCGTTTTGCCGGGCTGCTGTTTGCTCCCATAAAGGCGTTCAAATTCCGCCAAATTGGCGAACGTCTCTCGATGTGACCCGCGATAACTTTCAACGCATGCTCCCTCTGCGAAGATCACTTCATGCGTGTCAAATTCAACATGATAATATTCTATTGTCTGTAATTCCAAATGTGGAGCAATGCTTGCTTCGTTGACAAGATACGCTACCGGAATCAGCACGTTATTGAGAAACAAACAGTGTCCCGGTGAGAGGTAAAGGTCGCGGTAAGGCGTAGATTCGTCGATTGCGAACCGCGCGATACGAATCGGCCGAACATCCTCAGTCCCCGTGTCGGCGCCCGCGATTTTATCGTAGCCGATCCACTTGATTGTCTTGACGCCATCGAGCGTGCAAACCTGGTCGCCGATGGCCAAGTCTTCCACAGCAAGCTCACCCATCGGGGTTGAGAGTCTTGTCCCTCTCAGGAAACAGCACTTGGGTCCGGTCCCCTTATTCTTGCAGTCATTGCCAGGGTTAGCTGTTGCGGAACTGCCGCCCCAAGCAACAAATGGAAGGCTTGCTGCGCCAGCGGCTGCAATCTTGAGCAAATGTCGCCGCGTGCGAGCCCGCGTAAATTCATTCATGACAATCACTCCAAAACTATACTTTCCACAACTTAAGCTTACGTTTAATTTAGAAATATGAATATCAATTTGACTTAATAGTTCCGCAAATGCCTGCCTGTCAATGATTTATCCATTCTAATGTAATGGGGCACGCCTCGGCCTCTGCCGCGC
>SCSF01000054.1 GCA_004298435.1 Beijerinckiaceae bacterium
GCACGGCGGGGCCTACTGCTCAAAGGTGGTGCCGTGCTCGAAACGCTGGGCAAGATTACGGCTGTCGCCTTCGACAAGACGGGAACCCTCACCGAAGGCAAGCCCAAGGTGACGGATGTGCTGGCGTTTGGGCGAAGCGAGAGGGACGTACTGTCCCTCGCGGCGGCGCTGGAAACCGGCTCAAGTCATCCGCTCGCCGTCGCTATACTCGATCGCGCGAAACGCGAAGCTGTCCCGGTGCCGCCGACGGCCGCTGCATCGGCTGTCGCCGGGAAAGCTGTAACCGGCAAGGTTGGCGGGCTGTCGCTCTTCCTCGGTTCACCACAGGCGGCCGGCGACCGCGCGGCGCTCTCGACCGTGCAAACCGACCAAGTGAAGAGCCTGAACGACGACGGCAAAACGGTTTCCGTGCTGCTGGCGGACAATCAGGTTGTGGGGATCATCGCCATGCGCGATGAGCCGCGTCCGGACGCGGTCGCTGGGCTCAAGGCACTGGCTGCTGTCGGCATCAAGACAATCATGCTGACTGGCGACAACAAGCGCACCGCGGAAACGATCGGGCGCACCCTCGGCATCGAGCCTCGGGGCGAACTGCTGCCAGAGGATAAGCAGCGGATCGTCCGTGAAATGCAGAAGCAGGGCGAGGTGATTGCCAAAGTAGGTGATGGCATCAACGACGCGCCGGCCCTAGCGGCGGCCGACGTGGGCATTGCAATGGGCGGCGGCACGGGTGTGGCGCTTGAAACCGCCGATGCGGCTGTGCTGCACGGAAGGATGCTGGATATTGCGCGCATGATCGAATTGTCGAAAGCGACAATGGGAAACATTCGCCAGAACATCACGATCGCTCTGAGCCTGAAGGCCGTGTTTCTCGTGACCACGATTCTCGGCGTCACTGGACTTTGGCCCGCGATCGTGGCGGATACGGGAGCAACCGTGCTCGTAACGGCGAACGCCATGCGTCTATTGGCATGGCGGGGAGCCAACGCGAACGTCGCATAGGGGTGACGGGCAACTCCGCTGAAAGAATTGAGCCGAGGCCGTGATGCAGGAAATGATGAACGGTATGGGCGGAATGATGTGGGGCATGGGCCTGTTCGGGCTCGTGATAGCGATTCTCGTACTGCTCGCCATCGCCGCTCTCGTGAAGTACCTGTTTTTCCGGTGAGGCTCGCCAAGCGCTCATCGGTAGGCGCTGCACTCGACCTGGCAATTGCCGCACTTGGTCATTGCGTAAAACTGGTCCCGGCAGATATGTCAAACTATACGTAAAGCGCGGCAAAAATTACGCAGCCGACGCGGAGGCTCTTTGCGAGGCGGCGAGCCGAACGACAATACGCTACGTGCCGGTAAAGACTGTCGATGTCCGCAGCTTTCCTATCGTGGAGGTTCTTCGCGACCTAGCTTGGGCTGACACTGGGACCGGGTGATTCCATTCTTTGCGTTTCCGGAGGGCGCCCGGCCGATCATCTACACGATGAATGTCATTGAAGCGCTCGACGCAAAACGACGCCGCGCCGCGCGCACGAAAGGCCGTTTCCAACGGACGACGCGGCGATGAAGTTGCCGTGTTTCTCATGGTGACATGGCCAGAGAGTGGACCAAAAGATCTCCGGCGCAAGGATCACGCTTCGGCCATACCCAGCTTTGGTATACCTGGCGCGTGTTGCTGGCCTGAGTTCTGGCAGAAGAAGCTAGAGCCGTTTCGGTTCTGATGGAATCAGAACCGCGGCTCTACTTATTGTTCGACGCGCCTTCTTCACGCGAACCGGTAACCACTTCGCTTGAAAACGCTCTAACACTCAACTCTTGGCCGCGATCGGCGGCCGCGTCGCTGCCCGTGGTCGGCATCGCTGATCCGATCAAGGGACAACGCTTGAGGCGATCGCGGCGCTCGGACCTTAGGTGTTTAGTCCCGGCATCTGATGGAGCGGGTTCAGTTTGAATCGATTTGGGTCTTCTGTCCAGATTTTGCAGACGTATTCGTAGGGGGTGAGGCCCTTCAGAGATTTGAGCCTTCGACCGTAATTGTAGGCATTGATGAAGTCAGCGAGGTGGGTTTCGAGCTGACCGTG
>SCSF01000055.1 GCA_004298435.1 Beijerinckiaceae bacterium
CCATGACGCAGAGCGCCAGCGCGCCAAGAACGGCGAGGCTGAAATGCAGCGGAGGAATGGCGGCAAGGCCCATTTGTGTGCGGCCCGGCAGGATGGCGTAGCCAGGCGAAAAGACGAGCAACCCTTCGGTCAACGCCCAGACGGCGAGCCCCGCGAGCGCATAGCTTATGTGGTCGTTCGTCCACGCGACGATCCGGAACACCAACGGCGCAGCGACATAGCCCGTGTAGAAGAACGCGAAATAGGCGGCGAATTGCGTCACGATATAGCTGCGCGATTCAATCTCGGCCATTTGCAGCAGCGCCGCCACCGGGATCACGACATAGGCCGGCACACGCCATTGCCACAGGAGTTTGGCGGTGACGCCGAAAATCCCGAGCATATAGATGAACCAGAGAACGCCGTAAGGTTCGATAAGCGCGAAGCCGAGTTGATGAAGCATTTCGACTGGCGAGCGCGCAAAGATGCCGACCTTGAGGGCGATCATAATGAAAGCCCAGAGGACATAGAAATAGAAATAATGAACGACGCGGCGGTCGGCGTAACGCCGCCAGGGACGGGTGATCACCTGAGAAAGAAACAGGCCCGAAATGAGAAAGAATTCCGGCATGCGGAAGGGCGTCGCAAAGCCGATCACATAATGCAGAAAGCCGACGCCGCCCGTGTATTTGCCCGTGTTATAGGCCGC
The DNA here is from genome assembly GCA_004298435.1 of Beijerinckiaceae bacterium. GTDB lineage: Bacteria > Pseudomonadota > Alphaproteobacteria > Rhizobiales > Beijerinckiaceae > Methylovirgula. The sequence goes on from SCSF01000055.1 coordinate 689, forward strand.
GTACATCATCACGACGAGGACGATGGACAAGCCCTTGGCCATGTCTACCCAGGACATGCGTGCGGTTTTGCTCATGTCGATCCGCTTTGCTTAATTCGAATATCGGCTGGCAGGCTCTTTCGCGCCGCGCGATACATAACGCGATCATTCTATTCTTAGCGATTTTCTGCTGCTGCGCGGCAGAGTTCCTGCGGTGTGGTAAAGAAAGGATTTGTTAAACATAATGCAGCGGGTTAACGCGCGCGATTTCAGTGGTCGTTTGGCGCTTGCACTCGAGCGTTCGAACGCTGCCGCTGGAACATCAGAGGCTGCCTCTCGCTAAGCACTTCTGCGCTCCGCATTTTGCTTCACCTGAAAAAATCCCCAGATATTTCAACACACAAAAGCTCTATGGGCATTAAATTGACAAAAACTATGGAATTTATAACATGTGAACATCAAAGGGGGTGATTTCATGTCCTTTCAATCCAGCTTCCGCTCGCGTTTCAGCAACTCCGTCGCAATTCCAGCCACCATTATCGGTGCGCTTTTATCTTTGCCGATTTCGGCGCATGCCGCGTCTGTCACCATCACCAATGTGAGCTACGATCCGACGCGCGAGCTCTATAAGGATTTCAACACCGCCTTCGCGGCTTACTGGAAAGCGAAGACCGGAGATACGGTGACCATCCGCACGTCGAATGGCGGCTCCGGCGCGCAGGCGCGTTCCGTTATCGATGGGCTTAACGCGGACGTCGTGACGCTCGGCATAGCATCCGACATCGATGCCATCGCCAAAAAGACTCACAAGATTCCGGCGAATTGGCAAAAGCGTTTGCCGAATGACTCGGCGCCTTACACCTCGACCGTCGTCTTTCTGGTGCGCAAGGGCAATCCAAAGCACATCGGGGATTGGGACGATCTTGTTAGGCCAGGCGTGAAAGTCATCACGCCGAATCCGAAGACATCGAGCGGCGCGCGCTGGAATTTCCTTGCGGCTTTCGCTTACGCTCTGAAGGTGTCTGGCGGCAATGATGCCAAGGCGCGCGCGTTCGTCAGGGAACTTTACAGGAATGTGCCGGTGCTCGATTCGGGTGCGCGAGGCGCGACGACGACGTTCGTGCAGCGCGGGCAAGGCGACGTTCTGCTCGCCTGGGAGAACGAGGCTTTTCTCGCACTGAACGATCTTGGTCGCGACAAGTTCGAGATTGTCGTGCCGTCCTATAGCGTTCTCGCGGTTCCTCCTGTCGCCCTCGTCGATGGAAACGCAGACAAGGATGGAACGCGCAAGGTCAGCGAGGCCTATCTGCACTACCTCTATTCACCGGCCGGACAGAAGCTGATCGCGCATCATTATTATCGGCCATTCGAAATGAAATATGCCGATCCGGCTGACGCCAGACGTTTTCCTAAACTCGCATTGTTCAAGGTGAGTGATGTCTTCGGCAGTTGGGATGCTGTGCAGAAGAAATATTTCGCCGATGGCGGCGTGTTCGACCAGATCTATGGGGCAGGGCATTAGCTACAGCCGTCATGGCCGGGCTTGACCCGGCCATCCAGAAACGATGGCCGGGCGAGGGGTGCTTGGATGCGCGGGTCAAGCCCGCGCATGACGACCCAGAGAAAATTGCGTCGATGACATCCATTTCCTTCACACGCCGCAGCATTGTCCCAGGCTTTCGTCTCACGCTCGGCTTCTCCTTGTTCTATCTGTCTCTGCTGGTTTTGATCCCGCTTGCGGTGCTGGTGTTCAAGGCGGCGGGACTTGGCCTTGCGGGTGCATGGGAGATTGCGAAAGAGCCGCGCGTTTTGGCGGCGCTGCGTGTGAGCTTCGTCACTTCGCTTCTTGCGGCGCTGTGCGATCTTCCGATCGGCGTGCTGATCGCTTGGGTGCTCACACGCTATCGATTCAGGGGACGGCGCACGCTCGATGCGGTGATCGATTTGCCCTTTGCCTTGCCGACGGCCGTCGCAGGCATTTCCCTTTCCGCACTTTACGCTCCGAATGGCTGGATCGGTGGCCTGCTTGCGCCTTATGGCATCAAGCTCGCCTATACGCCGGCGGGTATCTGGATCGCGCTTGTCTTTATCGGCCTGCCGTTTGTCGTGCGCAATGTTCAGCCTGTGCTCGCCGAGATCGACAGGGAAGTCGAGGAAGCCTCGGCAACTCTTGGCGCTTCACGCGCGCGAACCTTCCGGCAAGTCATTCTGCCAACTCTGCTGCCTGCGATTCTGACGGGATTCGCTTTGGCGCTCGCCCGCGGCATCGGCGAATACGGCTCGGTCATCTTCATCGCCGGGAATATTCCGTTCGTCTCCGAGATCGCGCCGTTGCTCATCGTAACCAAGCTCTCCGAGTTCGACTATGCGGGCGCGACAGTCATTGCGGTCGAGATGCTCGGCATTTCCTTTGCTTTGCTTGCCGCGATCAATCTGCTCCAATCCTGGACGCTGCGGAGGTTTGGATATGCAGGTTGAGATCGCGCCGCGTGCCATGACTTTCAGGTCGCCGGTCACTGAATCGCGACTGATCGCCAATTTGCTGATCGGATTAGCCATCCTGTTCATGGGGCTTTTTCTTCTTCTGCCGCTGGCGATGGTTTTCGCAGAGGCTTTTGCCAAAGGCGTGCGGGCCTATCTGACGAGCTTCGTTGACCCGGACGTTCTGGCGAGCATCAGGCTGACGCTTCTCGTCGCCGCGATTACCGTGCCGCTGAACACGCTTTTCGGCATTTGCGCAGCCTGGGCAATCACGAAATTCTCGTTTCGCGGCAAGACGCTCCTTGTCACCCTGATCGATTTGCCTTTCTCGGTTTCGCCTGTCGTCGCCGGCCTGATCTATGTGCTGCTTTATGGCGCGAACGGCGTTCTCGGACCATGGCTCCAGTCGCATGGCATCGCGATCATTTTTGCAGTTCCGGGCCTCGTGCTCGCGACG
>SCSF01000056.1 GCA_004298435.1 Beijerinckiaceae bacterium
CGCGCGGCGGGGCGATAACGCCGGCAATAATTGGGCGCGCACAGATGCGAGCCACCCTTGATGACCTTGCGAGGAATTTTGATGTTGGGCTGACAAGGATCGTAACTGTCGTCGGCGCGGCCGCCGCGCGGATTCTGCGGAATGCAACATGCCTTCTGTGCATCCGGCTGGTGCTTCTGCGAGAACCAGTCATTGGTCCATTCCCAGACGTTGCCGATCATGTCGTAGAGGCCATAGCCATTCGCCGGAAACGTGCCGACCGGCGAGGTGCGTTCGTATCCATCCGGCTTGAGATTCTCGCGCGGAAATTCGCCGTGCCAGGTATTGGCCATGAATTTTCCGCCCGGCATGAACTCATCGCCCCAGGCGTATTCCGCATCCTCAAGGCCGCCGCGTGCGGCGAACTCCCATTCCGCCTCTGTCGGCAAGTCTTTGCCTGCCCATTTTGCATAAGCGAGAGCATCGACATGCGCGACATGGACAACAGGATGGGTATCCAGACCATCGATTGTGCTTTGCGCGCCGTAGGGATGACGCCAGTCGGCGGCTTTCAGGAACCGCCACCACTCGCCCCAATTGCGCAGATCGACGCGATGCGATGGCGGCGTAAAAACGAGCGAGCCCGCATACAGCATCTCTGGCAATGCGCCGGGATAATCTTTCGGGTCGGGTGGAATTTCGGCGAAGGTAATGTGCCCGGTCGCGCGCACGAATGCTGCAAATTGCTCGTTCGTCACCGGCGCTGTATCGATCCAGAATCCATCGACCGTGACACGATGGACAGGCGCCTCTTCAGGGTAATGCCTGTCAGATCCCATGCGGAACGTGCCGCCGGGAATCGAGGTCATGCCGGGCAACGCAGGTTCTACATCCTGCGTGGAGACATAAGCAGAGTCAGACATGTTACACGTCCCACTTTAACGCCGGAGGTGGGAAGCAGGCGGAAATGAAATGGTCGGACTATAAATGCGACGACAATCACTGTGTCCCTTGACCTGATTCAGGGACACGGTTCGCGCGGAATACTTTCCGCACCGGAATGAAAAATTCTTTTGTCAATTTTCTTGAGATTCGAAGTGCCCGTAATTGCGACCACATGAGTAGACGGGTCGCTTCACTCCGCAATGCGCGCGACACAATCGGAACACGCGCCAGCAAATTAAAACTTACAGGCGCAATTCGTACATCGCGAATGGCGTCCGGTCAACAGATTGCGTTACACGCGCTCAGGCCAATGAGAGCCGTTCCGGTTATGATGGAATCAGACCCACGGCTCTACTTATTTGTTTTGACGCGTTTTCTTTACGCGAACCGGAAGCCACTTCGCTCGAAAACGCTATAGAACTGAGCGCGCCTTGAGCTAAGCGGCTGCGGTTTCGAGGCGTTCGATCGGTGCCAACGCAGCGAACAAGGCCTCGTCATCCGACATGGCCGCGTTCGGTGTCGTCAGCAGAACATCCCCGTAAAACAGCGAGTTGGCGCCTGCGACCATGCAGAGGACCTGCGCTTCCCGGCTCAGGCTGGAGCGGCCAGCCGATAGTCTCACGATCGAGCTCGGCAGGACGATGCGCGCCGTCGCGATCATCCGCACGAAAGCGAGCGAGTCGATTGTTTCGCGGCCTTCGAGCGGCGTGCCGGCAACAGGCACCAGTGCATTGATCGGCACGCTCTCGGGATGCGGATCGAAGCTTGCCAGGATCGCCAGCATCGCCGCCCTGTCGCGCACGCTCTCGCCCATTCCGATGATGCCGCCGCAGCACATTTGCAGGCCAGCGGCGCGGACGTTGCGCAGCGTCCTCAGACGATCGTCATAGGTGCGGGTCGAAATGATTTCCGGATAATAGTCCGGGCCGGTATCGAGATTATGGTTGTAAGCCGTCAGTCCCGCCTCGGCGAGACGCCGCGCCTGATCGAGCGTCAGCATGCCGAGCGTGACGCACGCTTCCATGCCGAGGGCACGCACCCCCTGCACCATTTCGATCAACGAATCGAATTCGGCGCCGTCGCGCACCTCACGCCAGGCGGCTCCCATGCAGAAACGATCCGCCCCGGCCGCGCGTGCGCGCCCAGCGAGCGCCAACACCTCATCGACAGGCATCAACGGCTGCTTGACGAGATCGACGCCGCGATGATGCGCCGATTGCGGGCAATAGGCGCAATCCTCCGGGCAGCCGCCCGTCTTGACGCTCAGAAGGCTCGCCTTCTGCACTTTTCCCGCGACATGATGGCTTGCATGCACGCGCGCCGCCTCGGCCACCAACTCGAGCAAGGGCCGGTCATGGATTGCGAGAATCTCCTCGGGCGTCCAATCGTGCCTGAAGCCTTGCGCGGCTGTATTATTTTGCATCCATTCCCTCCAGGCGAAGCCGCCTCTGTTCAGCCTCAGATAAGGTTAGGTATTCGCCCTTGGCAAGCAAATTCAGGACCGGCTAAAGTCCGCAGCATTCGGCTAGGCCGGAAGCCTTCTCGGGAGGAGATCATGCGCTTTATGGTCAAGGTTTCATTCCCGGTCGAGGCGGCGCCGGCGGTGCTGCCCCAGGATCTTCACAAAGCTGCTGCGGCAATCGATCACGCGGCGAAGACCTACGGATAGACAGATCGCGTCGAGGCAAAGGCTCTTTCGTTTCCACATGTATTTCGATGCGGCCGTCGCCGCCTTTCAGCAGATCTTCACGCCGCCGTTCCGCCGTGTCTTCATCAAGACGCTGGCGCTGACTTTTCTTTTGCTGATCGGTTTTTTCATCGGTGCCGAAAAGCTCTTTGTCGCCTGGCTGGTGCTCCCCTATGCTTGGCTGACGACCGTGCTTTCCGTCATCGTCGGCCTCAGCGTTGTTGTGGGATTGGCGTTCGCCATCACGCCGGTCTCCTTCATCGTCGCGGGCTTCTTTTTCGATGAACTCGCCGCAATCGTCGAAGCCGGCGTCGACCCCTCCGGGCCGGTCGGCAAGACGCCGCCGCTGGGCGATGTCGTTCGCGTAGCGGCAAAATTCACCCTCGTCGCGGTGCTCGTAAACCTTCTGGCGCTGGTTCTGCTGCTGGTGCCAGGCGTCAACGCAATCGTGTTCTTCCTCGCCAACGCCTATCTCTTCGGCCGCGGCTATTTCGAGCTTGCCGCCCTGCGCTATCGCACGATCGAAGATGTCGATGCGATGCGCCGCCTCTATGGCTTGCAGATCTTCATCGCCGGGCTGTTCGTCTCCGGCCTCGCCGCGGTTCCTGTCGTCAATCTTCTGGTGCCACTGTTCGGAGCCGCCTTCATGGTCCGGGTTCACAAGGGACTGAGCCGGCGGTTCGCGGGGTAAGGCGCGCCCCGCCAGAACCAGAATCGCTCTATTGCGTTTCCGGGCGAAGCGGCTACCGGCTCGCGTAAAGGAACGCAACTTGCGGACCGGAGGTCCGCGGTCCGGATCGCGGACCTCCGGTCCGCATTGCGCCACCAGAAGCTAAATGACGTAAGGATAAATATAGCGAGTGATGATGTCTTCGATGAAATAGATCAAAATAATCAGGATGATCGGGGAAATATCGATACCCCCCATAGCGGGAAGTATCTGGCGTATGGGCCGCAGAAGCGGTTCGGTCAGCGCGTTTAGCGCGGTCCATATCGACCGCACGAATTCATTGTAAACATTGATGACATTGAACGCGACAAGCCACGAAAGGATCGCCACGATAATTATCACATAGGTGTAGAGTTGCAGGATGAGGAGGATGACGTCGAGAATAGCGCGCATAAGGGCTCCGGAAGTCCGGCACGGACATGCTGATGAAGATCATGCCGATGAAGAACATGCCAGTGAACGGCGTCCCGGTAGAGACACACCGGGAAAAAACCTGCGGATAAGATCCCGCCGGTAGCGACCACCCCGGTTTACTTGGCCGCTGCCGGACCGGCAAGGGGGGATCAGGGAGGCAGCCGATCTGGCTCCGCTTTCTCTCCGAGGCGCATTGACAGGCGCGCAATGGCCGACGTAAACAGCCCCTCGGCCGGGGCTGTAGCTCAGTTGGGAGAGCGCTGCAATCGCACTGCAGAGGTCGTGAGTTCGAATCTCATCAGCTCCACCAGCCATTTCGGTCGAACTCCCGCCCTGCCCCGTTTTCCTCTGTCTGCCCCGAGTTCCGGGGCGAATGCGAGGGCGCGCCGGTCTCTGGAGACCCGAAAAGGGCGCCCATCGGGGCGCTTTCCCCGAATCCTGGCGATAGTCTCTGGCGCCTCAAAACCGTTTTCCGAGGACCGATGGTGTTTCGGCCTCAAGAGACCGGTTCGACAATTTCGGAGACAGGTTCGATTTTGGGCCTCGTGCGCCCTCGGGCAGCTTGCCAGCGTGCTTCTTCTGAGCGGCGTGTTGAAAATTTGGCTCCGAAAAAAGCGCTCGTGGCAACGAAGCGAAATCGATCGTCGTCGTGTAAAAAGCTAATCCCGATCACGCCGAGTTCGCTGACCTCGTTGACAGAATATTGCGTTACAGATCTTTTGGCCCGCAGCGCTCGCTGTCCGAGTTACGCAATCCCAGGTTGTCCATCATCTCGCGGCGGCTAGAGCGGGAGATTGATGCCGAGCCGGTATTGACGATCGCGCAGCGGGATTACGCTTGGCTGGGGATCGGGAGTCCTAAGACTCGCCATTGATCACCGAAAGCCATCGGCAAACCAGTCAGCCGCGAGCATCCATAACCACGGGGCAAGCGTCCTTCTGCCGCAGCTTTGATCAATCGAGGATCGAGGAAGGCGAGAGACAGCGTCATGCGGATGGATCGTTCGGTCCGGCCCTCACGGATGGCAAGCGCCGCAGTATCGGCGACCGAGCCTTCGGCCAGATCGTCGATCCACTGCCGTGCTTCCGCGATCGAGCGCAACAGCCGCCGCCGCTCATCGTTGCGGATCGGCTGGGGTTTGCCGGCGGCATTGGCCGGCGCGATGATCTCCCGCTTTCGGCTATTGGCCTGTGGGGTCCATGGAATCTTGGTGGATGATGTATATCCGTCAGATTCTTGATCGCGCCAGAGAAGCTCGATGGCTCCTGGCCGGATGATCACCCGGTCGAGAAGTTTATCGATAGGATCGGCGCCATCAGACATGGGCATTTTGCAGACGCTAATTCGCTCCGTGAGCGCAGTTTCTACAAGAGCTTCTATGTCAGCGGCCGCGACACGTGAGATTGATCCGGCTTCGGTCTTGCGACCCTGAAGCACCGCCGCCGAGATATAATAGCGATAGCGGATGCCACCTTTGATCGCATGGCTGGGCGACATGCGATTGCCGCGATCGTCAAAGATCTTTCCCAACAGCAAAGCGCCTGACCTCGATCTATGGGCAATGCGACCATTCCGGGCATCAGCGAGTTTTGCCTGGACCGCCGCGAACAGCTCCACCGGGATGATCGGCGCATGATCGCCGGGATAGCTGGCTCCTTTGTGATTGAGTTCGCCGAGATAGGTCCGGTTGGTCAGCAGATAGTGTAGGGGGCCATTGGTGAGTGGGACGCCGCCAATGATCCGGCCGCTTGAGAGAACCCGGCGGCGGGTGGTGATCCCCCGGCTGCGCAAGTTCGCCTGCGTCTCGGAAAGCGAGCCAGCCTTCAGAAACGTGTCGAAGATGCAACGAACGGTTGCTGCTTCTGTTTCGTCAATCACGAGTTTTCTGTCTTCAACGCGGTAGCCCAACGGGACTGTCCCACCCATCCACATGCCTTTTTTCTTCGATGCCGCGATCTTGTCCCGGATCCGCTCACCGGTAACTTCCCGCTCGAACTGCGCAAAGGACAACAACACATTGAGTGTCAAGCGCCCCATGCTGGTCGTCGTATTGAACGACTGGGTGACCGAGACGAAGGAGACCTTGTGCTGGTCGAAAAGCTCGACAAGTTTGGCAAAATCGGCCAGCGAGCGAGTCAGCCTGTCGACCTTATAGACGACGATCACATCGATCTTGCGCTCGCCGATTGCTACCAACAAAGCCTGAAGGGCCGGCCGCTCCATGGAGCCGCCGGAAAAGCCGCCATCGTCATAGTGAGTGCGGATGAGTTTCCAGCCTTCATGGGCTTGGCTCTTGATATAGGCTTCGGCGGCTTCGCGCTGGGCGTCGAGGGAGTTAAAATCCTGCTCGAGCCCCTGATCGCTGGACACCCGGGTATAGATCGCGCAGCGGAGCGTTTCCTTGCTCATGCCCCTCGCGCCCCAGCAGATTGACGTCCTTTCGCGGAGCGTGATTCGCCTTGTCCCTGCCCTATCTCTTTCTTGATCCGCAGGCCGAAGAACCGCGGCCCGTTCCAGCGGGTCCCGGTGATCGCAAACGCGACCTTCGACAGGCTGTCATAGGTCTGGCCGTTCCATTTGAAACCCGAAGCCCGCACGCTCACCCGATGCATGACCCCGCCATGTTCTCGGATGAGCAGCGTGCCGGGTCGCAGCTCTGTTCGATTCTCCGTCTCAGCCTCAGATGCTCCAGATTTTGCAGCCACCCCCGTCTCCGTCGCCGCGGCGAGCGCCCTCAAGGTCGCCCGATCGAGGTCACCCCAAGTCCGAACCTGTTGACGATAGGCGATCACGCGGATCAGCAAGGATCGCGGGAGATGCGGCGGCGCAGCACACCCGATAAGGGAGCGCCACCGCCGCCGGAGCATGGCCACGTCCAAAGCCTCGAGGCTTCGGATCAAGGCCTCATCCGGATCGAAGGAGTCCGGCTCGACGCCGGCCTCCTCCTTCCGCTGCGCGCTCGTCGTCATTTCAGGCCGCTTCCGAAGCTGCAGGGATGACGATCCGATAGATCGATCCCCGGCCCTCTTCCTGCCGCCGTTCGATCTCATAGCCGCTCTTGCGCAACCCCGTCAGAGCGGCACGCGTCGTATGCGGGAGCCAGCCGGTCGCCGCGATCAAGGCTTCGAGCGAGGCGCCTTCCGGCCGCTGCAGGAGAGCGATAATCTTGGATTTCTTGGTGACCCGGGCGGAGCAAGTTTTTGTGGATGTGTTGGCGCTTGGATGCGATGCAGCTTCCTTGGAACCTTCGGGATCGGATGGAGCCGGTGTTTCGAGGACGCTCTCCGCTTTCTGGCCGTTCTGGCGCGGGGCCTTTTGCTCCAAGGCGGATGCGGTCTGCATCTCCAACGCTTTGCGTCCCGCCCTCATGATCACTAGGCTGAAGCATCGCGCCTCGTCATCGCGGCGCCAGATCGGCATGCCGGGCTTGGCACGGATTTCCCGCATGAGTTTGCGCTCAATCAGGGCTTGCGCGACCTTGTTGGCTGCCACGGCTTTCATCTTCTCCGGTACGCTCGCGGCGCCATCTTCGCGCTCCGCGGCGGCGGTAAGCAGCTTCAACTGGCTATCGGTCAGTTTGATGATATTGGTCATGTTGATCCTCCTTCGGTCAGGGCAGCTGATGCTGCCACCGCCTCAACCCCGCGATCGGCTGCAGCCAGCGGGGGAGGAGGTCAGGCGGGTCAATCTGTCGGCTAAGCACGCCCTCCTGACATGAACACCAATGCTTCGTTGGCGACGGAAGTCCAGTCGCTTCTGCAAGGGTTCCGAACAAAATTATAGAGCCTCCTTCTCCTGCCGATGTTGCAGAATGGCGGCGCTCAACAAGGTACGTGCATCCATAAGAAGTGGTTCAATGTCGAAGAGCTTTTGGATCGCGCGATCCATCGCACCGGCATTTCCGAGCTCAACACCTACTGACGCAAGCCCGGATGCCTCGGTAAGCAAGAGTTTGAGATCATGCAGGAATAAACCGACGATCTTGCTGCGTTCGTCCATTGACATGAATATCTCCGCTTCAATACCGGCGACCGTTCGATGCCTGCTCATTTTTGCCGAGCTCGGGATGGCACCCTTAAAACGGCCGCTGATCAGCGCGTCCAACGATCACGACAAATGGTCGTCGGAGCAGGCATGCGCATGCATGCTTCCTTTGCCGCCAAAGTCGAGAGGAGAAGAAGGAGATGCGTCTACGAGCAAACGAGTTTTGCAATGATGTTCGCATCGCGACGTTTTGGAAGGAGTTGGGCGCCGAGGAGCCGTCCTTCCGCCGTGCAGCCTCAATGACTGGAATGGGCCGGTGAACGAACCCGCTTCGCGGGAGGCGCTTGGATTGAGGGCGTGGCAACGATCTGAACATTGCGCATGCCTCTGAGGGCGCCGATACGTGATGTGACCAAGATAGCTCCTTTCAACTTGAGAGGAGCCATCCATGACCAAGCCTTTCACTCCGGCTACCGGTCTGCGCCAGCGGATGATCGAGGATATGAACATGCGCGGCTTCTCGGCGAAGACGCAGCATGACTACTTGCGCATCGTCGAGCGCTTCACCGGATTCCTTGGCCGCTCGCCGGACCTCGCCACGCCAGAGGATATTCGCCGGTTTCAAGTCGAGCAGCGCGAGGCAGGAATGCCGGCGCCAGCGATGAACAGCCATATCTCGGGGTTGCGGTTCTTTTTCACCACCACGATTGACCGCCCGGATCTGTCACGCAAGCTGCTCCGCATTTCCTATCCCCGCAAGCTTCCAATGGTGTTGAGCCCGGATGAGGTCGCCCGGCTGCTCGGCGCCACAACCTGCATCAAGCACCGCGCCGCACTGAGTGTCGCTTATGGCGCAGGCCTCAGGGTCGCTGAAGTCGCTTCACTCAAGGTCGGCGACATCGACAGCGAGCGCATGCTGATCCGCGTCGAGCGCGGCAAAGGCGGCCGATATCGCAATGCGATGCTTTCGCCCGATCTCCTCGCTTTACTCAGGACGTGGTGGAAGGAAGGGCATCGCCAAGGTGCGATGTTGCCGGGAGGCTGGCTGTTTCCCGGCCAGAACCCTGTCAGGCCGATCACCACGCGCCAACTCAGCCGGATCGTCGAAGATGCCGCAAAGGTGGCCGGTCTCACCAAGCGCATCAGCCCGCATACGCTGCGCCATAGCTTCGCGACGCATTTGCTCGAGGACGGCGTCGACATCCGCGTCATCCAGGTGTGTTTCGGCGTGGAATATTGACCCTGTAAGTATGGGGATCGGCGCCGAAAATTGACCCCCTTATCCTTGGTCTGCTGGGCTGTCCGCTTTGAGGCGAAGCGGGCGGTGGGGGATGCTG
>SCSF01000007.1 GCA_004298435.1 Beijerinckiaceae bacterium
GTTGCGCGAGGGGCAGATCCTCTTTGCCTATCTCCATCTGGCGCCGGACCCGCGGCAGGCGGAAGGGCTGATGGCCTCCGGCTGCACAGCCATAGCCTATGAAACCGTGCTTGGCCCGGGCGGCAGCCTGCCTCTCCTCGCTCCCATGAGCGAAGTCGCCGGGCGTCTCTCCATCCAGGCGGCCGGGATGGCCCTCCAGCGCCAGAATGGCGGCCGCGGCGTGCTGCTCGGCGGCGTCCCTGGCGTTGCGCCGGCGCGCATCGTTGTGCTTGGCGGCGGCGTTGTCGGCACCAACGCCGCACGGATGGCCGTGGGACTTGGCGCGGAGGTGAGCATCATCGACCGCTCGCTGCCGCGGCTGCGCGAGCTCGACGCGCTATTTCAGGGGCGCGTGCGCACCCGCTATGCCTCAGCGGCCGCGATCGAGGCGGAAGTCTTCAACGCCGACGCCGTGATCGGCGCGGTGCTGATCCCCGGCGCCAGCACGCCGAAGCTGGTGACGAAGCCGATGCTGAAACAGATGAAGCCAGGCGCGGCGCTCGTTGATGTCGCCATCGATCAGGGCGGCTGCTTCGAGACCTCGCATCCGACGACGCATGCCGACCCCATCTATGTGGTGGACGGCATCGTGCATTATTGCGTCGCCAATATGCCGGGCAGCGTGCCGCACACGTCGAGCCATGCGCTGAACAATGCCACCCTGCCCTACGGGCTGGCGCTTGCGGCTGGCGGCGCGGCGGCGATTCTCGCCGATCCGGGCCTGCGCGCAGGGCTGAACGTGCATCGCGGTCACATCACGCATCCGGCGGTCGCGGCAAGCCTCGGCCTGTCTGTGCAGGCGCCGGAGTCGGCGCTCGCGGCGTGAGGATGTTTGGCGCGCCAAATTCCGGCGTGACCAATGTTTGTCGGCAATTGTGCGGCGATTCCAGAGAATCCCGAATTATATTAGCGTTGATAGATGGTGCCGACGGGGAAAGCGCATGGATAATGGTACTATTTCCCTTAACCAGGCGAAGCGTGACCTGAAGCAAAAAAAGTTTTCTGATGCTTTACCGGTGCTCGAACGGTTGGTCACGGCCGAGTCTAAAGCATCAGGCGAAGCTGCCTATTGTCTGGGTATTCTCTATCAATCGGGGAATGGAGTTCCCGTTAATTTGGAGCGGGCAAAAACGTATTACTCTGTAGCGGCGGAAGCAGGTTATCTGATGGGTACCTACCGATTGGGAGGGATCTACCATGAAGAAGGGGAGTTAGGACGAGCGTACCAGTGTTATAAGGCAGTAGCTAATTGCAACCCCTCTGCTGCGTATTGGGCATTTCGAATTGTCACGGACAACAACGATTTGGACAGCGATCCAAATGCTCCAGAGACCTTTTTATCTATGGCCGCCGAACAAGGACATGTGCTTGCTCAGCGCATCATCGCCATGAAATACATCTCCGGGAAAAACGGATTCTCGAAAATACCGTGGGGAGCAAGACTTTTTGTAAAGATGGCTCTCGCTACAGCTCGTGCTGTCAATAAGGACGACAAGCTGAAATACACATGACTCGTTTGCGAGAACGATCGCATCGGTGACTAGATGTTGGTCTCATCATGGGCTCGTCCTTCGAGACGCCGCTTAAAGCGGCTCCTCAGGATGAGGGGGACTGAAACCTTTGTCACAAAAGCATGCTTCCGGGCAGCGCTTCCGCAAGCAGTCGGAGAAGAGGAAATGGTGCCTCGATACGTCTGGCCCTGGATGTTACTCTTGTCATTCATCGAATTCGGAATCGTAAGTTGGTTCTTTTTATACTGGAACAAATTTCCACGATATTCGACGCGCCGAGTTCTGGCGTGGCTGATTTTTGTCAGCAGTTGTGCCGTGATTCCTCTTTTTCAAATCGAAATCTACAAAGTGGCGGAATCAATTCGCGTGGTGCGTGATGCCTCTGTAGCTTCCCTCGTAGTTATCGAGAGTCTGATAAGCGTCGGATTGATCTTTTATTTTTTACGGAAAAGGCAAGTCCATTCTTCAGAGTAAGAGCGGAAGATGCGGCTGATTGGTGCAGGCGCCGGAGTCGGCGCTCGCGGCGTGAGTGCGGCGGCAAGCGCCCGGGCTGCCGTCTCTTCTCCCACACGCAAGTCGGCTGTTGCCGACTTGCGCATTCAAAATGCCGAACTCGGGCAAGCCCGAGTTCGGTCGGGAGAAGGAAGAGCAAGTTGTCACTCCTTCGGATAGCCACCTTCAAACACAAAATCCGTCTGAGGATTGCGGCTGTTGGGAACTTCGCGCGCGCGGATCGCCTCCGGCAGAACTGACTTGTCGGCGCGGCGGCCAACGGCAATCGCCGCTTCCGGCCGATAGCCTTCGGGAAGGCCCAGTTCAATGATGGAGCGGGCCTTGTCGAAGCCGGCCATCGCATGCGTCGCCCAGCCGATGCGTGAGGCCTCGATTGCGAAAAAGCCCCAGGCCGTTCCTGTATCGAAGGAATGGCTGTAATTTGGCACTAAAGTTTTCTCGCGCGAAGACATCTGATGCGTCTTCGAGACAAGCACAATAAGTGCGCCGGCGTTTTTCGCCCAGATCTGGTTGCCTTCCGAAAGCAACCCCAGGAATTTCGCGAAATGCGGCGTGCCACCAAGCGCATAGAAAAACCGCCACGGCTGCACATTGCTTGACGAGGGCGCCCAGCGCGCCGCCTCGAACATGCTGCGGAGATCAGCCTCCGGCACGGGCTCGCCCGTGAAGGCACGCGGCGACCAGCGACGAATGAACATCGGATCGATTGGATAATCGGGGCGGCGCGGATTGTTGTCGTTCATATTTTCCCTCTGAAACAAACGTGTTACGGCGCGGCTACGCAGCCACCGGCCAAAGGCGCTTTGACTCCCGTCGTCGTCGGAAAGGTGATCGGCAGATTTTTCAGCCGCCGCACGGCGAGATAGGCGAACGCCTGCGCTTCCATGCCATCTGCGGACCAGCCCATCCTGTCGGCCAGCACGAGGCCGCAGGGAAGCCGCTGCATCAATTCCCAGCGCAAGGTGAGATTATGCGCGCCGCCGCCGCACAGAACAGCGAGCTTCGGCGGCTCCGGCACATGGTCGAGGCCGCTCACGATGCTCTGCGCGGTGAAGGCTGTGAGCGTCGCGGCGGCGTCTTCAAGTTTCAGCGCTTCGACGCGGGCAATCGAAAAGGCGTTCCGGTCGAGAGACTTCGGCGGAGCCTTCTCGAAATAAGGATCGCGCAGCAATTCGACGAACGCGACGTAATCAATCTTTCCCTGCCCCGCCGTCAGGCCGCCCTCGTCCATCGCAACGCCTTGCCGGCGCACCATCAGATCGTCGATGAGCGCATTGCCCGGCCCCGTATCAAAAGCCAGCGGTTCAGCGTCGCCATGCAGATAAGTAAGATTGGCGACGCCGCCGATGTTGATGACGACCAGCGGCTCGGTGAAGCCCGCCGCCTGCGCGAGCGCCTTGTGATAGATCGGCACGAGCGGCGCGCCCTGCCCGCCCGCCGCAACGTCCGCAGCGCGGAAATCATGCACCACCCTCAGTCCCAGCATCCGGCTCAGCGCCACGCCGTCGCCAATCTGGATCGTCAGGCCAGCATCGGGGCGATGCAGCACCGTCTGGCCGTGGAACCCGACCACATCGATCGACTCGCGCGCCAAACTTTCCATGCTGAGGAAAGCCTCAACCGCTTCCGCGTGACGCTTTGTGATCATCGCCTCAGCCTCTGCGATGGCCTGCGGCCGCGCCTTGCGATCGGTGAGCCCCGCCGCCGCGTCGAGCGCGGCGCGCAGCAGCGCGCGATCCTCGGGCGTATAGGCAAAGGGATGCACCGCGCCTTGCGTGACAAGGCTTTCGCCATCGGTCTCGATAAGCCCGACATCGACGCCGTCCATGGACGTGCCGCTCATCAGCCCGATCGCGCGAAGCATAGACATCGACAAACCCTTTTCCGGCCTGAAATTTCACGTCTCAAGCCGGAGCAAAGACAAGAAAAACCAATTTCCGGCAAGTGCCGGTTTCGTCGCGCAGGATGGCCTCCCGGAGGTTGAACCAACTCGCGAATGGGTGAACAATCGGCGGGAGGGGGAAGAGACATGATTGGATATTCACGCCGCGCGGCGCTCGCCGCAGCCGCATTGATCCTCTGCCCGGGCGGACTTGCCTATGCCGCAAGTGGCCAGGACATCGCGCTCAAGGGCAATGGGCAGGGCGCAATGGCCTGCTCCGCCTGCCATGGCAAGCTCGGAGAAGGCAACCAGGAAGTGCCCCGGCTCGCTGGCCTCAACGCGGGCTATATCGTCCACCAGCTCGTGAGCTTCGCCAGCGGCGCCCGGCAAAACGACGTCATGGGGCCGATTGCCAAGGCACTAAGCGATACCGACCGGCAGGCCGTCGCCTCGTATTTCGCCGGTCTCAACCCGCCGGAAGCCAAAACTGGCGGAGCGGCCAAGCCGGATCTTATTGCTGCCGGCGCGGTGCTGGCGCAGCGCGGCGAATGGACAAAGGGCGTACCCGCCTGCGATCAATGCCATGGGCCAGCGGGCTCAGGCGTCGGATCGGCTTTTCCCCGCCTCACCGGGCAGAACGCAAGCTATATTACCAATCAACTCCTGAGCTGGCAGAAGGGCGATCGGCATAACGATCCGCTGGGCCTGATGAAGGGCGTCGCCACAAAGCTCGACAAGACGCAGATCGAATCCGTGGCCGCCTATTACGCGAGTCTGCCGCTCTCTGGCAAAGCCACTCCCGCCATTGCGACTCCCTTCAGGACCGAAGCCGCCAAGCCGGTTTCCACCCCCGCTGCCTTCACGCCGCCGCCCGAGAGCGCCATCCCGAACAATGAATTCGGCAAGATGGTGCGGCTTGGCGAAGCCATCTTCACAGACACGCAGCACTATGCGCCCGGCTTCGTCGGCAACAGCCTGCAATGTGCGAATTGCCATATCGATCGCGGCAGGCTCGCCAATGCCTCGCCGCTCTGGGCGGCCTATGTCGTCTATCCCGCCTATCGCTCCAAGAACAAGCATGTGAACACCTTCGAGGAGCGGTTGCAGGGCTGTTTCCGTTTCAGCATGAACGGAAAGGCTCCTCCGGCGGGTGACAAGGTTCTCGTCGCGCTCCAGACCTATGCCTATTTCCTCGCCAAGGGTGCGCCCACGGGCGTCAGCCTGCCGGGGCGTGGCTATCCGAGGCTGAAAAAACCGGCCAAACTCGACTACGCGCATGGGCAGGAAGTCTATGCGAGCCATTGCGCGGTCTGCCATGGCGCAGAGGGCCAGGGCCAGTTTTCGGCGCAGGGGGACACCGTATTCCCGCCGCTCTGGGGCGCGCATTCCTATAACTGGGGCGCCGGCATGCACTCGATCAGCACGGCCGCGGCCTTTATCAAGGCCAACATGCCGCTTGGAGAAGCCGGCACATTATCCGATCAGGACTCCTGGGATGTCGCGACCTATATCGACAGCCACGATCGTCCGCAGGATCCGCGCTTCAATGGTTCCGTCTCGGAGACGCGGAAAAAATATCACAACAGCGCAATGTCCATGTACGGACAGAAGGTCAACGGCGTTGTGCTCGGCGAGAACTCACCGCCATCGGGGACTGTTCCTGCTCCGCATTGACCTCGACGTGCATCCCGCTCTACCATCGAGTCGATGGTTCCCCTCGGGGATCAAAAGGGAACGCGGTGAGAGTCATTTCAGACATTCGGACGTGTCCGAATGTCTCTGAATGTTCGAAGCCGCGGCTGCCCCCGCAACTGTAAGCGACGAGCCACCTCCCTTCTGCCACTGGACCGATTCAATAAGGTCTGGGAAGGCGGAGATGGCGTCGACTCGCGAGCCAGGAGACCTGCCATCGCCGGACGTCAGCGCAGAAACATCGGGCGGGGTGTCTCGATGTGGAGTTCGCAATTGCCTTGCGGCTTCATTTTGCAATGACATCAGACGTCATAAGGCAGATATCCATGTTTAATTCCCTGATAAGGCTCTTCTCGGCCGGCACGGCCGATCTCAAATCCCGGCTCGCACTCATCCTGGGCGGGCTTGTCCTCTTCAATGCCGCGACATGGCTCTGGGCGCTCGCCTCCTTTCACGATAAGCCCGCTCTTCTCGGCATCGCGCTCGTCATTTACGGCCTGGGCCTGCGCCACGCGGTAGATGCAGATCACATCGCGGCGATCGACAACGTGACCCGCAAGCTGATGCAGGCGAAGAAGCGGCCTGTCGCCGTCGGCTTCTTCTTCGCGATCGGCCATTCGACCGTGATTGTCATCGTCGCCGCGGCCGTGGCGAGCGCCGCGACGCTGCTCGGCCGCTTCCAGAGCTTTCAGGCGATCGGCGGAACGCTGAGCACGCTCGTATCGGCGCTATTCCTCCTGGCCATCGCGGCCATGAACATCGTCATCTTCGTTTCGATCTATAAAAACTACCGCCGCGTGTCGGCAGGCGGCGCCTATGTCGAGGATGATTTCGACATTCTTCTCAACAAGCGCGGTTTTCTTTCGCGCATCTTCCGGCCTCTGTTCCGGCTCGTGACGCAGAGCTGGCATATGCTTCTGCTCGGGTTTCTGTTCGGTCTTGGATTCGACACGGCGACCGAAGTCGCCATGTTCGGCATCTCAGCCGCGCAAGCCGCGAAAGGCCTGCCAATTGAGGCCATATTGGTGTTTCCGGCACTGTTTGCCGCCGGCATGTCGCTGATCGACAGTCTTGATGGCATTATGATGCTCGGCGCCTATGACTGGGCCTTCGTCAAGCCGATCCGCAAGCTCTACTACAACATGACGATCACGCTGGTTTCGGTCATCGTCGCCCTCTTCATCGGCGGCGTCGAGGCCTTCGGCCTGATCGGCGATCAGTTTTCGCTGAAAGGCGGGTTCTGGAATGTCGTCGGCAACCTCAACGATCATTTCAACACGCTCGGATTCGGCATCATCGGGCTCTTCGTCGCCGCATGGCTCGTCTCCTTCGTGATCTATCGCGTGAAAGGGCTCGACAGGCTCGAGATCCGGATTGCAGATAGGACGTAGCTTTCCCAGCGAAAGCCCCAGAGCTTGCTTCCACCCGGCCCGAAGCTCCGCTTCGGTCGGGAACGGGGCGCGGTTACCTCTTCCATTGAAAATATGCTTCAGCTTCCCGATTTTGGGGGTATTCCTATGGCCCAAAATTCTTTCCAGCTCACAGGTTCTCCTTGTCTCATAATTTCACGCCCAAATCCGACTTTCTCGCTGTTCTGACAGCGCGCGGCTATCTGCATCAATGTTCCGATCTCGAAGGCATTGACGAGAAAGCACGGAACGGCGCGCTGACCGCCTACGTCGGGTTCGATTGCACCGCGCCCTCCCTGCATGTCGGATCGCTCGTTCCGATTATGATGCTGCGCTGGCTGCAAAAGACCGGCGGCAAGCCCATCGCGCTGATGGGTGGCGGCACGACGCGGGTTGGCGATCCCTCCGGCAAGGACGAGAGCCGCAAGATTCTTTCGCTGGAGACGATCGACGCCAACAAGGCCGGCATCAAACGCGTCTTCGCGAAGTTCCTGAGCTTCGGCGACGGCAAGAGCGATGCGCTGATGCCCGACAATGCCGAATGGCTCACCACCCTCAACTACATCGACTTCCTGCGCGATGTCGGGCGGCATTTCTCGATAAATCGCATGCTTGCGATGGATTCCGTGAAGCTGCGGCTTGAACGCGAATACGAGCTTTCTTTCATTGAATTCAATTATATGTGCCTTCAGGCTTATGATTTCGTCGAACTGCACAAGCGTTACGGCTGCGCGTTGCAGATGGGCGGATCGGATCAATGGGGCAATATCGTCACGGGCATCGACCTCGGCCGGCGCATGGGAACATCGCAGCTTTATGCCCTGACCTCGCCGCTGCTCACGACCGCCTCCGGCGCCAAAATGGGCAAGACCGCAGCAGGCGCTGTCTGGCTCGATGCCGATATGCTGAACGTCTATGACTACTGGCAGTATTGGCGCAATTGCGAGGACGACGACGTCGGCCGCTTCCTCAAGCTGTTCACGGAATTGCCGCTCGATGAGATCGCAAGGCTCGAAAAGCTGTGCGATGCCGAGATCAACGAAGCCAAAAAGATTCTCGCGACCGAGGCGACGGCCATGGTGCATGGCCGAGAGGCTGCCGAAGAGGCTGCGCAGACGGCCCGCAAGACCTTCGAGGAAGGCACGTTGGCTGAAAATCTGCCGAGCATAACGGTATCGCCGCAAGAGCTTGCCGCGGGCCTCGGTGTCCTCGCCGCCTTCGTCAAGGCAGGACTTGTCGCCTCAACGAGCGAGGCGCGGCGGCAGGTGAAGGGCGGCGGCCTCAAGGTCAATGATGCCGCCGTCACCGACGAACGTGCGAGCCTGACCGCCGCGGATCTCGCTGGCGGCGCGATCAAGCTCTCGCTCGGCAAGAAGAAGCATGTGCTTTTAAGAACGGAATAGGCGACACGACCCTCACCTTTGAGGCTTCGCTTCGCTCACACCCATTGCCGAGCAAAACGTGGTTAGCCGTCATTGCGAGGAGGCGCAGTCGCGCGATAGGTGTCATCTAAAATTGTCCTTACTGTCAGATAATACGACGTATTCGTCAAATACAACTATAGTTTCATCCGGCGCATTAACATTTGCTCTCCTTAAATCGTCGCGATTTACAATTGCTAGCGACCTAAAAGGACGAGCTTCACTCTCGGCATTCGTTATAGCTGACCCTATATACTGTAGAAATTCATAATCCGCCCCAATGAATTTGCAAAATACTTTCAATTTCAAAATATTAGGGATGCTCGACGCGCTTTTATGGCCAACAACATTCTTGATAATCCGAACGTTGCCCTCGACAGGAATTGTCTTTGCATATGGCTTCATGATCTGGAACCAATCGCGAGAGTTCTCAGGGCTTTTTTTAAGTACATAGGTTTGCGCGTACATTTGAATCGAATCGTAAGGTTCCATTCCCCCGGTTGTCGTACAGAGAATGTCAAAGTCACGATCGACTGCGCGGTCGGGAGATACGCTTGAAAATTGTCGCATGGATACGTTTCGTGAATGAGGTCTCTCAAATTTCTCAGGCTTCGATGTGGTCTGCTCTTCGCCGAAGCATTTCTGATGATCTCCTCGACTTCTTGCGCCGGAACGACCATAGTCGGCCGGCACCGGCTGAATTCGCATTCAGCATGAACATCTCCCATTAGTCTTCGAGACATGCGGCATCAACCGACCGCCTCGCGCCGGCACAATGGACATTGAGTTCCGAGTCCCCATCGCCGCCATCCGACTGTGGATGCGCTCATTCGTCAACAGGACCTGGAAAAACTGGATTGTGTCGCCTGCGGCTCGCAATGATAGCGTGACAAATTGCGCAAACTCGCCACGCCCTTCCCTCATTGCGGCGGTGAGGAAGCCGAACCGAATGAGTTCGAGGCGTCATCCGGCACATTCGGGTCCATGGCGCCAAGGATTTTGCGAAGGAATCCGGGCGCGATAGCCGACAGCGGATTGATGTTCAGCGTCGGTTTCGAGGCTGCGCCTGATATTGTGTAATTAACTGCAAACAACCCTTCATGCGCGCCGCCGCCAAGCAGCGGACCAAACAAGGGCACCTGCGAGAAGAGATTGTTCACGCCATAGGCCGGGACGAATGTGCCGTCCATGCTGACGCGATCCCGCGCGAAATCGAGCCAGCCATCGACGGTCAGACCCATATCCGCCCCGTACATCGTGCCGTTGCGTATATCGAGCCGGTCGCCGGCGCGCTGGAAATTGACTTGCAGGTGCGAGAAGGCGACGGAATTGGGGTCGAAATTCGGATGGTTCGCTCCGGATCTGGAAGCCTGCATGCCGATGGGCCGCTGCTGCGCGCCTTCAACGACAAGGCGCCGCAACGCCGGTTCGTCACGCAGGATGAAGTTCTTGATCCGCAGCGCGCCGGCCAGCGCATCGTTGCCAAGCCGGATCGCGACGCTCAACTGCCCACCTTCCATGTGCTTGTAGAGGTCGAGGAACGCCAGCAGGGATCCGGCGTCGCGCGTGCTCAAATTCAACTGCGGCGACGGAGAATTCGCGCCCACCAGATAGCCGGAGATCGGCGCATGGCCGAAGCGTCCGTCGATTGAAAACTGGCGCAGCTTGTCGCCCTGCTTGACGATGCGCAGATCGACATTCGACAGAACCGTCTTGTTGTAGCCTTTCAGCACCGCAGACTTCAGATCGATATCGAAATCCTTGGCGCCGACGGCATCCTTGCTGTCGGCTTTCTTCGACCCATGCGGGTCATCGGCATCCGCGGCGGCGGGCTGGTTCTTCTTCGCAAACGTCAAATGCTGGAGGAAGGGACGCGCATCGAACGTCGTCGCGCGGACGATCATCTTGTAGCCATTGCCGGACTTGGCGACATCAACCTTCATATCGTCGCCCGGCGAAAACCGGACTTGTGAAAACCTGGCCGAAGTCATCGAACCGTCGCTGCCGAGTTGCACTGAGCCGCGCGCCTCGATCGGCGCAGCGTCAACGAGCAATTGCTGGATCTGCGTTCCCTTGTCGCCGACTTCGAGGATGAAACTCGCTTTGCCGGGGCGGCCCGCTGCTTTCGCAATGCCCGGCAGGCCCACGACCGCGGCATGGGTCAGATCGAGATCGATATTGGCTTTGATCGGCGGAGGCACGCCAAGAGGCGTGGTTATTTTAGCCGTAATCGGTCCGGTGACATTGGAGAAGGCGCCGAGCCCGTGTTTTGCCCGCTCCGCATCGTCGAGGACGAGACTGACGGTCGCCATGGCCGTCTGGTCGATTGGCTTTTCGATATCGATCGAGGCGGGCGCACCGAAGAGCTGCCCCTGCCCCGTGACCTTCATGCCGCTCGCGCCCACGAGAACGTGCAGCGTCGCGTCCTCGAGCGATTCCTTGCCGATCAGATGCTGCGCCGTCAGATCCGTCGCCGTGGCGTCGATCGTCAGCTTTGTATCTTTCGGCTTGATCACCGGGCCAAGGCGGAGGCCGATGCCCAATGTGCCCTCGATCTTGCCCTGCAAGGTCGTCGGGTCGATCGGCAGGCTGGCATAGGGTTTCAGCGCAGCGAGGTTGAGCAGAGCGCCGACCGCCTGGACGCTACCCGCGACTTGCGCCGAAAACTGCGCCGGCGTCGGCTTTACTTCGGCATTGAAGACGCGGAAGCTGCCGTTCGACAGAACAAGCTGGCCGCCGGTCGCCGTATCGAGCCGGCCGCTGGTGGCGATGAATGTCGAAGTCCGTCCGGTGATATGGCCTGTGCCTTCGACATCATGCAAAGGCGGAACCCCTGGCAGAAATTCAACGACACCCTTTGAAACGGTGAAATCCAGCGCCACCGCCTTGTCCGGCGGCGCATGCTGCAATTTCATTGCCGCAATGGTCGCGGCATCAAAATCGACCCGCAGCGAACCACTTTCGATGATTCCGCCTTTCCAATGCGACAGAAACCAGCTTCGCACCGGCGCTATCATAAAAGATGGCCACAGCCGCACCGCAACGCGGCTCTGCGTCGGCCCGATGGAAGCCCCGAGCCGGATATGCGGCCCCTTGGTCCAGTCGATCGTGCCGCTCATCGCGAAACTGCATTTCGGACCGCTGAATTCGAACCGGTCAAGCGTCAGTTTTTTGGCCGCGAGATTGATCCGCGCCGACAAGCCGACCTTGGACAGAACGATCGGCAGTTCGCCGGGGCGCTCGGCGCCGTAAATTTCCTGCCGCGGATTGACGAGGGAAAGCCGCCAGTCATCCCCTTCGTGCGTCGGCGGAGCGAGGACGCCCTTGAAATCGAAATCCGTGCCGCCCGAGTGGATTTGCGCCTTGTCGATCGCGATGCGGCGATTGGCGCGATCCCAATGAAAGGCCGTGGCGATGGAATCGATCATCTTCGGTTCGTCGTTCGGATCCTCGAAGCGCAGATAACCGGAGCCGAAATTGACCTTCCCTGCGATCTCCGTAAGGCCACCATCGGGCGCGAGAGCCATGCTGAATTTGCTTGAAATCGGCATGTCGAAATCGACGCCGAGCTTGCGTGAGCCGGTTACGAGAAGAATCTCGTCGATCGATATGTTCTTGGCGCTGATGTCGAGGTGGCGCGTGCTGCTGGGAACGCCAGAGGCATCGGCGACAATCGACCAGGTGCCGTTCGGCCCCTCGGCCGAAAGCGAGAAGTTTTTGCCGTGGCTCGATTTGGTGAGGGCGAGATGCAGCCCTTCATAGACGCGGGTTTGTTCGGTCGTGCGATCGGTGATGACGAGCTTTCCATGGGCGATGCCGAGCCTGTCAAGCGAGGCCAGCGGGCTATCCGCCTTAGTGGACATATCGACGAGAAGGCGCAGCGCCGCGCCGATACGTTTGACGATCAGGGAGCGCTGCGGCACATCCGATTTCTGTGATTGCGAGCCGACTGCGTGACCTGTGACGGCGGCGGGCGCCGGCTTTTCGATCTGCACCGCAGCCTGCTGCCGCCCGATGCCGAGATCGCCGATCCCCGCGGCGAGCGGCAGCAATGGCGTTGCGCCCTGGCGGCTGCCGCCAGCCGATACAGCCAGCGAACCGTCGCGCAGCAGTTCGAGACGCATTTCGATGCCGAAAATCTCCAGCCGCTTCGGCACAATCTTGCCGATCAGCAGGTCGGGTATATCAACCGATACTTCGGCGCGCGGGGCCGAGATGATCGCGTGGCCCGACGCATCCGACAACGTCAGATTCTTGATGCTCAGGGCCGGTCCAAAACCGTGGCTTACAAGGGAAACAGGCCCCACGCTGAAGGAGTAGCCGTGGCTGATATGCTCGTTCAGCGCATGCTTGATGCGTGTTCCCATACCGCCAAGCTCGATCGGCGCCTTGGCGAGATAGGCCGAGACAGCACCAATCGCCACAGCGAGAAGGAGTATAAAGCAGGTGAACGATCCGAGCGTGCGTCTGCAAATGCACGCCCTGCGCGACCGGGAGTGGAGCAATCTGAACGGCCAGGCCCGCACGATCGTTCCGGAACAGTCGGGCCGCGGCTTGCCCACGAAATCCGATCCGGAGTGCAGACCTTCACTATCGTCGGCCAAGCCCATGGGACCTTTCGCCTGGAGCGCGTATCAGGGCACGTCCCGGAAGGGGTTTCAGCCCTCTGCCGCGGACATGCTCCGTTTTCCTTGAACAGAGCCGAATTGTCCCAATCCTGTGAATTTCGAGTGATTCCGCATAACCGTGATCGGCTCTGGAAACCTGATTCGTACCCGACTCGCGGGGTTTTGTCGAAGCTCGCACGGTCATCCGTTCCCGCGCATCCAATAACTTGCGAATTACCGTTTAATGAGACGAAAGGAAGGCGATTATGAGCAAGAAGCTGGCTCCCGGCGATAAAGCCCCGGATTTCGAACTGCCGGATGACCGCAACG
>SCSF01000057.1 GCA_004298435.1 Beijerinckiaceae bacterium
GACATAGCCTTCGACGGCGATCACCGTGCCCTTCTCATGCGCTGCCTTGCGGGCATTGTGATGGTTGTAGAGCATGCCGCCCTTGTGAAAGAGCGGTGTTTCCGGCGAATTCAGATATTTAGCATGCACGTCCTTTTCGAGCGCCCGGCCGCCGAAAGCGACGACGCGGCCGGAGCGGTCACAGATCGGAAACATCACCCGGTCACGAAACCGGTCGTAAGGCACCGCAATGTCCTCGCCGGTGACAAGGAGCCCCGCCTCGGCGAGGGTTTCGGCCGACGCGCCCCTGGCGGCGAGCGCATCGCGCAGCGCGAATTTATCGCCCGGCGCATAGCCGAGCCGGAAACGTTTCTGGATCTCCAGGCCAAGGCCACGCTGGATGAGATAGCCGCGAGCCTTCGCGCCGCGATCGCGCGTCAGTTCGGCCTCGAAGAAACGCGCCGCGAGTTCCAAAACCTCATGCAGCCCGGCGCGATGCTTCTCCTGTTCCTCGGTCTGCGGCGAGTTTTTGGGCAGCGGCAGGCCCGCATCGGCGGCCAGCCGCTCGACCGCCTCGGGAAAAGACAAGCCTTCCGTCGCAATGAGAAAATCGAAAATATTGCCGTTCCGGCCCGAGGAGAAATCGAACCAGGCCATTTTCTGGTCATTGACGAAGAAAGACGGCGTCTTTTCCGAGGTAAAGGGCGACAGGCCGCGCCATTCGCGGCCCGCCTTCATCAGCTTGACCTTCCGCCGCACCACCTCGGAGACGGGAAGTCTCGCCTTCAGTTCTTCGAGAAAAGAGGGTGCGAATCGCATCGGCATCTTCAGGTTCGGGACCGCACACTATAAATGAGGAGCAGCGCAGCATTGGGATTATGCCCGAGATTCACAGCGCTGGCGGCGTTTTTCCTACTGGATCACGATGCGTTTGGGCCGCATCGGCCTGAACGCATGTAATGTGATCGATTTCAATAAATTAGAGCGGGACTTTTGCGAAAAACCGGTATCCACTTTTTCGCACCCCCCTCTAGCGGCGGCTGCCGTCGCGGTCCGCATAAATGAACCGGATCGCCGGAAGGTCAAGGCGCGATGAGGATCAGAGCATTTTCGAGCGAAAGGACTTCCGGTTTGCGTGAAGAAAATGCGTTAAAACAAAGGAGTAGAGCCGTGGTTCTGATTCTGTCAGAGCCGAAACGGCTCTAGGATCAGATGAACCAGATATCGAGCGGTGTATCGAGCAAATCCTCTCGCTTTTTCGAGATGAAGCGGCGGGGTGAAAAAATCGCGATGCTCACCGCCTATGATTATCCGACCGCGCGGGCGGAAGCCGCGGCCGGCGTCGATGTCATTCTCGTCGGCGACAGCGTCGGCACCAATATCCTCGGCTACAAGAGCGAGCAGGAAGTGACGCTCGCCGATATCGCGCATCATGTGCGCGCGGTGCGGCGCGGTGCGCCAGAGACGGTGATCCTCGCCGACTTGCCCTATCGCACCTATGACACGCCGGAGCAGGCGGTTGCCAGCGCACGCATGCTGCGCGAGGCGGGCGCCGATCTCGTCAAATTCGAAGGACCGCGTCCCGCCATCGCCGCGGCGCTTGTCGCCGCAGGCATCGGCGTTTGCGGCCATCTCGGGCTGGAGCCGCAGCACCATCTGGAGAAACGTCTGAAGGGCCGCTCGGCGCAGGAGGCAAAATCGCTGCTCGCCAATGCGCGCGCCCTCGATGCGGCCGGCATTTCGATGCTGGTTCTCGAGTTGATCCCCGAGGAAGTCGCCGCCACGGTCACCCGCGCCATCAAGGCTCCGACCATAGGGATCGGCGCGGGGCGTCTCACCGACGGGCAGGTTCTCGTCATCTGCGACATGCTCGGCTTTACGCCAGCGAATTTCCGGCACAACCGGCGCTATCACAATGTCGGGCCGTTGCTCGACGCGGCCACGGCAGATTATGTCAAGGAGGTGCGCGAAGGGCGTTTTCCGGCCGAGGCCAATCTGTTTCACATGCCGGAAGAGGAACTTTCGATTTTCACGGGCGATGCGGCGTGAGGGATGCGGTTGATTTAATAAAAGTAGAGTTGGAAAACGCCAATATCTGAAGAAATTAGAGTCAAACGGCTACTGCACAGCCGTATAAAATATCGGCATTTATCTTTAATGCGGATGAGATTCTAAAATGCTGGCTAACCTCAGTGAGGCGGCTAAAACGGCCCTCTTTGGGCTTCGAGCGATTCTTTATGTGTTGTGTGCTTGGGAAGCATATGTGCTTTTGGAGAAGCGATGGAAAGGAGCCTGCTACCTCGGCATAAGTTGCATTTGCATTCTATTTTTTGTTACGCGGATGAAAGTTACGTGGCCGCACTCTCCAGCTTGGTGAAACGAGAGTCGAAGCATGCCCCTCATCTACAAGATCGTCCCCGCAGATCTGTGGCGCGAGGCTGAAGCGAAAGGCGTCTTCGCTGGCGCAGCCGTCGATCTTGCGGACGGCTTCATCCATTTCTCAACGGCAGCGCAGGTCCGCGAAACAGCCGCCAAACATTTCGCGAGGCAAGAGGATCTTTTGCTCGTGGGCGTCGATCCGATGAAGCTCGGCGGCCTTCTGCGATACGAGGTTTCGCGCGGCGGCGCCTTGTTCCCGCATCTTTACGGGCCGCTGACGATGGGTGCTGTCGCCTGGGTGAAGCCGCTGCCGTTCGGTGCTGGTGGCCATGTCTTTCCGGATGATCTCGCGTGATTGAATTTTTCGACGGTCTTGCCCGCCCATTGCTTCTCAGGCTCGATGCGGAAGCGGCACATCGGCTGACGGTCAAGGCGCTCTCGCTCCTGCCGCCGCGGTCTCCGCCGCTTGATGATCCGCGGCTTGCCATCTCGGCATTTGGGCTCACTTTCTCCAATCCGCTGGGCCTCGCGGCGGGCTTCGACAAAAACGGAGAAGTCATAGACGCGATGCTTGGCCTCGGCTTCGGCTTTGTCGAAGCCGGCACGGTGACGCCGCGGCCGCAGCCCGGAAATCCGCGTCCACGCCTTTTCCGGCTGAGTGACGATGGCGCGGTCATCAATCGCTTCGGCTTCAACAGCGCCGGCCATGCAGCCATGCGCCAGAAGCTGGCGCACAGGCGACCGAAAGGCGGACAGCTTGCTGTCAACCTTGGTGCGAACAAGGACGCGCAGGACCGCATCGCGGATTATGTCGCGGGCATAGAGGCCTTCGGCGAATATGCAGATTTCCTTGTCGTCAACGTCTCGTCGCCCAATACGCCGGGTTTGCGCGATCTGCAAAAGGAACAGGCGCTCGATGATCTGATCGCGCGCGTGCTTGAGGTGCGCGACAAGCTTGTCTCAAAGCATGGACGCAAGCCTGTCGTTTTGAAGATCGCGCCCGATCTGAACCTTGTCGAACTCGATGCCATCATCCACATCTGCCGTGCGCGCCGCATCGATGCGCTGGCAATTTCCAACACGACTCTCTCGCGGCCAGAGCTGCATGACCGGCGGTTGGCAAAGGAGACAGGCGGCCTTTCCGGCCGGCCGCTATTTGAACTTTCAACGCGCGTTCTTGCGCAGGCCTATGTGCGCGTCGAACAACAGTTTCCGCTGATCGGCATCGGCGGCATCGAGAGCGCCGCAACCGCAATGGCGAAGATCGAAGCGGGCTCGAACCTCATCGAGCTTTATTCCGCGCTCGTTTACAAGGGCTCGCAACTTATCCCCGAAATCAAGGACGGGCTGCTGCGGCGGCTACCACGCAATCGTCAACTGGCAGAATCGACGGGCGCGACTGCCACGGATTGGGCAGAGGGGAAAATCCGCGCCGCAGATATACAGTGAGTTGAAACGCGGACCGGAGGTTCGCGATCCGGACCTGCGGACTTCCGGTCCGCAGGTCTGAATTTGTTTCATCGCAGAGAGCGCACGTTCATAAGCCGAATGATGAGCCAGATCGGAATGACGATCACCGCGCCGGCCAGAATATAATTGCCGAGCTCGCGAATGGCGTCAAAACCCATCGCCCAGATGTGCCGGAAGAAATGCACGACCGCGTCGATCACATCCTGCGGCCGGATGTCGAGCCACATCAAAAGCGCGCCAACGATCAGCGATAGGAAAAACAGCCGCACCACGACATTCACAGGGCTGCCGCCCAGGAGGCGGGTGAGCGCCGAGTCGGACCGGCGCCAGCGCCAGGCATCGGATGGCGGGGCTTTGCCCCACAGGTTTGCTCCCTCAGCGGGCTTTTCATCGGTCATGGGAAGAAACCTCATTGTTCGGGGCGGCGCTGCCGCTTTCGCCTAGATCGTAAACGATTTCCAAAATTAAAGAGCCGCCACACCACGCGCGAATAAAATGAGGCGCGCATCTCACTGCTTGTCCGCCCCACAGCGCCCCTCTATGCTTGCCGGGCAAGCCGATGCGGCGACGGCATCTGCCCATTTTCCTTTGTGATTTCGTGCCCGGCAAGGGCGGCGATCAGAGCGGGATGCGAAAA
>SCSF01000058.1 GCA_004298435.1 Beijerinckiaceae bacterium
GTGAAGCCTGCTTCGGTGTAGGTAAGAATTCGCGGCGTCACGAGCCAACCGAGCCGGGCGCCAGCGGCCCATGACCAGTTCTCATTGATATTGCCAGCCGTTATCGGGTTCTGATCCTGAATCGTGCCCTTGATGCCGGTCGGGTCGAAATCACCGAAGACACCGGCGACGATTTTGCTTGTTAACTGGTAATCGTAGCCAACCCCGATGGTGCCGGCGACGCCGCGGCCGCCTTGCCGCTGGTTGTTGCAGAGGTCGCAGAAACCTGTGGCGGAATCCAGGATCGTCGTGTTCGCGCTCCACATGCCATAGCCGATTCCGGCGTCGGCATAGAGCCCCGTCCAGTTCGACGCCGACGTCTCGGCAGAACCGAAGCCGGAAAACAGAGTGGCCACTGGCGGGATGCCGGGCGGCACCATGCCCGGCCACCCGAACTTGTAGACAATGCCGGACGTCACTGTTTGAACCGTTGGGCGAAACCGGATGCCGTTTCCTACGCTATTGCCAGATGTTTCCACCAGCGTGCGCGCGCCATAGTCGGCAAACCGATATTCCGTCCGCCAGAACCAGCCTGGCGCGAACATCTCTTCGAAGCCTGCGCCCACAAACCAGCCGTTGGCGGTGAAGCCCGGTGTTGAAAAGCCCGTGTAGCTGCCGTCGTGGCTGTCTTGCATGGCCGCACTGGTAAAATGCGTCTGCGTGAAGCCGGCGTTGCCATAGGCCAGCAGTTTCGGTGCGACCAGCCAGCCGAGCCGCGCGCCTGCGGCCCACGACCAGTTTTCGTTGGTCGAACCGCTGTAATATGGGTCGCCATCCTGGAGCGTGCCGCGCATGCCCGAATAGGTGCCGTCGCCAAAGACGCCGCCAACGAAGCGGTCCGCGAACTGATAATCGAAGCCGGCGCCGACGCGGCCAAGGAAGCCACGGCCACCCTGGATCTGATTGACGCAATTGGTGCATTGCTGGGTGAAGGGATCGACGATTTTCTCACTGCCGCTCCACTCGCCGTAGCCGACGCCAGCGTTGAGGTAGAAACCGGTCCAGCTCGGGGGCGGCGGCGGCGCGTAGGCAGGCGGCCCCTTTATGTTTGGCAGATCGGCCGCAAAAACTGCTGTCGAAAGCAACGGCAATAGCGCTGCCGCGAGAATCATTTTCTTCATAAGTGCCCCCAATGTATTGCCAAGGTATACAAATTGGAGGGACAGTCGAGCATCACAGGGCTATTCCCCAGATCAATCTCGCGGGGTGTTGCATTTTCGCCGAGCGACAGACGATCGAGGCCGTGTGGCCGTGATCATCGGTCTCTGACATGTGCGCGCTCGCTGAATCGCGCATCCACTGCACTTATGACCAGCTCACCGATTAGCGATAACGTCTACAGCTTGACTCAAATGATTAGTACAGCCCTGAGATAGTGGCACAATTTCGTTATTTAAGATATCGATGGCAGGCGGGTTTTTGTGCGAGTGCGTAATGACTACACCTCAAGGCATTTCAAAATCCCCTACTGGCATTGCCGGCTTCGACGATCTGACGCTTGGCGGAGTTCCTACCGGGCGCCCAACATTGGTCTGCGGCTCGACCGGTTGCGGCAAGACACTTTTTGCGACGACGTTCCTGATCCATGGCGCGCGCGACTTCGCCGAGCCAGGAGTATTCGTCACGTTTGAAGAGCGACCGGGAGATATCGTCAGCAATGTGGCTTCTCTCGGTTTTGCGCTCGACCAACTGGTTAAAGACGAAAAAATCGCATTCGAATATGTCGCACTCGACCGCTCCGAACTCGAGGAAGCGGGCGACTATGACCTGGAGGGTCTTTTCCTTCGGCTTGAATCCGCAATCGATTCAATAGGAGCCAAGCGGGTCGTCCTCGACACGATCGAGAGCTTGTTCTCGGTCTTTTCCAACGAGGCGATCCTGCGCGCGGAAATTCGCCGACTCTTCGACTGGCTCAAAGACAAGGGAATGACCACGGTCATCACCGCCGAGCGCGGCGACGGCACACTTACGCGGCAGGGGTTGGAGGAATATGTCTCTGACTGCGTGATCTTGCTTGACCATCGCGTTCAGAACCAGATTTCGACGCGCCGCCTTCGCATCGTCAAATATCGCGGCACAGCGCACGGCACGAATGAATATCCGTTCCTCCTGGATGAAGACGGCTTCAGCGTTCTGCCTGTATCGACGCTTGGTTTGGATCACAAGGTTTTCGACGAGCGGATCTCTTCGGGAATCCCAGATCTCGATGCTATGCTGGCGGGTGGCGGCTTCCATCGGGGGAGCAGTATTCTGATCTCAGGCGTTGCCGGTTCCGGCAAATCGTCGGTGGCCATGAACTTCGCCGAGGCTGCTTGCACCGCAGGCGAACGCGCCCTCGTTTTTTCTTTCGAGGAATCCGCCGATCAATCCGTCAGGAACATGAAATCGCTGGGGGTCGATATCGGCCGATGGATCAAGTCCGGCAAGCTGCATTACATCGCCAAGAGGCCGACATTTTACAGCCTTGAAATGCATCTGGCCGTGATGTTGCGGGAAGTGATCAAATTCAACCCCAGCATCGTCGTCCTCGATCCGATCTCCGCGTTCACGGAAAGCGCCGATCGTCTGGAAATTCAAGCCATGCTGCTTCGCGTGGTCGATTTCCTGAAGGGACGTGGCGTGACCGCTATTTTCACCCACCTCATGCACAGTCAGGACGGGCGGCGCATCGAAACTGACGCCGGCCTTTCGTCCCTCATGGACGCGTGGATCCTGTTGCTCAATCGTGAAGTCGGCGGGGAGTTCAATCGCGAACTCTATCTTCTCAAGGCGCGCGGCACGGCGCACTCCAACCAGGTTCGTGAGTTCATTATGAGCGACGAGGGGATCAAGCTCGTTCCCCCATATCTGGGTGAGAACGGCGCCCTGACCGGCACCGCCCGCAAGAACGAAGAAGCCAGGTCCCGACGGACAGAAGTGCGCCGCAACGCGGAGGTATCGCGAGCCCAGCAGCAACTCCAGCAGAAACGGCGCCGTGCCAAGGCCCAGATGGAAGCGCTACAGGCAGAACTCGATGCAGACGAGATAGAGCTCAAAGCGATCACGGATAATGAAACCGAGTACCTACGCCAAGCTGCTGTTGACAAGGTTGATCTTGAGAGGAGCCGAAAATCTTAAGCGGCTGAGAATGAATGGAAGGACGTATCCATGGCTCCTCGAAAGCTTATTCTCTACGTTGCGGGACAGACGCCGAAGTCTCTCGCGGCGATCGCCAATCTGGAACGCATATGCGCCGAGCATCTTCCCGGCCAGTACGACGGGGAGGTGATCGATTTGCGGAAAAACCCGAAGCTCGCGCGTGAACATAGCATTGTGGCGATCCCGACCCTTGTGCGCGAACTGCCAGTTCCCCTACGCAAGCTCATCGGTGATCTCTCCGACACGCACAAGGTCCTGGTGAATCTCAGTATCGGTGACGGTGCATGACGGCCACATCCCCTTCGGAGAAGGACCGGCTTATCGCTGATCTTCGTCACAGGCTCGCAGAGGCGGAGGAAACGTTGCGAGCCATTCGCGAGAACGAGGTCGATGCGCTGGTGATGCGCGGCCCGATTGCCGACGAGGTTTTCACGATCGGGGGAGACTGCGAATCATACAGAGCGTTCATGGAGACCATGGAGCCGGGCGCGGTTGCGCTCGATGCGGCCGGGCGCATTCTCTACACCAACAGCGCGTTCGAGCAGTTGCTGGGCAAGGACTTCGCCGGGTTGCAGGGCCAGTTTTTACTGGATGTCTTGCCGGCCGATACCGTCAGGGAAATCAAGCTGCTGCTTGCCGATGCTCGCGCAACCAGGAAAAGCTGTGAGGTTCACTTTCCCCGGGCTGGAGACGGCGAGCTTGATCTTTACTTCGTAGCCGCAGCCATTCCGTTGCGACTGGGCACGATATCGGGCCATGCAGTGACCTTCGCCGACGTGACGGAGCGGGTTTATAGAGAAGGCCTCGAACAGAGCGAGCTCGCGGCCCGTGCCGTCATCGATTCTGCCAACGAAGCCGTTCTGGTTTGCGATCGCAATGGGATCATCACCCATGCCAATGCGGCATCCAGTATCATCTACGAAGGCGATCGCGTCGGACAAGCCTTCGCCGATATCATTCCGCTCGACTTCCACGGCACCTCGGGAGTTTTGCACCCCGACGACATGATTGCCATGGTCGTCGCTGGGACGCCCTTGCAGGGAATTGAGGCGACTGCGGTCAATGCGCCGAAGGTAAAGGACTATCTGGTCAGCGCAGCTCCTCTGCGCGTGGCCGGTGGTTGGATCAGCGGCGCTGTCGTTACTATGGTCGATCTTTCTCATCGCAAGGCCGCTGAAGAACGTCAGCAACTTCTGATGCGCGAACTTGCTCACCGCGTCAAAAATAGCCTTGCAATGGTTGCTGCCATCAGCGCTCGAACGGCGTCCACGGTGAGTACCGTGAAAGAGTTTCAGGCAGTGTTCTCCGGTCGCATCCAGGCGCTTGCGGCGACCCACAACTTGCTCTTGGGAAATGCCTGGTCGTCCCTGGGATTGGGCGAAATCGTCAAGTCCGAACTCACGCCATACATTGATGATGCGGCGGGCAACGTTACGATCGATGGGTTGAACATGGCGGTCGCGCCCCGTGCAGCGATTGCGTTCGGGTTGATCGTGCATGAGCTTACGACCAACGCGGTGAAGTACGGCTCCCTCTCGCAGAAAGGAGGACGAATTACCCTGCGGGAGATCGGCGGCAATAATGGAAAGAGTGATCCCTTGGTCGTCGAATGGCGCGAATCCGGAGGGCCGCCGGTTGCACCGCTGGAACGAAAGGGATTCGGGCACACGGTTATTACGCGAAGTCTTCAGTATGGGAGAGGGGGCGGCGCGGAACTCGATTTTGACCCGGCTGGTCTTGTGTGCCGCATTTCAATTCCGCCAGAGGAACTGAGCTAGCTGACAAGGAACGTTGAACATCAACGTCAATCTTTCTTGCTGCCGGCAAGGGAGGTTCGTCACAGTGTTAGTTCGAAGCCGCAAATTCGGACGATCGGATGGGATTCCGGATTTCATCAAGGTTCGACCAGGGCTTGCTGTGCCGGATGCCGCGCTGACCGACGCGGACCATTGTGGGTCGAAGAGAATGGTGCCGGCAGAGAGGATTGAACTCCCGACCTTCGGTTTACAAAACCGCTGCTCTACCGCTGAGCTATGCCGGCATCCCATCGGAACCTTCGAAGCGGCGTTAAAATCCAGGTTCTGGCTGTTCGCTTAAATGGCGCGCCAGCAGATTGCAATCATCTTGCAAGAGTTCACGTCCGCCGGGCCTCAACGCGTTGTGAACTGACGGGTTGGCCGTATCCTCGCCGCAATAAGCCGCTAGCGCTTATGCTTAAGGGTGGTTGATCCGGCCTTTATCCGGGAAGGGTGGCCACTTTGTCGAAACCGGGAAAACCTCAGGCTTTCCCGGCCTTTTGAAGAGAACATGGCGCGTCTTATCGCTATGTTAAGCTTCGTAAAGTGGTTTGTGAAACTGTCGCGAATCGCGCGCCTTTCAAGCGCCCTTGTCAGGAGGGGGATAATGTCGAATTTCATCAAAACGGCGGTCAAGGCCGGCATGGCCCTCGGGCTGACCGCCAGCCTGTTGACCGCGGCCGCGATGCCCGCGCAGGCGGGGGACGGCGGCGCGATTGCCGCCGGCATCATCGGCGGCACAGCGCTCGGCGTCATGGTCGGCGCGGCTGCCGCCAATGCGGCTCCGCCGCCACCGCCGCCGGTCTATTATCCGCCGCCGCCACCGCCGCCGGCCTATTATGCTCCGGCTGCCGCGCCCGGTCCGGAGGCGCGTTGCGCTCGTTGGCGTTCGCGGCCCGATCGCTACGGCAATCCGGTCTGTCTGCGCTACTTCAGGGACTAGAGCATTTTCGAGCGAAGTGGCTTCCGGTTCGCGTGAAGAAAATGCGTCAAAACAAAGAAGTAGAGCCGCGGTTCTGATTCCATCAGAACCGAAACGGCTCTAGGCGCCTGAGCCTGCAAATCTCTGACTGATTACAAAGGGTCTGCCTTGGCGGACCCTTTTCGTTGCGTGCTTGCCGCACCTCGTTATGGTTGCTAGAAAGTTAATCTCTGTCTGCGACCCTTGATGGAGGCCGCATGAAAGCCTTGCCTCGAACCATAATGCGGCTCTGCGCAGCCGCTTCTTGTGGCGTAATGTTTTTCGCTGGCGTCGTAGCCGTGCAGGCACGCCCGATGGGCCGCATGTCAGGCGGCCACATGGCTATGGGGCAGGGGCATTGGCAGCACCCTTCGCACAATCATTTCCGACGGGTTCACCGCCAGTTCAGGCATGGTCAATTCTTCGGCCTCGGCTATGGGCAGACGCCCTATCTTTCCGGCACATTTCCCTCAGGGCCGGTCGAGGAGGGCGGGCCAATTCCGGATGAATATCCGGCTTATTACGAGCCTCAGCCGCAGCCCTGCGTCGTTCCGCTGGTGATTGAGCTGAAGCATCGACCGCCTCCGAGGCATATGCCCGAGATCACCTATGGCAGCCCGTCCTTCTGCCCGCCACCTTTCGTCGCCGAGGCTTACTAGAGCCGTTTCGGATCTGATGGAATCAGAACCACGGCTCTATTTATTTGTTTTGACGCGTTTTCTTCACGCGAACCGGAATCCACTTCGCTCGAAAACGCTATAGTCCAGCGGCTGATGTCGCAATCCGGACCGCGGACCTCCGGTCCGCAAATCGCTTTCTTCTAATCCTTGTGAATGAGCGTCAGGGCCACGGCGCAGGCGTTGGAGACGTTCAGGCTCTTAATCGCGCCGGGCAGATCGAGGCGTGCGAGGTGGTCGCAGCGCTCGCGCGTAAGCCGCCGCAAGCCCTTGCCTTCGGCGCCGAAAACAAGCGCCAGAGGACGCGTTTCCACAACTTCCTGCAAAGCAACCGGCGCTTCCGAATCAAGGCCGACGCGGAGATAGCCGAGATCGCCAAGTTCATCGAGCGTGCGGGCGAGATTGACGACCTCGATCACTGCGACATGCTCCAGTGCGCCGGAGGCTGCCTTCGCCAGTACGCCGGAAAGCTCCGGCGCATGCCTTTCTGTTGTGACCACAGCATCGACATCATAAGCGGCAGCCGAGCGCAAAATCGCGCCTACGTTATGCGGATCGGTGATCTGGTCGAGCACCAGAACAATGTTACTGCGCGCCGTGATTTCATCGAGCCCGGGCGAGGGCAGCGGGCGCGCCTCAAGCAATATGCCCTGATGCACCGAGCCGGGGCCGAGCCGTCGCGCCAATGTCTCCGTGTCGACGATGTGCAGAGACACGCCCGCGGCTTCGATCTCCGCCTTCAGGCGCTCGGCAGCCGCCTCTGTCGCGTAGAGTGTGAGAAGTTTCCGGCGCTTGTTGCGCAAGGCTTCGAGGACGGCATGAAAGCCGTAGAGCGTTACCAGATCCGCGCCAGCGCGGCGGAAGCCAGCCTCATCGGGCTTCGGCCGCGCAGGCTTCGGCTTGCCGGAAAACGCCGCCGGGTGCTTCGGCCGGGCCGGGGGCGCATTCCTGTCGTGTGCGAAGGCGTCCGGCCGCTTCGTGCCCTTGTGCTTTCGATCCCTCATGCGTCGCCAAATGTCTCGGCCGGGAAGGCCGGTTGAGCGATTCGCTTGATGGAATGAGATGCGCGAGGCGTGTTCATGCGGCGAAACTAGCGGGACCGCGGAAGGGCGGCAAGCCGCAGCTCGGGAGCAATCTGCTGCATCCTGCGACCGAATGCCTCTCAGAATGGGCGGAGGCTCGGCCCCGCTTGTCCTCTCGAATGGCGATTGTGAAGCCAAACTTGCCCGCAAGCACTTGCCGGGGTTGACAGAGGCGGGGTGGCTTACCCATAAGCCTGCGATCCGCAGCATGTCATTGCAGCCTTTGGCAGCCCATGATTTTGCGGCGCGATGTGCGGGGGAGTGTCCCGAGCGGCAAAGGGGGCGGACTGTAAATCCGCTGGCTATGCCTTCGTAGGTTCGAGTCCTACCTCCCCCACCACTTTGATTTACGGACATTGTGAAGCGTCCATCCGGAGTTGCGCCCGCGCGCGCTGCCGCCGATCTGGCCCAAACGCGCCCACGAGAAGCCGGCACTGAACAGGAAAGCCATGAGCGTGAAGGCCAAACATATGTCCCGCACTCTGGCGATCGAAATTGCGACCAAGGCCATGACGGTGATCAATCCAGCGAACCGCGGCTTGCGTGTGCTCGATCTCATCGAGAAGCACGGATTTCATCGCGTGGCTGAACCCGCTCTCGATATTGTCAGTGATCGCGAGCGGCTTGTCGAATGGCTGCGCGAGACCTTCAAAACGGCCTGATGGCTGAGCGAGACGGCCTTATCATTCGTCTCGAACTCTGATGTTTTGTCGTAAACGCGATCCTCGCATTCCGCTGTTACACGCGCGCAATATCACAGTTCAGTTGCGTTCTTTATTTGCGGCGACTCGCGGCG
Source organism: Beijerinckiaceae bacterium (assembly GCA_004298435.1). Taxonomy (GTDB): domain Bacteria; phylum Pseudomonadota; class Alphaproteobacteria; order Rhizobiales; family Beijerinckiaceae; genus Methylovirgula. The sequence continues at coordinate 8,490 of SCSF01000058.1, forward strand.
TTGCTTGCAAACGAAACAATAAATGCAACCCTCTGTCGTGAAGGCTGTGAATAGAAGTCTTATTGCAACATTAGAAGCAGCATCAGCGTGTTACACATGCGTGAACGAGTCTCGACTCGCAGCCAAAAAAGGGGGCTATCATGCGTGTCAACTGCGTCGCCTTATTGTCGAATAAAGTCAGTCGCGTCATTCTGATCGCCGCCTTTTGTGTTGGCGCCTCCGCGAGCGCTCTCGCCTTCACGCCGACCGAGGCGCAACGGCAAGCCTGCACGCCGGATGCTTTCCGTCTCTGCGGTTCAGAGATTCCCGACATCAGTCGGGTAACGGCCTGCATGATCGCCAAGAAAGCGAGCCTCAGCGCGCCATGCCGCGCCGTGTTCACGGCCGCCGCCGGCGATAAGGCGACGCATCATCACCACGCGCGCGAGATCCGCACGGCCTATGAACATCGCCACCATGAGCGCAGGATTCATTCAGCTTATGAGCACAGCCATCACAGGCATACTGTGCGTTCGGCCCATGAGCATCATCATCACAAGCATCACACACATTGGGCGCACGCGCATGCGCATCACCACAGCAGGCACTGGCACCGCTATGCCTATAACCATTCGGCGCATGCGCATCACAGATGGGCAGGGCGATAAGGTTTGCGGGTGACTGGCGGCGCGCTTTCTGTCTGAAAAAATGCTCCTCGACCTGATCGGCGGGGAGCATTGGTTTAATTCGCTGGAGAAAATACGTTTCGTCAGCCAGGTTCGCCGGGAACCGTGATCGAGACGCCATTGCCCGAAAGCATATCTGCCATCGCCGATTGCACCGCCGTATCGAAGGCAGCCATGCGCGTGTTCAAAGTTCCGAGAGTCCGGTCGCCTTGCAGGATCGTCCAGCCGTCGTCGTTGAGAACGATTTCATAGCTTATGGCAGCTTTGATCCGGGCGTTGGGATTGGTTGCTGTTCCGGGACCGGGCATCGTGCTGTCCTTTCTTTCTGAATCAAACTGGAACGCGGGCTGTCTTGTGACGGTTCCGGCGGCCGCAGGACCGAGCGGCGGCTCTATTTAATTGTTTTGACGCGTTTTCTTCACGCGAACCGGAGTCCAGTTCGCTCGAAACCGCTTTAGAGCCTTTCGATCAGCGCTTGCGCTGCTGATGGATTGCGGACCTTGGCGCCTGAAATGAAATAGACAAAGGCATCGCCACGCTTCGCCCAGGTCTTCGCGGCTTCGGCCCAGTGGTCGAGCGATGCGGTGGTGTAGCCGTTCGGCTCGTTCTCCTGGCTGCGCATCAGCCGCGCATAGGTGAAGTCGCCGGTCGGCTCATCCAGCTTGGGAAATTCCTCGCTGTCGGCAAGAACGATGGCAACCTCGTAGCGCCGCGCGAGATCGTAGAATTCCGCGGTCTTGAAACTCGGATGCCGGACTTCCAGAGCATGCCGGAGGGGCAGGCCGTGGATTTCGTGCGGCAGGAGTTTCAGAAATCCTTCGATGTCTTCGGCATCAAAGCGTTTGGTCGCCATGAATTGCCAGTTGATCGGGCCGAGGCGGTCGCGCAATTCGTGCAGGCCCTGATTGATGAACCGCTCGATCGCTTCGCCAGCACCCGCAAGCTGCTTACGATTGGTGCAATAGCGCGAGGCCTTCAGCGAAAAAACAAAGCCCTCCGGCGTTTCCTCCCGCCATTTGGCGAAAGTCGGCGGTTTGAAGGTCGAATAATAAGTGCCGTTGACCTCGATCGAGGTCAGCACATTGCTGGCGAATTCGAGTTCGCGCTTCTGCGTCAGATCCTCGGGATAGAAGGTTCCCCGCCAGGGCGCGAAGGTCCAGCCGCCGATTCCGACATAAATCTGCCCGTGCTTCATCGTCTGACCTCTATAGCGTTTTCGAGCGAAGTGGTTCCGGTTCGCGTGAAAACACTCTATTCGTCGGCCTCATGCCGGTAGCCAACGCCGTGGACGGTGCGGATGATGCGGGGATTTGCCGGGTCGAGTTCGATTTTTTTGCGCAGCGCCGAAACATACTGATCCAGCGCCCGGCTGTTGGGCATGAAGCCGCGGCCCCAGCAGAGATCGAACAATTCATCGCGCGAGACGGCCTGGCCCTGCCGTTCCAGAAGCGTGAGCAGGATCGCGACCTCGCGGGAGGTCAGATCGATCTTTGTGTCGCCGCGATAGGCGCGCATGGCTTTGGGGTCGATTTCGAGATCACCCATCCGGGCCTTGGCGGCCGGCTCGGGTTTGGCGGCTGTGGCCGCGCCGTTTGGCTCCGCCGTGTCCTGCGCCATGACTTCCTGCGCCATGACTTCCTGCGCCTTGGCCCGGCGCAGCGCCGCCCTTATTCGGGCGACGAGTTCGCGCGCGCCGAAAGGCTTTGCAACATAATCGTCAGCGCCGACATCGAGACCGCGGACGCGGTCTGTTTCTTCGCCGCGCGCCGAAAGAAGGAGAATCGGCACGAGCGGATCGAGCCGGCGGATCTCGCGGCAGAGCGTCAGCCCGTCCATGTTTGGCATCATCACGTCGAAGACGCAGAGATCGGGCCTGGATTGCTTGAACAAGGCGAGCGCCTTCACGCCATCTTCGGCCACGAGACAAGGCAGTCCCTCAAGGGTCAGAAGATCGACGATTCCATTACGCAGATGCGGATCGTCCTCGGCGATCAGGATGGTCATTTCACCTCCGCGGAACGGCTCGCCGCGCTGGTTTTCATCGTCACTGTCACGCGCGCTCCGGGACTGAGATTTTCAACCGTGATCTTGCCGCCATTGGCTTCGGCGAGGTCACGCACGATGGCGAGGCCAAGGCCAAAACCATCTTTTGCGCCAGCGCCCTTGTGGGTTGCATCCACCCTTGCCTTGAAAGCCTCATCGAATCCATTGCCAAAATCACGCACGCTGAACGAGATTGTGTGCCCGTCCTGCCGCGTCGCAACCTTGATCGGGCCGGGCGCATATTTACACGCATTATCGAGAAGATTGATCACGATCCGTTCAAATCCCATCCGGTCGAAGCGGCAGCGATCTGGCGCGTGGTGGGTCACCTCGATGGTCGATCCGGCTGCGGCGAACAAAGGCGCGTAGCGTTCGATCACGGTGTCGAGGACGCTATCCGGAATAGCCTCGTCGAGCCGGAGCGGTTGAGGGACGGAGCCGCGTCCGTAGACCACGGTATTGTCCGCGAGCAGGGCGAGCCGCTCGACTTCGGCCTGGAGAATTTCGCAATAGCGTCGCACGGCCTCGCTGTCATCGGCGCGCCGGC
>SCSF01000059.1 GCA_004298435.1 Beijerinckiaceae bacterium
GCAGGTCCGATATTTCATTCGATCGTGCTCGTCGACGAGATCAACCGCGCACCTCCGAAAGTGCAATCGGCCTTTCTGGAAGCAATGGCGGAAGGGCAGGTGACTGCCGCCGGCAAGACGCACCCTCTTCCTGATCCTTTCATGGTGGTGGCGACGCAAAACCCCATTGAGCACGAAGGTACCTTTCCTCTGCCGGAAGCACAGCTCGACCGCTTCCTTCTGTATGTCGTCATCGGATTGCCGAGCCCCGCGGCCGAGTTGAAAATTCTCGATCTCGTTGAAAGCGAAAATCTTGGCGCCGATCATCCGATCGTGAATCGGCTCCATCCCGAAGAGATCTTTACGGCTCGAAAAGAGGCCGCCGGCATCTATCTCTCCCCGGCAGTGAAGGATTACATCGTAAGGCTTGTGACCGCGCCTCGTGGCGACGCAGTGCCGGACATTCGCAAACTGATCGAGCATCCGCCGTCGCCGCGCGGCACCTTTGCATTGGCGAGCGCTGCAAAGGCGCGCGCTTATATTGCCGGCCGCGATTATGTGACACCCGATGATGTCGCCGATCTTGCGGCGGATGCTTTGGCCCATCGCATGGTGCTGACATGGCGCGCAACGGCCGATGGCGAAACAGCCCGGGGGCTCGTCGCGCGGCTGCTTGAGCGCATCGCGCCGCTTTAAAGCATTTTCGAGCGAAGTGGCTTCCGGTTCGCGTGAAGAAAATGCGTCAAAACAAAGAGGTAGAGGCGCGGTTCTGATTCCATCAGAATCGAACCAGCTCCAAGAGAGAATTATGGACGGCTCCGGAGATTCGCAGGTGCGGTTGGAGGCGGAGACGCTTTTGCGCCTTCGCCACGTCGCTCTGGCGCAAAATGCCAGGCGGGCGACGCGCGCGCAGCCGGTCGGAGCCCTGCCGGGCACACTCTCAACCCGCCGTCGCGGGCGCGGGATTGAAGTTCACGATATCCGCCTCTGGCTCGACGGTGACGACGTGCGCCACATCGATGCGAACGCGACAGCGCGGACAGGCCATCTTCATGTCCGCACGTTCCACGACGATCCTGAAAGCGCCGTTCTGCTCTTCGCAGACTTCCGGCCATCCATGTTGTTTGGAACAAAACGGACTTTCAAATCGGTCGCGGCGGCGGAAGCTCTCGCACTCGCCGGCTGGTCCATGATCGCCTCCGGACGGCGCGTCGGATTGTTCGCTGTCGGTCCGGATGCAACAACCTTCGTCCCGCACCGAAACGGCGAGCGTGGTATGGCGGCGGTGATTGGCGGCCTTGTCGATGCTCATGCGAAGGCGCTCGAAAGCGCGAAGATGGAAGACGATTCTCTTGACGCCTGCCTCGAAATGGCGGCGCAACATCTCGCACCCGGAGGCGCCTTGATCATAGCATCGGGCCTCGACGCGCCGGGACCGTCTTTCGAATCATTTATGACATCATGGGCTCGCCGTGCTTCGCTGCAAGTGATCGTGGTTTCGGATGCCTTTGAGCACGAAAGACCGCGCGGCTGGTATCCCTTCGCGACCGGAAGCGGCCGTCCGGAATGGGGCCGGTTCGATGTGAAGACACCTGCCGCGAAGGACGAACGTCTGATGCTTCTGGCGAAATGCGGCGTCAGCGCCGTTCGTCTCGATGTCGAGCACGATCCAGAGATTATGATTCCAGAACTTGAAGCGCTCGATGTTGCATGGACATGATCTCGTCGGCGTATTGCGCCCGCTCCACCTGCCGCCCGCCGATATATCTGCCGGCAGCGGACTCTTTTTCGCGATCGCTCTCGGCCTTGCCGCAGCACTGCTTGTTGCGGAATTGTGGGCGTTCACGAAGAGACGCCGGCATAGCATTCGGAGAACGGCGCTCGACGCGCTGAAGTCTTCGCGAAATGAGAGCCCCGAACATCGCCTGATCTGTCAGGCGAAAATACTCCGCGGCATTGTTCACGATCTCGACGGCAATGTTGCCGCCCGGCTGTCCGGCGATGCCTGGCTTCAGCATCTGGACGCCACCTTCCGCACCCGTTTTTTCACGGCTGGCGAGGGACGCCAGTTTATGGAGTCGCTCTATCGGCCAGGCCATCCGCCCGATCCTGATGCAATGGACGACCGGCTGCGGATCTTCATCAACGGGATCCGGAGATGACCATGTGGCAGTTGGCGATGCCATTGGCTCTCGCGTTGCTGCCCTTGCCGCTGCTGCTCTCACCCGTGCTCTCTGCTCTTCAATCGGAGAGCGGCGCCCTGCGCGTTCCTCCAACGATTGCAGCGAAGTTGAAGGCGGGCCAGAAGCTGCCGGAGAGCAAGTTGCTGCGGAGCGCCCTGCGATGGCTTGCATGGATCGGAATCGTCGTTGCTATCGCGGACCCGCGGATCGCGCTCACGGCTCGCGCTTTGCCTGCATCGGGCCGCGACATTGTTCTCGTGCTCGATTTCTCGGGCAGCATGATGGACCGGGATCTCATGCTCGGCGTGAAGCCTGCCCGCCGCGAGGACGTGATGAAATACGTCGCGAAGGAATTTATCGGCAGACGCGCCGGCGACCGCGTCGGGCTCGTTGTCTTCTCATCGGATGCTTATGTTGCCGCGCCTTTGACGTTTGATCTCGCGGCTGTCACGCATGCCCTCGACAATGTCACGGTCAAAATGATGGGTGAGTCGAAGACCGCCATTGGCGATGGTCTCGGGCTGGCGTTAAAGCGCCTGCGCCATTCGTCCGCACCTGATCGCCTGATCGTCCTGCTGTCCGATGGCGGCAACAATGCAGGAAGCGCTGAGCCTATTCCGGTCGCCCGGTTCGCGAAATCTCTCGGCGTTCGCATCGATACGATCGCTTTGGGGGCGAACGGAGCAGAGGCATCCGGAAGCGACGGCGGCGCGGTCGATGCCGCCACTCTGAAAGCAGTCGCCGAGATCAGCGGCGGAAAGGCCTTCTCCGCGCAATCGGGAGAAGAACTTGAGCAGGTCAGCCGCTCGATTGACCGGCTTGAAGGAGGTACGTCCAAAGCGCCCCCGAGCATCATTTATCAAACTCTTTGGATCTATCCCGCGGCGATCGCTTTTCTGGCAGCGCTTGCGCTGCTCCTCCTCGACAGGAGGCGCGCATGATTCACATCGGCGCATTCGCGCTGCTGCGCCCCTGGTGGCTCGCCGTACTCGCGGCAGTCATCGCGATCGGTTATCTCAGCTTGCGTAAAGGCGCGGCATTGGGGGACTGGACGACCGTTATCGACGCGAGGCTCCTGAATGCGCTTTCCGCGCGCGGCGTCATAATTCCCGGAAGCGGACGCAAAAGATTTGCCGCCATCCTGACGGCGGCTTTAATCGCCTTTGCGCTGGCTGGTCCCGCAGTGCGCAGGACCGTGCAAAATGGCTACAGAAATCTCGACGCCACGGTGATTGCGATCGATTTATCGCGTGCCTCGGTGGAAGGTGGCAGCCTCCCCGAAATAAAAGCTGCGGCGGCCGCGATTGCCCAGACCGCCGGCGCGCGCCAGATCGCGTTGATCGCTTATGCGGGCGACGCCTATCTTGCGACGCCCTTCACCAGCGATCAGGATTGGCTTGAAACTGAGATCTCCGCCCTCGATGCGCAAACGATCCTGGAGAACGGAGCGCATCCGGCGCGCGCTCTTTCGCTTGCCCGCAAAATCCTTCAACGCGACCATATCGTTCAGGCGAACGTCGTTCTTGTTTCGGCGGGAAGTGGAATCGACTCATCTGCGTTCCAGGAAGCCCGGCATCTGGTTGCCTCCGGATATTCCGTGGCGACGGTCTTTGCGCCGCCTCAAAAGACTGCGGGCAAGCTGGACGAGAGATCTGGTGAGAGTTTGCTGAAAAGGCTTGCGGCCGACGGCAAGGGCGCCAGCGCCAATGCGCGAAATCTGGAACCGGTGCTCCGCCTCGCGAGAAGAGCGCCGCCACGCCTCAGCAGAAGCGAATACGCACTTCTCATCTGGCGCGACCTTGGGCCTTTTTTAATGCTCGCAGCACTCATGCCGGCTCTGTTCTTGTTTCGAAGGGCACGCTGATGCGCAAGACAATTGTCCTTTGTCTCCTCTTTGCTTCAGTCGCGGCGGCGCTCCTGTCGCATATCAACGATCGCGCAGGGCGATTGCTGCTTTCAGCGGGTTTTCCCGGAGCCGCGGCGGCATTGATGTCTGACCCAGCCTGGAAAGGAGTGGCCTATTACTCCGAGCACAGATGGGAAGATGCGGCGGAAGCCTTTCGTCAGAGCCGCAGCCCCGGATCGAATTACAATCTGGGGAACGCATTGGCGCAGGCAGGCCAATACTCCGCTGCGATAGACGCCTATGTCGTCGCCGTTGCATGGAACCCGGAGGATGTCGACGCTCGGACCAATCAACATATCGTCGAAGTGTTGATGAGGTCAGAAAGCGGCAAGCCCACGGTTTCAGGGCAGGGCGCTTCCGCCGGACTCCTCCCCAAAGAGGCGTCAGTCGACAGTTCTGCTGCGGGTGGCAAAGGCAACTCTGGAGGCGGTGTGGGAAGCCTCGGTGGCGGCGGCAATGCAAGGCCAGCCCGGCAAATGACGCTGTATGAAAATGGTGCGCTAATCGGGCCGAAGGCCAAGGCGGGTTCCACAAATCCGGATCTGCGATGGTTGCAGACACTCCCCGACAAGGCCGGAACATTTCTTAAATTGCAGATCGCCTTCGAGCATGGCCGTCGCGTCGAAGCCGGTCGTGTGCCGCAAACCGGCAATTCGCTGAAATAGGAGGACGAGCATGATGCGGTTCGTCCTTGCCATTCTATTTGGTCTACTCTCGGCCTCGACTGTTTTCGCAGCAACGTCCGATGCGGGTCAGCCGACCGTCAATCACATGGAGGTTTCCCTCTCGACGGGCGGAAGGACTCCTTATGCGCAGGAGATGGTGCTGCTTAAAGTGCGGACAATTCTGTTTCATGGCGAGGCGACCAAACAGGAGTTCGAACAGCCGCCACTTGAAAATTTCTCCTGGGTTCAGCTTGGGCCGGATCGGTCATACAGGGCCTTCCTGAATGGTTTGCCGGCAGTTGTTTTCGAACGGTCACTTGCTCTCTTCCCGGTCAAGAGCGGAAGACTGGCGATTGGTTCTTTCATCCACCATTTAACGCTCGTCGACAGCAATAACATCAGGCACGATGTCGACCTTCGTTCACCGCCAACCTTTCTCGATGTCGCTCCGTGGACAGCCCGGTCTGGCGGTCCAGAGGAGTCCAATTGGCTTCCGGCGAGCCAGCTTTCGATAACCGACAAATGGGATCCGCAGCCGGATCACATGACTCAAGGTGAAATAGCCCATCGCACGGTCATCATCGAGGCGAAAGGCGTTACGGCTGATCGATTACCCCCCACACCCGAGATGCGAGCACCGGGAGCCGTTATTTTCGGCGGCACCGTGGAGCGTACTACGAAGATGACTCCAGAGGGGCCTGTTGCACGCGGCGTCTATCATTGGAACTTCGCCCTGACGACGGCTCTGCCGGTAACGACCGGGGTGATCGTTATTCCGTGGTTCGACACGAAGAGCCGCCAGATGCGCGACGCCATTATTCCCGCGCGGACGATGGCGTTCGCGACGGCTCCGCGAGAGAAATCCGGCGGGAAAACTCCGGGCGCTAACGGCGCAACCCTGGCCGCAGCGAGCTTTGCCGCTTTCATTCTCGCTTCGGTGATACTTTTCATCCGGCCCGATCGCGATGCAAACATCCTTTCAGGCATGGAGCAGTTGCGGCTGTGGCGGCAATTCAAAGAGCTGCGGCGCACAGCGCGCTCCGCCGATCCGCGCGCGTTCCGCGCGGCGCTCTATGATTTCATCAAATGCGATCCGCCACGCTGGCGGGCGTGTTTGCAGACATCCTCCATCACGAATGAACTGGCTGTTCTGGATGCGCATCTGTTCGGCCAACACGATAGCGCAACGCCCAACCTCAAGTCCCTGACCAGAAAAATCACAAAGGCATGGAAAGCGGCCAATCGACCCGAGCGCATGTAATCGCGGCACGGCCTCGTCGATGACTATCACGGACCACCATTCCAGGCGTGATAAGCCGCTCAGTCAAAATTGGCCATACGCGGCCTCTGCGAGAAGTCGAGCCCGTCGAGCAGCGCATAGGCGTTGGCGTCGCGTGCCTGCAATGGCTCCAACCCGAACCGTGCCTCGATCATCGCCAGAATCGATGTCGTATCGGCAACCTTATGATCGACATAGCCGCGCCTCGCATAAGGGCTGATCAGCAAGGCGGGAATGCGGGTGCCACAACCGTAGGCGTCTGGACGCGGCGGCGCGACGTGATCCCAGAAGCCGCCGCCTTCGTCATAGGTGATGACAACCGCGGTCCGCTCCCAAAGCCTGCTCTCGCCGAGCGCTTTCAGAATACGCATGACCCAGGCTTCGCCCCATTGCGGCGCAGAATCGGCCGGATGCTCATCATGCACACCGGTTGCCTTCAGAAATGAGACGGACGGAAGCTTGCCGGCTTTTACATCGGCGAAGAAATCTTCGCTGTCACGCATGTGCCCGGCTTTCACATTGGCGGCCCAACTCGGGTAATATTGGAACGGATTGTGATGCGGGACATACATGTCGATCGTGTCGATCACCGCGGAGCCGTCGCCGGGGCCAAAAGCGGTTTTCAGCGCCCAGGATTTCACGGCGTTCCAACTTTCATTGTACCAGGCCCAGGTAAGGCCGGCAGCGTCAAGCCGTTCGCCGATGTTTGGGTAAGCCTGCTCATAGGGAGCCGGAGCGAGCTTGAGATGCGCGGTCGAAATTTCGGTCGGCCCATTCACCGGGGGCAGGTCGTTGATGAGGATGCCCTTGTCGTCATAGGGCTTGTCAAAGACAGCTTTCGCCATATCGCCCATTTGGTTTTGCGGGACTTTCGTAGAAACGGCGGACCGGCCAGCGACGAGGTAAAGTGCATTGCCGGTTGAGCCTCCCGACATCGCCTGGAAGAAATGGTCAAACAGAACATATTCATCAGCCAGCCGGTGATAGTTCGGAATGTCGGCGCGGGTATAATAGCCAAGCACTGCACCTGAAGGCTTTGATTCCGCAAATATCGTCTCTGTGCGGTTCGCTTCGGTGAAAGCGTGGTGAGGTGGCAATTTCTTTTGCAGCGCCAGCGCGACGAACCGATCCATCCGGCCACCGTTGATCTGCGCGAACATGCGAAAGAAATGATGGGAGGGATCCCATGGAACATTCTCGGCTGCGGAAATATAGGGCGCGAGATGAAACGGCTGGTTGGGCAACAGCGCATGCTGAAAGCCGGGGATATCGATTGGCGCCGGCAGCGTCGAATACGGAACGCCTGCGGGATTCGTCTGCAAGCCTGCGAAGCGGGAACTCAGATTGCCGCGGACATCCAGAAGATTATCGACCTTGGCGCCGTTCGGATTCTGATAAGCGCCGAAATAATGATCGAAGCTGCGATTCTCCTGATAGATCACCACAATATGGTCGATCTTGCCGCGAAGCCCCTGAAGGTCTGCTCCCGCGGGCGCTGCGCGAACCGGGAAACGGGACGCCGTCAACACCAGGCTGCCTGCCGCCATGGATTTCAGAATATTGCGTCGGCTTGACCGAATGATCGTCATGTCCCTGTTCCCTCACGCAGCATAAAACCGCTCCGGGTTACGGGCGGCAATGACAGGTTCAGAACAGTGTGCGTAATCGGCTTCTGTGACACTTGTGCGAAGCACAGCGGAGCAATCGCATTTCCGGCAATTCATCAGCGATCCGGGCAGGGCACCACTTCGATGGTGATATGGCTCAAGCCGTCAAGGTCCTTGAGGCGCGCCTTATAGACCGCGGGCGGCTGCGGGCAATCGGAAACGATCGATGCAATCATTCCGGCGTGACCAGGGCCAAGCCGCCACAGATGCAGATCGGAGACAAGATCGGTGCCGACTTCAAGCCGCGACCGGATCGTCGCCGCAAGCTTATGATCGACGCAAACATCGAGCAGGATCGCGCCGGCGTTGCGCAGCAATCCCACAGACCAGGAGGCGATGACGCATGTGCCGATGAGGCCCATTATGGGGTCCATGCGCAGGAAGCCCCACAGCCAGCCGGCGCCAAGGCCGATGATGGCGAGCAAAGAAACCGCCGCATCGGCAAGAACATGCACATAAGCGGCGCGCAAATTCAGGTCCTCGTGGCCATGGCTGTGCGCGTGCGAATGGTCATGTGCATGGGCCGTCTCATGCTCATGGTGATGATGATGGTGCGGCTCACGCAACATCAGCGCACTGATGAGATTGACGGCGAGCCCTGCGATAGCGATCGGAATTGCTTCGTTGAAGGCGATCGGCACCGGCCGAATGAGACGCGCAATGCTTTCCCAGCCGATGGCGAGAGCGATGAGCGCCAGAACGATGGCGGAAGCAAAAGCGGCCAGATCACCGAACTTCCCGGTGCCGAACGCGAACCTCTCATCATCGCGATGCCGGCGCGCAAGCGTATAGGCCAGGGCCGCGATCAGAAATGCGATGGCATGCGTGCTCATGTGAAGGCCATCGGCGATCAGCGCCATGGACCCAAACATCGCGCCGCCGCTGATTTCCACGACCATCATCGCCGTGCATAGGCCGATGACCATCCAGGTGCGCCGCTCGTTGCGTGCATGATGCGCGCCGAGGAAATCGTGACGATGCCCGAAAGCTTCGAGAGTATGGATATGCACGGGCGTCGGAAGTCCTTTGCTTGAGGGCGGCTCGGAGTGCATATGCGAGGGCGGCAGCGCAATGGCAAGCCGCCAGATCACGATGCGTTCAGGTTGAACCGACCTGAACGCATGTAACGTGATCGAACCCAATAAATTAGAGCGGGATGCGAAAAATCGGATCCGCTTTTTCGTATCCCGCTCTAGCCACTTTACAGTTGCGGCAAGGGCGACGATAGGCCACGGCGAAACGCGTGAAAACAGCTTGAGTTAGCGCCCCCTACCCATGGTTAGCTCAGCCGTAGGATTATTTTACCGGAGGCACTCGATCTTGCGCCTGAGCGTTGCGACCTGGAATATCAACTCCGTCCGCCTGCGGATCGATCTCGTCGCGCGCTTCCTGCGGGAGCAGGCGCCGGACGTGCTCTGCCTTCAGGAAACCAAGTGCCGGGACAGCGAATTCCCCTCAGCCGAATTCCGCAAGCTCGGCTATGAGCATCTCGCGATCAGCGGCCAAAAGGGCTACCACGGCGTCGCCATCGTCTCGCGGCTGCCATTCGCGCTGACCGACAAGCGCGATTTCTGCGCCATGGGCGATGCGCGCCATGTCTGCGTGCAGTTTCACCCGGTCGCGCATCGCCCCGTCAATCTGCATAATTTCTATGTTCCCGCAGGGGGCGACGAGCCGGACCCGACGATCAATCCGAAATTCAAGCACAAGCTCGCCTTTCTCGATGAGCTTGCCGGCTGGATCACCGTTGACAAGATCGCGGCGGCGGACGCCATCCTCGTTGGCGATCTCAACATCGCGCCGTTGGAAGAAGACGTCTGGAACCACAAGGCGCTTCTGAAGGTCGTCAGTCACACGCCGATCGAAGTCGAAAAACTTGGCGCGGTTTTCTCAGCCGGTCCCTGGGTCGATGCGCTGCGCCGCTATGTGCCGAAAGAGGAGAAGCTCTACACCTGGTGGAGCTATCGCGCCGCCGATTGGGCAAAGGCCAACAAAGGCCGCAGGCTGGATCATATCTGGGTCAGCGAAAGCCTCGGCCCGCATCTTTCCGGCATGCAGGTGCTGCGCGAGAGCCGCGGCTGGACACGCCCATCTGACCATGTGCCAGTGGTGGCGTATTTCGAATTGTGAGCCGCAATGATAAATCCGCGCGTCATGGCCGGGCTTGACCCGGCCATCCAGAAACGCAGACTGGAAAGAAGAGCACCTGGATGCGCGGATCAAGTCCGCGCATGACGGCTGATCGTGGGGCATCACAGCCGGACTTGATCCGCATCCGACAAATGGCAGAACCAGCTGCTGTAGTCTTTCCAATTATTTATCCGCAGGGAAAACACCGCCTGCCGTGGTCTTCGCGAGGACATGGCCGCCCGCATCGAGCGCCTCGACCGTCCAGACATAATGGTGCTTTTGCCCCGGCGGCGGACACGGGCCGATATAGCTGATCGCCCCTTCAGCAATCTGAGGCCCCGTATACATGATGGTGCTGCCGCCATGATGGAAGTGCGGCGCGTCCTTGTCGTGCATAACAAAACGCAGGCGCGCCGTTTTGGACGGCACGTCCTTCAGAACGAAGGGCGGCGAAACATGCACGCACGGCGCGATGCCCCGCCATGAAAAGGACGCGCTCATCGCCGCGGCCGAGCCGGGAAGGAAACATGCGAGCGCCAAGGCAAGCGGCGCTGCTTTCAAATGCGCAAATTTTGCCGGAGCCATCAGTCCTCCGATCAGCAAATCACGCCTCGCTGTGCGTTGTTGCGCCCTCGAGTTCCTGCAAGAACTGAAGCAGACGCTCTGAAAGGACGTGCTTCAAACGCTCGGCGCTGCGCGGCGAGTCGCCGAGAATGCGATGAAAGAGCTGTCGTGAAATTTTCAGCACGGCCGTTGGCTCGCGCGCGATGGCTGTTACCGGACGTCGCGTTTTGGTGATCAACGCCATGTCGCCAATGAGCGTAGGCGCGCGCACGACGCGGGCATCGCCGCCGTGATCCGATGATTCGAGCGCGATTGCGCCCGACACGATGACGTAGCCGCCGTCAGACGGATCGTCACGCCGGAACAGAACTTCGCCGGAACGCAATATCCGCGTCTCTGCCGAAACCGCAAGCTGCCGCAACGCATCGTGATCGAGCGCGGCGAGAGTCGGATTGCGGACGAGATTGCGGACATCATCCTCGAGGGCCATGCCAGTCTCTTCCGTAAAGAATGATCAGGGCATCAGCTTATAGCCGCCGGCCTCGGTTATCAAAAGCTGCGATTTCGCAGGATCGCGTTCGATCTTTTGGCGCAGGCGATAGATATGCGTCTCAAGCGTGTGCGTCGTGACGTTGGAATTATAGCCCCAGACTTCGCGCAGCAGCACATCGCGCGTCACCACCGACTGACCCGCCCGATAGAGGAAGCGCAAAATCGCGGTTTCCTTTTCGGTGAGACGAAGCTTGCCACCCTTCTCGTTGATGAGATGCTTCGAGCCAGGCTGGAAGGTGAAAGGGCCGAT
>SCSF01000060.1 GCA_004298435.1 Beijerinckiaceae bacterium
TGCCGGGCGTCAGGATGAACGCCCAAGGCCGGCAGAACGCATCGACGATCGCGTGGATCTTGCTGTTGCGGCCGCCCTTCGTGATCCCGATCGCCTGAAAATCAGCCCCCCTTTTCCGCCGTTGGCGCAGCGGTGGACTTTCACATGGCTGCTATCCAGGGAGGCAAGATCTCGGTCGCGATCGTCGCCGCCTCTTCAAGTTTTGGCAAAATGCCCTTCCGCGCATCTCCGGCAAGTCCGGGCTCGCTGGGGCTATTCGCTACGCCATCTCGCGTCGTGCGGCCCTCGAATGCTTCCTCACCGATGGCCGCGTCGAGATCGACTCGAATATTGTGGAGCACACAATCAGGCCACAAACAATCACGAGAAAGAACTCGCTCTTCGCGAGAAGCGATGACGGTGGACGAACATGGGCGACCATAGCGACATTGCTACAGACCGCAAAAATGAACAATGTCGATCCGCTCGCCTGGCTTACTCAGACACTCGAGCGTCTCGCCAACGGCTCGCCTACCGCCGAAATCAATGCGCTCACGCCATGGAACTACGCCGCCTGAACGGCTTCGCCTTGACGCTTACAATCAACCGGATGACTGGCCAGAAAAACTTTGACGCCGGGCGGGATCATGCAGAGCGGAGCGGACCGCACTCAACGCGCTGCAAGTGCGCCTCATCGACCATGGTGTCCGTACGGATGACGATGCCATCTACAATGATTTCGATTATCGCAGGCGTGGGCTTCGGGTCTTCAATGGATGCATCCGGCTGCGGTGCCGTTCGGCCGGCCGATCCCCTGCGAAGCGCCTTCCGGCGCCAATCAAAGAGCTGCTCAATACCAATGCGCCGCGCAATCGCTGACACGTTCGCGCCAAGTATTAAAGATTCCGCTACAGTCTGTTCTTTGATCGCATCCGACCATCGCCGACGAAGCTGCAACGGCCCACCCTCAAGACGCTCCGCAACCACCTCGATCATATGAAAACTTCTATCACCAGGACTATGCGCAGACATAGAAGCTCATATCCAACGTTTATGACCCAGCATCAATAACTGCTCCTCGCAATACATGCCACATGGGTTCAGCTTGTCGCTTACAGCCTTCCAGCATAATGTGGGGGAAGGGGAAAGGAGGGCCGAGTGCTATTCACAGTCGTGGGAGTCCCCTCGCCGTTTGCCCTCTGGGCGATACCCGCGCTAAAGATGCTTATAGAGATAGGTGTCGGTGATTTTGATTTCATTCATCTTTCAACAGTGGAGCAGCTTCGGAACGATTGGCAGAATCGCAAAACTGAGCACGTCTTGCTGTTCACTGATTGCCCAGAGAGCGAATTAGCTCAAATCCTTAGCCGCAATGGCAACCCAACTATTTTTCTGAGGGAAGATCCCCTGCAGGTCGCCGCACATTGCGAGGCGCAGGTACCTCGAGAATCCATTGCTGCTACGCGGATCACCACCCTCAGCTTTGCAACCCTGCACGATATCGCTTTGAAGTGTCCAAATCTGAAATTCAGCTCGTATAATCCTGACAGCGGTGAGCTCATCCGGAGTTTTGCCGAATTTTTCTCCATTCCGCTGACCGAAGATCAGTTTTCGGAAATCATAAGAAGGCTGGGCACCCCACCACAGATGACACCGAAAAACGATCATCATCTGACGGTCTCCGGCGCAGCATCTCATGGTTCCCTCCAAAAGGTGTCAGCAATTGATGACCTTGCCGGTTGTCTTACGCCTTTTGCGTCGATATTTAACCGAGAAGCTGTGAACACCTTTGACTGGCCCATTACTGTGTTTCTAGGCACCGATAAATACGGTGCACCATCAAACGATCAGATTGAAAAAAAGATTGATCTCACGGGTCCCGCGCGGATTCTATTTTATGGGCCTTATTTTCACCTTCCCCCAGGTAAATGGGAAATCATAGCGAGCTTCCATGTCGCCGGAAATCTGTCGGGGAACGCATTACTGATCGAAGTCCTCAGCGGACTCAACGTCATTGCTAAGGGAACATTCCTTCTTCCGATCAAGGGCACATACGGATTCACGATCCGATTCCCGGTATTCGAACCTCGCGAGCCGATCCAATTGCGAGCCTCCCTCTCCTACGGCGCGATAGAAGGCGTCTTCAGCTTAGGAGAAGTTAAAATCCGCCGAGCAGGGACGTCCGAATAGGCGCGGCTTAAGCCGAATGTTTCAACGCGATCCCTGTCAGATAAGACGACTGCATTAAGTCGTCGAACGATATAGGAATTAGCGATCCGTCTTGCGCGATATCAAAGGCCTTCAGCCCCATGTCTTTCAGATTTTCAATGAAGCGCGGCAGACCAAATCCTGCTTGCGTAATTTGACCTGGAGACCACTCCATCACAATAGTAATATTGGGATTCTTCGATATCGTCGCCGCTGCCCCTTGCAAAACCAAAGGCTCCGCTCCTTCAACATCAATTTTCACGAAATCGATCCGATCGTCCATCTTCGAAATCAAGTCGTCAATGCAAATACTTTCAACTGTAAATGGCTCGCTTGGCTGTTCGCCAAGCTTCGCAATAAAATCTGCCGGAAGTTTTGCTATACTCGTATTGCCAGACCGCGTAAGCCGACGATAAAGCGTCATCTCCCCGTGTTCTTTCGAGGCGGCTGCATTCAAAACCTCGGCATGTCCAAACCCATTAATTAATGTATTATCCCGAGCCAGCTCGAATACTTGCCTATCTGGCTCGACGCCGATCACTCGGCCATCCGGACAGAATCGAGCCATAAGGCAGGTGAAAAAGCCGAAATTCGAGCCAATGTCCAAGCAATGACTGTCAGCCTTTAGCGCCCTGACGAAATAGTTTGTCAGGGCGATTTCATAACCTCCAGTGATGATAAACCAGGGAGCCAAAAGCCGATCGTTCGCCTCAACTAGGAATGCGATCTGATGATCGGCAATGATTGCTTTCATCAAAACACGATTGTTGCCCACGTAGGTCGCGCGCGCACCATGGCTAAAGATTTCCAGCCTCTCAATTTTGCGTTCAATCGAAGCAAGACGGAGCTGTATGCTCCCTCGATCCGCGAGGAGATCATCCAATTTCCTATTCCAAGCAATAACTTCGTCGAGGCGCTGACTTACTGTGAAAAAGGGATAAATGTTGTTTGCCCAAAACCTTTTTATATCTCTTAGCATGATGTAGCCGCCACACGAGCAATCGCAGATCACATCGTATGATGGGCCGCGTTACGCATCAAGGCACCAATGGCGAAGAACGGGCGCCGCGCATGTATCCGGCACGCCGCCTCCCTGACCGGGCCGGGCTTGCGGTCCGCCAGATAGAGCCTGTTGTAGCCGTCATAGGCGTCCGCCCGCAGGATGCCGGTATATCCTGCCAGATGCGCCTGCGGATACTCGCCCCGGCGATCGCGCCAGTAGTAGAATATCGCTGCGTGGCTGGCGTTCCCGTCGATCTCAAACTAACATTCCATCCGGATCACCGATAGGGGCAGGTGGCCCCCTGTTTTCGCCGTGAGAGGGCGAGCTTTCAAATATTGCGGCCAATCCTGACATCACGCGTATTCGACGGTTCAAAGTTCAGATGCATGCCGGGTCGACTGGACTTCTTGGCCGGACAGAGCGCTAGTGTGGGTGCGCGCCGGACATGAGGCGCGCCTGCCCCGCCGGCCAAGGCCACTGCGGGGTCGTGCTGGTGACAGCGGATGCTGTCGAAGCACGAGGAACAATATCATGGCGAAACTCACCGATACACAGCTGATCGTTTTGTCGACGGCGGCAGAACGCGATGATGGGATCGCGGTGGTCCCTTTGAATATTAACAAGGCGGCGGCTTCGAAGGTCGGATCGAGCCTGGTTGCCCGCAAGCTGATGCGGGAGGTGCGCTCAAAACCCGGCATGCCGGGATGGCGGCAGGCCGATGACGGACGTTCGATCAGCCTGATGCTCACGCGGGCGGGCCGGGACGCGATCGGCGTCGATGATGGATCGGTCGACGAGGCGCCGACTGCAGCCAAGGCGACGACTGTGACGCGAGCGGCGTCGAGCAAAAAGCTCTCGCCCGAGATCAGCGCGCCGTGGTCCACCGCTGTCGGTGGACCACGCGCAGGCTCGAAGCAGGCAATGGTGATCGGGATGCTGTCGAGCAAGGCCGGCGCGACACTTGATAAGCTGGTCGAGGCCACAGGCTGGCTGCCGCACACGACGCGGGCGGCGCTGACAGGACTTCGCAAGCGCGGGTTTACGATCGAGCGGTCGTCCGAAAAAGGTGGGGAATCGGTTTACCGGATCGTCGGCGCCCCTGCTGCAGCGGCTGCCTGACATGGCCCGACCCGCTAAAGGAACTCAGCCGGCGATTGCGCCGGCTGACGCCATCGAAGAGAAGATCGCCCGCATCGCCGCGATGAACATCGATGAACTCAGGCGTGCGTGGCAGGAGACGTTCCAATCGCAGCCGCCGGCCGCATTCTCGAAAGACCTCCTCGCGAGAGCGATTTGCTATCGGGTGCAGGAGGATGCCTTTGACGGCCTCGCCGCTGCGACGGCTCGCCAGCTGCGGTCTCTCTCAAAACCCGGCGCAGAACCGCCGCGGCGAGTGAAACCCGGCTCCATCATTGTCCGAGAGCATCGGGGTGTGCTGCACGAGGTGCTGGTCACGTCTGACGGCTTCTTCTGGCGGGGTAAGACCTACGACAGTCTGTCGATGATCGCGAAGATGATAACCGGGGTCAGTTGGAACGGCCCACGCTTCTTCGGGCTGCGGGCGAAGAGGGAAGCGGGCGCGTCTGTCGCTTCCGCGGTCTCCACCGAGCCGCCACTGACGCGATCCGGCGGCCGCCGCTCTTCGGTTGCTACCGGACGCAGATTCGGGAGCGCGCAATGAAGCAGGCTCAGGCGCCAAAACGGCAGCGCTGCGCAATCTACACGCGCAAGTCGACCGAGCATAACCTCGACCTGGCCTTTAACTCGCTCGACGCACAGCGGGAGGCTTGTGAGGCCTATATCAAGAGCCAGGCCCATGAGGGTTGGACCCTGATCCGTGAGCATTTTGACGATGGCGGTCTGTCCGGCGCCTCGCTCGATCGCCCTGCCTTGCAGAATCTCCTGAACAAGCTTCGCGCCCGGCAAATCGATATTGTGGTTGTCTACAAGGTCGACCGGCTGACCCGGTCCTTGGCCGACTTCGCAAAGCTCGTCGAACAGTTCGACGAGCACGACGTCTCCTTCGTCTCGGTCACGCAATCCTTCAATACGACGTCAAGCATGGGTCGCCTGACGCTGAACGTCCTGCTCTCCTTCGCACAGTTCGAGCGCGAGGTGATTGGGGAACGCGTCCGCGACAAGATTGCGGCGTCAAAGCGGAAGGGCATTTGGGTCGGCGGCCCGGTGCCGCTTGGCTACCGCAGCGTCGGCAAGAAGCTGGAGATCGTGCCGGAGGAAGCCGACCTCGTCCGCAAGATCTTCGCCGACTACCTTCGTCTCGGGTCGGTCAGGGCGCTGGCAGCGTCGCTCAATGGCGAGGGCCTCAAGCCAAAACCTCGACAGCTCACAGATAACCGAACAATCCAGGCTGTCTGCTACCGCGTCGGTCCGCTCGCGCACCTTCTCAAGAACCGCTTCTACATCGGCGACGTCGTCTATCGCGGCGAGACCCATCAGGGAGAGCATGAATCGGTCCTCGATCGCGATCTATTCGAGGCCGTCCAGGTGAAGCTGAAAGACCAGGCAACCGAACGCTCGGCCATGCGAACGGCGTCGCCCTCATTGCTTGCCGGACGAATCTTTGACGACCGTAGCCATCCGATGACCCCAACGCATGCCAACAAACAGGGCGTGCGATATCGCTACTACGTCTCCCAGGCTCTCCTGCAGGGCCAGAAGAGCAACGCCGGCTCGGTTCCTCGTGTGTCGGCGCCGGACGTCGAAAAACTGGTGCTTTCGGCTCTGCGCTCGCACACCGCCACCAATCCGGATGCATCCGATCGTGAGGTCGTCGAACTCCATCTGGAACGCGCTATCGTCTGCCGCGACAGCATCGCTGTCGAAATCAAGGCGCAGGATGAGGCTCACGCGGAAGCCGGGGCGACGCT
Organism: Beijerinckiaceae bacterium; assembly: GCA_004298435.1. Lineage (GTDB taxonomy): Bacteria > Pseudomonadota > Alphaproteobacteria > Rhizobiales > Beijerinckiaceae > Methylovirgula. The sequence continues at coordinate 6,079 of SCSF01000060.1, forward strand.
ATTAGCCGTCTCGATCCCATTCAGCCCCACAACCCTTCCACGCAAGGGCGTGATACACGCGCCATCTAACATTGGTGCGATAGACGAGGCGACCCGCACGTCGCTCCTGACCTCGATCGCGCGGTGCCGGAATTGGATCAATAGCATCATCGATGATCCCACGATCGGTTTCGCGACGATCGCAGAGCGCGAAAAGCTCGCAGAACGTCACGTCAGATTCCTGGCGCCCCTCGCCTACCTGTCTCCACGCATCATCGAGGCGATCGCCGAGGGCTGCGCTCCAGCCGAGGTGACTGTCACCGGGCTCGCCCGCAAGCTGCCACTCTCCTGGGCTGAGCAAGAGATGGCGTTCGGACTCGTTTAACCGGATGACCAGCATCAATGGAAAAGCTCCGATCTCCGAAGTGCTGCAGGCGAGCGGTCGCTGAGGGGCTCGCCCACAGGCAAGCAGCGCTCTTCCAAATTGCCAACGTCAATCAGTTGCGAACCGGTCTACGCGAAACAGCGAACCGGTCTCGGCTCCGTAGTCCAGCGCATTCCGGAGATTGGAAAATCGAGGTTAGAGACCGGCCGCCGAAATGCCGCCCGGAGACCTCGCTTCCGGCGGTCTCCAATCTCTGCCCCGCAAAGGCCCGCGGAACGCGGGCCTCTGAGCCGCATGCGGCGATGTCTCCGAATTCCGGGAATGTCTGGCTGGCATGTAGTGATTCGAACTCTCAGATGTCGAAATCATTTTGTGCTTTTGAATTGTCGGCGCTATTTGCGCTCACTTCATTAGCAGAGACTTTTCCGACGGAATGCTGCGCGAATTGAGCGACTAATTGCATGAAAGGAAACTAGAGACTCGGCATACGCGAGTTCGAATCTTCAATGAAAGTCTGAAAACGTAGTAAAAACAAAATGATACGTGGCTGGGGCGGGAGGATTCGAACCTCCGCATGGCGGAATCAAAATCCGCTGCCTTACCGCTTGGCGACGCCCCAATGAACCGCTTGAGATTTCCCGATTCGGGAAGCCCGATCGCGCCGGCGGCCCCTATAGCATCCCGGCAAAGCGGACACCACTCTGCGAAGGGACTTGCATCCGGCTAAAATCCCGCGCGAATGGGAGGAACCGCATCTCCGATCCAGCGGTGGCGCGACCATAATGCGCCATACCAAGCCCGGCAACCCCCTCGTTCAAGCCTGCGGGCTCATTGCGGCGGCGGCGTAATGCCCAGAAGCGCGGCGGCACAGAGCACCAGAAGGCCGACGCCCCATTCGGCCTCGATGCTGAGACATAGTCCAGCGATCGGCGGCGTGCCCTTCGCGGGAGGACCGTTATGCGCCGTAAAGTCGCGCAGCCGTGGCATGGCAATGAAGCGGTTGAAATAGGCAAGGGCCAGCATCACCACAACCATGAAGAGCTTGACGCCCAGCACCGCGCCATAAGTGGTCATAACCAGCCTGTCAAAGTCGCCCCCGACGCGGAACCCCGCATTGGCGATCCCGCTGGCGACGATCAGGGTCACGGCGCCCATGCCCATAAGCGAATAGCGTGACAGCATCCGCAGCGCTCTTGCAGTGGCGTCATAAGGTCTGGAAGATCGCAGTTCGAAGAGCGCCAGGACAAGCGGCGCAAGGCCGCCGACCCAGGCCGAGCCCGCCAGAACATGCGCACCATAGGCCAGGATCATCGCGTCTCCATAAAGGCCTGCCCCGCCCTCCGCCGCGTGACCGAGCCATGCCTGGCTGACCAGAAGCATTCCGGAAACAAAAAACAGAAGCAGAAGCCAGAGGCGATGCCGCGTGTGGCTGAAACCGATGACAACGAGCAACACCAGAAGCACCAGACGCAGGGCAGACACGCCGCCGAATTGCGTATCGAAAAAGAACAGGCGCCACGTCTGGAGATCACCGAGATCAGCGAACCCACCGCCGATGGTGGCCAGAATTCCGGCGAGCCACGCCACGCCCGACACAATGGCGATGGGAGCTGCGGCGCGCAGCAGGATAACGCTTCGGCGGAATGTCTGCGGCAGATCCTTCGGATTGCAGGCCGTTTTCTCCCACAGCCAGAATACCGGGATTCCAAACAGCAGGAACATTGCGACGAAATGAATCCAGCGCGCGACGACGAGAAATAGAGTGAGCGTCATTGTCTGGCATTCATATGCGTGCGGCAGCCGTGCAATCCGGCCGGAAGAGCCGCCGGCCCGAGCCGAGGTTGCTGACAAACCATCGCGGGCCGGCCTCTAAAGGTGGCGTCAGGGTGAAACCGTAAATCTGTAGTGTCCCGAGGTACGGTGCGTATCGACAGAGACGACATGCCATGTCACGACATAGGTTCCCGGGCGCAGCGGGTGCAGCAGGCGGACGTGTAACACTTTCGGATTGGCATGATCGACGACCGCCTTGTCGCTCGGAACGCGCTTGCCGCCAATTGCCGCGATGCGAACGCCGGAAAACGCGGGCACGATCTTTTGCGTGAAGGTGAGCTGGAGCTCGCTCGGCGACAGAACCACGGTCGTTCCCACACCGGGGACGGCTTTATCAAGAAAAGCATGCGCAAAAGCTGCCGTCACCGCGAAGCTGAGAGCGACGGCGGCGAGCAGAAGAAGTTTGAGCAAACGTTGCATAGGCTGGACTCTCCTTAGAAGTTGGCGGCGCGGCTGGGCGGCGCTCCGAACAGCGGCTTGCCAAGTGTATCAGGTGCGATGTCATCCAGGAAAAAGTCTATCACAGCCATGGCTCCGACATGTCTGCCACTTGCCGCATTGACCGGAATCTGCGCCATCACGCCGACCTCGAAATACTGGCCTATATAGTAGATGGATGGGCCGACGACGCCGGTCGTCTCGTGGACCCACTGGCCGGGCATTGAGGGGCCGGTATTTGATATAGGGGAGCTGAAAATCCCTTCAAATGCCGGCACAAGCTTGCTGAAGACTTCGGGCATCTGATGCACGTTGGAGTTGGCATAGAGCAGACTGTATTGCAGGCTCGCGCCATAGGTCAAAACCGTCGGGTTCAGGCTTCCGTCGAGTGCATTGAAAGATCTCGTGGGGATTGAATAGTCCATCTCACCAGTAATAGCGATGGGCCGCAACCAGTCGCTGTGAAGATCGCCGAAGCCTTTGCCTATAAAAATTTTTGGCGTGACCGTTGTAAACGGATCGGAGGGAAGCGACGCAGCAGAAGAACTTCCCGTATTTCCCCATTCGACATCCGTCGCGCCCGAGATAATGAATTCATGCTCCGGGTTCTCATAGAAGACATATTTGAGCTCCGTCTCGATGTTCGCCCAGCCCTCTGCCCTCGGGTTTCTCTGCCAGCTATAACCGTCCGAACCCACCGAAATGCCCAGGGTCGGCGTGATTGTCTTGGCGTATTCCCAGCCGAGATTGTATGCGTCCGATTCTCTGGTTCCGTCCGGATTGAGACCGCCCGGCATATACGCAAAGGCCGGCAGCGCCAATTCGTCATTCACGCCAGGATCGTCGATTGTGAGAGTCGCCGGAAAGACGCGATTGCCGACGATCGTATGCGCAACGGCCGGAAAGACAGAGCCGGCGAGAGTGACGATCGCAAACGCACCCGCGACTCCGAACGAGAGTGGGCGTGTGGAAGCTCTGAAAGGCATGACGAAAGCTCGATCTGATTAGAGGAATGCTGTCTGCTGACGCACCGCATTATAGCAAAGGATAGACTCGCATACGCGTACGAACATGCGCATGCAGAGTCACCACCGCGGGGCTTATCTGGTCTAAAACATATATTGTCAATACATCTTATTCGCTTCCGATACGTTTGATGCCTTTTATAAATTTCATCATCCGACAACGTTCTATCGCCTTGCGATAGAGACTTGCATGTCCGTTCGTCCGACAATGCTGCGGCTGACTCTGCGGCGCACGCGTCTCGCAATCCGTTTGCACAAGATTGACACAATGTCACATTGGCGATACGTCGTTTTCGTCACAAACATATAATTGGTTTATATCTTTTAGAGGGGCAATTGCATGATGCAGAGTCTACGAGCGCCGGCGATGGCAGGCGCATTCGCCTGCGTTGTCGCCGGTTGGGCGCCTGTCGCTCACGCGGAAAAGCGCGTCTTCAATATGACGATCGAAGACACGATGATCACACTGGTCGGCAAGCAGAAGTTCCATACGTTCGCGTTCGACGGACAGGTTCCAGGACCTCTGATCCACGTCAAGGAGGGCGACGATCTCACCATCAACGTAGAGAACGACACCACGCTACCGCACACGATTCACTGGCATGGCCTGTTGCAAACGGGAACATGGAAAATGGATGGTGTTCCCGATATCACGCAAAAGGCTATCCAGCCGGGCGACACTTTTACATATCATTTCAAGGCAGAGCCGGCTGGAACCTACTGGTATCACTGCCACGTCAACACGAATGAGCACGTCGCCGAACGCGGCATGTGGGGCCCGCTCATCATCGATCCGAAAGATCCGCTACCGATCGAGAAGAAGGTCACCAAGGATTTTCTTCTGATGTTCTCGAGTTGGGACTCAGCCTACTGGAATAAGCCAGGTTATGGCGGCGTTCCTGGCGACGTGAACAATTACTTCACGATCAACGGAAAGGCCTTCCCCGATACGCAGCCGATCCGCGTGAAGAAGGGCGATCTCGTGCGTGTGCGTGTCTTTGGCGCTGGCGATGAAATGCACGAGCTCCATCTCCACGGCCATGTGTTCCAGATCTTCGCGAAGGATGGCCACCCGCTACCGGCGATGATCAACGCAGATACGCTCCTCTTCGGTCCGGGCGAACGCTACGACATCCTCTTCAAGGCTGACAATCCAGGCATCTGGATGGTGCATGACCATATCGACATGCACACGGTCAACGGCACGAAGCCGATGGGCGGCGCCATGACGACCGTCGAATACGACGAAGTCAACAAAGATCAGCCATTCTACATCTGGGCTCACAAGAAGTTCGTTCCGAACTTCTATTACGAGGACTCGATGAAGAAAGGGTACGGAATCTTCACGAACCCTGACTTCAAGGGCGTCCCAATCCAATAATACATCAGGAGAGACTTATGCGAACCTCATTACCCATGTTTATGGGTTTGGGCTTGCTCGCGCTCGCGCCTATGCAAGCCCAGGCAGGAGGAGCCGACATCCTCAAATCACAATGCTCTGCCTGCCACGCACTGAGCAAGCCGGCTTCGGTAACGATCGACGATCTCTGGACCCGCAAGGCTCCAGACCTCTGGTACGCCGGCGACAAGTTCAACAAGGACTGGCTCGTAGCCTGGTTGCAAAACCCGACACGGATCAGGCCGGCTGGCTATCCCTATTTCAAGAACGTCATCAAAGGACCGAAGCACGACGAAATCGATGAATCGAAACTGAAGCCGCATGTACATCTGGCGAAAGCCGACGCCGAGGCTGTGGCGGACGCCTTGATGGCCATGAAGCCTGATGGCGTGGTGCAGAAGGGCATTTACAAGGGCGGCTCAGTCAATATGCGCATGGGCGCAATGACGTTCGACAAGTTCCGCGGTTGTATCGCCTGCCACAAGGGCGCCGACGGCAAGGGCGGCTTCTCGGGCGCCGAGCTTACCGACGCTGGAAAGCGGCTACAGCCCGATTACATCGCGAGCTTCATCAAGGATCCGCAGAAGATCGATCCGCATATCTGGATGCCAACGCTGGCGATGAACGACCGCAGCATTCAAATGCTGACCGGCTATTTGATCAAACTCAGCGGGCAGGAGAAGAAGTGATGCGGCACCAGAGTTTGCTGCTTGGCGGCATTGTCCTCGCAACGCTGGCATTTTCTGCGGTTCAACCGGCCAGCGCCGCGGATACGAAAATCGAACGGGTCTACGGCACCTATTGCGTCCAGTGTCATGGACTGAAACGCAACGGTACAGGCGTCAATCTTCCCGCTCTGTCTGTCAGGCCGCGCGATCATACAGATCCCAAGGGCATGGGATCGCTTCCTGACGACGAGATCTTCAAAGCAATCAAAACCGGAGGTCTTTCGGTCAACAAGTCGGTGTTGATGCCGTCATGGGGTGGAACCCTCAACGACAAGCAGATCACCGAAATGGTCCACTACCTCAGGACCGTCTGCAAATGCGGGCACTAGATCGCGCTGCGTTCAGGCCGATCCGGCCTGAATGCAAGTGACGTGATCGACAACGAACTTTGAGCGGGATTTCAGCGAAACTTAAAACCCTGTTCGCATCCCGCTCCAAGCAACTCGCGCAATCATCTACCAAGGAGAAACTGATGAAAACGCCTATCGCCCGCGTGCTGAACGCGGGCCGAGCTATCCCGCTTGCCGCGGCGCTCGCACTCTCCACCATGTTTATCGGGACCGCTTGGCCGGCGGTGGCAAAGATCGTCAAGGTAACATTGACGCCGGAAGAAGTTACGCTCCCCATCGACAACAAGGGCACGAAGTACGCTGCCTGGACATTCAATGGCAAGATCCCCGGGCCGCTCATCCGTATCACCCAGGGCGATACCGTCGAATTCACGCTGCACAACGCGCCCGGCAACAAGATGTCGCATTCCATCGACATTCACGCCGCTCAGGTCGATGTGATGAACCAGTTTGCGCCCATCAAGCCGGGTCAGACGAAGACGTGGACCTTCACGCCGAAGTATCCCGGCATATTCTTCTATCACTGTGGCGCATCGCCGATGATCCAGCATATCGCACGCGGCATGTTCGGCGCCGTCATCGTCGATCCGAAGGATCCGAAGGCAATGCCGAAGGCGGATCGCGAATACGTCATCATTCAGTCGGAGTTGTATTCCAACCCCGAAGACGTGAAGGCGATGATGCAGGACAAGTGGTCCCATGTCATGTTCAACGGCACCGTCTTCAAATATGATCCCATCCATGATCCGGACGCCAGCGAGACGCTTGTTGCGAAGCCCGGCGAACGCGTTCGTATCTATTTCATCAACGCAGGCCCGAACGACTTCTCGGCCTTCCACCCGATCGGCAATATCTGGGACGCCGTTTATCCGAGTGGCAACCCGAAGAACGTGCTGCACGGCATGCAGAACTATGTAGTTGGACCGGGCGATGCCGCGACCTTCGATCTGATTTCCCCGGTTGAAGGCACGGATTTGCTCGTCACGCACTCGATGCGTGGTGCGCTTTCGGGCGCTATCGCGGCCATCATGTTCAGCAAGGATGCCGACCCGAAGATGGGTCACGGCGACGAAATTCTGGTTCGCTAGATCACGATAAATCAGAGCGGGATCTCTGCGATCAGTATCAACTTTTCGCATCCCGCTCTGGTGGCATGGCGATACGCGAGGAAATTTACCAGCGCCACACCCTCGCGCCGCATGCCGCGCGGCGCGCGCTTGACAGCGTAAGAGTAAGTCGAGCGCGCGCAACGGCCCAAAGCAAGATATTCAAGATAATCAGCGATGCGGATGAGATCGGCCGTTGCCAAGATCCAGCAGAAGCTTCAAAGAGCGCCGCGGTTTTATCAGATCCTCGAGCGTGTAACCGTCAAGCACCGACAAAAAAGCCTTTGTCGCATCGCGCAGCGCGCATCTGAGCACACAGCAATTCTCTATCCTGCAAAAACCGCCGGTCCCTTGCAGGCAACCGACGACACCCAACTCACGCTCGACCTGCCGAACGAGAGTCCCGACGCAAATCTGCGACGGCTTTCGCGCGAGAGCCAGGCCGCCGTTCTTGCCACGGGTCGTTTCGAGATATCCGAGTTGGCCAAGCTCGTGAACGACTTTCATAATGTGGCCCTTGGAGATGTCGAAATGATCGACGATCTCCCCGATGGTCGCCAGTTCATCCCCCTTCATGCTTACATACATGAGTACGCGCAGAGCATAGTCCGTGTGAAGGGTCAGACGCATATGCCGCTCTAAAGTTTCCAGCCAGAGTGGATGGCGACAATGCCGCCGCTCATTTTAGTGAAGGACGTTCGCTCGAAACCTGCCGCTTCGATCATGGCGCAAAACTCAGGCGCCGGCGCAAAGCGGCGGATGGATTCGACGAGATAACGATAGGACTCCGCGTCTCCGGCGATCAATTGTCCGATCCTCGGGATCGCGTGAAAGGAATAGGCCTCATAAATCCGGTCAAGGATTCGATTGTCGACGTTGGAAAACTCGAGGCAGAGAAACCGCCCGCCCCGCCGCAGAACGCGATAGGCCTCCCGCAAGGCGACGTCGATGCGCGGCACATTGCGAATGCCGAAGGCGATCGTATAGGCATCGAACTGTCCATCTGGAAACGGTAACGTCTCAGCATTGCCTTCGATGAAGCCGACTTGCCGCGCAAGGTGCTGCTTTCCGGCGCGCTTGCGTCCGACCTCGAGCATATCGCCATTGATGTCCAGAACCGTGACGTTGGTTCGCGAGCCGCCGGCCCTGGCGATGCGAAAGGCGACATCGCCTGTTCCACCCGCAACATCGAGATGACGAAAGACTTTCGTCCTGGGCGGCTGTAGCAAACTCACGAGCCGGTCCTTCCATGCGCGATGCAGGAAGCCAGACATCAGGTCGTTCATCACATCATAGCGTTCGGCAACCCGGTGGAACACAGCATCAACATGCTGTTGCTTGTCGCCCAAAGGCACACGGCTGAACCCGAAATGAGTTTCTTCCGTCGCATCAGCGTCCATCGCTATTGCCTTTCTTGCCGCCCAACCGATTTGACCTGAGCGGATGCTGGTCTAGGTTCAAAGTCACTCGCTGGCGTATGTCACATGCTGCCACGAAACATTATTCTGGCGATTCCGGTAGCTCAGGGAGAATGAAATGTCTTGTTTCTTGTCGCGTGCAAGGGGAAATGGCGCGCTCCGTTCCGCCAAAACGGCGGAAATCGCCGGCGCAGCCCTGGCTGCCCTCTTTCTTCTGAATAGTCCTTCCTATGCGCAGGTTGTCAAATTCGCATCGAGCTTGAGCGGAGCACAGGAGGTTCCTCCTACACAAAGCAAAGGTGAAGGCACACTCACCGCAAGCTATGACGAGACCACCAAAAAACTGAGCTGGTCGGTCAGCTATTCCGGCCTCAGCGGAACGCCTCTGGCGGCCCATTTCCATGGGCCGGCGCAGCCAGGGAAAAATGCCCCCGTCGAGGTTCCGGCGCCGCACGCGGACAAGAACCCCATTCAGGGAACCGCGGCGTTGACCGCCAAGGAAGCCTCGGACCTTCTCAGCGGCAATATGTACTTCAATATCCACACAAAAGCTCACCCCGACGGCGAGATCCGCGGTCAGGTCAAACAGGCCAAGCCTTCCTGAGCCGTAAAAAGGATAAGGTAAGGGCGTGGCGGCACAAATGCGTCCGCCCCGCCCTTGCCAGGATCAGGATTGATGCCCGAATTGCCGGAAGTCGAAACCGTTCGCCGTGGCCTCGCCCCGGCGCTCGTTGGAACGAGACTTGTCTCTGTCGATCAGCGGCGGCCGGATCTGCGGTTTCCCTTTCCGGAAAACTTCGTGCAGAGGCTCACCGGCAGGCGTGTCGATGCGCTGAGCCGCAGGGCCAAATATCTTCTGGCCGATCTCGACGATGCGCAGGTGCTCGTCATGCATCTTGGCATGTCCGGTTCATTTCGCATCGAAGACGAGACGCCACCCGGCAATTTCCATTATCTCAAGGCCAAAAACGCGGCGCATGACCATGTCGCATTTGGTCTCTCAACCGGCAAGCGCATCATCTACAACGATCCGCGCCGCTTCGGCTTCATGCAGATCATCGCCCGCGCGGAGCTTTCCGCGCATCCGCTCTTTCGCAATGTGGGACTGGAGCCCCTCGGCAACGAATTTGACGGTGCGGCGCTGGCCCGGCTTTTCGCCGGCAAGGCCGCGCCCCTGAAAGCCGCGCTGCTCGATCAGACGCTCATCGCCGGGCTCGGCAATATCTACGTTTGCGAAGCCCTGCATCGGGCTGGCCTCTCGCCGCGGCGGGCGGCGGGCAGTCTCGTACGCAAGAATGGTTCGCCAACAGACCACGCAGATCTTCTGGCAAAAGTCATTCGCGAGGTGCTGGAAGAAGCGGTTGAAGCCGGCGGCTCATCGCTGCGCGACCACCGACAGACCAACGGTGCGCTCGGCTATTTTCAACATTGTTTTCGCGTCTATGACAGGGAAGGCGCGCCATGCCCGCGCGAGGGTTGCGGAGGCGTCATCAAACGCATCGTGCAATCCGGACGCTCCAGCTTCTTCTGTGGCACCTGCCAGAAATAAGAGGCCGTTATGCTTGGTCGTCCTGCTTTTTGCGGCGCTGTTTGTTGCTCGCGGAAAGATCGACACCTTCCCTTTCAAGGAGCGCCCGCTTGCGCGCGATGCCGCCTGTGTAGCCTGAGAGTCCGCCATCATTGTGGATGATTCTGTGGCAGGGAATCGCCACGACGATCTTGTTGGCGGCGCAGGCCTGAGCAACCGCGCGGGCCGATTTCGGCGCGCCGATCTTGCGTGCAATATCGCTATAGCTCGCCATCGTTCCAGCGGGCACTTCCCGCAAGGCCTGCCAGACACGCTGCTGAAACGCAGTGCCTATAATGTCGAGCGGGAGATCGAGGCCGCGACCCGGCATTTCAACAAGCGCAGTGACTTTTGCAATCACATCGGAAAAGCCGGCATCGTCGCCGATCAATTCGGCGCGCGGAAAAAGCTGCCGCAAGTCATCAATCAAAGTGGTGCGATCATCGCCAAACAGAATCGCGCAGACACCCAGTTCGCTACAGGCGACAAGAACCGGCCCCAAAGAACTCTTGGTGACGGTAAAGCGAATAATCTTGTTGGCGCCGCCCGCACGATATTCCGTAGCCGTCATCCCGAGCATCGCATTGGCGCCCTCATAAAAACGCCCGCTGGATCCAAAGCCGGCATTGTAGATTGCAGACGTAACGCTCGCATCGGGCTTCGCGAGTTCATCACGCAGGCGCGCCTTGCGGCAGGCTTGCGCATAGGCTTTTGGCGTCACTCCGGTCGCCGATTTGAACAGGCGATGGAAATGAAAGCGGCTGAGGCCCGCTTGCCTCGCGAGCGCATCAAGGTTTAGTGGCTCGTTTGCGCGTTCCAGCTTACGGCAGATCGTGACGATCTTGCCTCTTTGTTGTTCAAGAAGACCCAGACTTTCCGGCCGACAGCGTTTGCAGGGGCGAAAGCCCGCACGTTCAGCGGCGGCGGCACTTTCTGCGAAGAATACATTCTCGCGCCGCGCACGACGTGCAGGACACGACGGCCGGCAATAGATGCCGGTCGTTTGAACGCAATAGACAAAGCGACCGTCAGCTTCGGCATCGCGCGCGATCACCGCGCGCCAGCGCGGATCCTGCTCGTCAGAAGCTGAATTCGATGGTCGAACGTTCGGCATGGCGGCCCTCGGCGGAAATAAATCTTCCCCCGATTTAGCCGCCTCCGCAATGCGGTGCACTCCGGCTCTTGCTGTCAAACTGCTGGATGCGCCAACATTTAGCCGACTTTGGCGCTACCGGGACTGCCGAGCACCACGACGCGCGTGCCGACCGGCGTCCGGTTGTAGAGATCGATCACATCCTGATCGATCATCCGGATACAGCCTGACGACGCGCTCCTGCCGATGCTCCGCGGCTCGACCGTGCCGTGAATGCGGTAGAGCGTATCCTTGTTGCCCTGCCAGAGATACATGGCGCGCGCACCAAGCGGATTGCGCGGACCGCCGGCCATTCCGAGGCCGCTCTGCAACTGCGCAAGCTCTCTCTTCAGCTCCGGCTGGCGCTCGACCATCTCCTTGGGCGGATACCAGTCGGGCCATTCCTGCTTGCTCTTGATGATGGCTTCTCCCGCCCAGGCAAAGCCCTGCCGCCCGACGCCCACGCCATAGCGCATAGCCTTGCCGTTATCGAGGACGTGATAGAGGAAGTGATGCTGCGGATCGACGATGATCGTCCCCGGCGCTTCCTTGGTTGCATACTCGACAACCTGACGGCGGAACGGCGGCTTGATGATCGAAAGCTTGACCGCAGGGATCGGGAAGCGATCATCTTTTATCGCGCCATACATGGCGACATAACGCGCCTTCGACAGCGGACCGAGCGGCAGACCCTCGTCTGTCGCGGCCTCAACGGCCGGCTTCGGCGCGTCTTTCGGCTGAGGCGGGACAGCCGAGGCAACCTGGCCGTTGGGGCTGGTTGAAACGCATCCGGCTAGGCCGAGAGCGGCCAGAGCGGCAGCGGAACCGTAGAGAAGGTGACGACGGGAAAGATCGGTCATTGAGTTCACCACTGATGAAGATGCCGGGAGCTTTCCCACACTGCGCGGCGCTCAGCGATGAAAAAACGCGAGCTTGGCTCAAATTTTAGAGACATGGGGCTTTGCGAGCACAGGGGCGCGCCCGGCTTGCCGGCCAATGCGGCCCGGACCGCGAACCTCCGGTTCGCATAACTTTAGCGCATAACCGCCCTCACCCTGAGGTGCGGAGCGCAGCGAAGCCTCGAAGGACGAGGGCGGCGCGCACCACCGAATCTTGATGATCACGCTCTTCCGATGCTTCGAGACGGCTGCTTTGCAGCCTCCTCAGCATGAGGGAGACTGGTGAGGCCGCTAATTTCGTGTGGTTCGCAAAGCGTGCCAAAGGCCCGCGGTCCGGACCGCGAATCTCCGGTTCGCATAACCTTTTTTACGCCGCGCTCTCCTTCGCGCGGAAGGCGCGCTTGCGGTCGTTCGGGTCAAGGATCCCCTTGCGCAAGCGGATCGATTGCGGCGTCACTTCGACGAGTTCGTCATCGTCGATATAGGCAAGCGCCCGCTCCAGCGTCATCTGGATCGGTGGCGTCAGCCGCACCGCTTCATCCTTGGAATGGGTGCGGATGTTCGTAAGCTGCTTGCCCTTCATAACGTTGATTTCGAGATCATTGTCGCGCGTGTGCTCGCCAACGATCATGCCACGATAGACCTTCCAGCCCGGCTCGATCATCATAGGGCCGCGATCCTCGAGCTTCCACATGGCATAGGCGACCGCCTCTCCCGTGTCGTTCGAGATCAGCACGCCGTTGCGCCGGCCGGCGATGGCGCCCTTCCACTGCACATATTCATGGAACAGGCGGTTCATCACGGCGGTGCCGCGTGTGTCGGTCATCAGTTCGCCCTGATAGCCGATAAGCCCGCGCGTCGGCGCGTAAAAAACGAGCCTCTGGCGATTGCCGCCCGAGGGACGCATTTCGACCATATCGCCCTTGCGCTCGGCCATCTTCTGGACAACGATGCCAGCGAATTCCTCGTCCACGTCGATGACAACCTCTTCGACCGGCTCAAGAAGCTGGCCGCTCGCCTCATCCGTGCGGAACACGACCTTAGGCCGCGAGACGCCAAGCTCGAAGCCTTCGCGCCGCATGGTTTCGATCAGGATCGCAAGCTGCAATTCGCCTCGGCCCGAGACGATGAAGGATTCGCCACCGGGAGAATCCTCGACGCGGAGCGCAACATTGCCCTCGGCCTCTTTCATCAGCCGTGCGCGGATCACGCGGCTCGTCACCTTGTCGCCTTCGGTGCCGGCGAGCGGTGAGTCGTTGACGAGGAATGTCATCGACAGCGTCGGAGGATCGATCGGCTGCGCGTGCAGCGGCGCGACGACTTCCGGCGCGCACAGCGTATCAGCCACGTTGAATTTCTCGAGCCCGGCAATGGCAACAATGTCGCCTGCCTCGGCCTCATCGATCGGTGTCCGCTCGATGCCACGGAACGCCAGAATCTTCGAGACGCGGCCCTGTTCGACCACCGCGCCCTCGTTGTTCAGAACCTTGACCGCCTGATTGGGCTTGACGCTGCCGGAAAACACCCGGCCGGTGATGATGCGTCCCAGATAGGGATTGGCCTCAAGCAGCGTGCCGAGCATGCGGAAGCTGCCCTCTTCGATCTTCGGCGGCGGCACATGCCGCATCACCAGATCGAAGAGTGGCGCCATGTTTTCATGCGCGCCTTCCGGGTTCTCGGACATCCAGCCCTGCTTGGCCGAGCCGTAGAGAATCGGGAAATCGAGTTGCTCATCGGTCGCATCAAGCGCAGCGAAGAGATCGAAGACCTCGTTCACGACTTCGCGGACGCGCGCATCCGGCTTATCGACCTTGTTGATCGCGACAATCGGCTTCAGACCGATCTTCAGCGCCTTGCTGACGACGAATTTGGTTTGCGGCATCGGCCCTTCGGAGGCATCGACGAGCACGATCGCGCCATCGACCATGGACAGGATGCGCTCCACCTCGCCGCCAAAGTCGGCATGGCCGGGCGTGTCCACGATGTTGATGCGGCCATCCTTCCAGGCGACGGAGGTGGCCTTCGCCATGATCGTAATGCCGCGCTCGCGTTCGAGATCGTTCGAATCCATGACGCGTTCGGCGACGCGCTGGTTTTCGCGGAAGGCGCCGGACTGTTGCAGCAGGCGATCGACGAGCGTGGTCTTGCCATGGTCGACATGGGCAATGATGGCGATATTGCGCAAATTCATGGAATTCTCAGATCCAGCGTTTAAGGCGCGCCCGCGCCGGCAGCATCGAAAGCCAGCGAGATGACGCAGTAGCGTCCCGGCCATAGTGCCGGCCAAGCATGTCGGTTATGTAACTCTCGCGAAGGATCCCTGCCCCGGTATGTCTACAGGCGTTCTTGGAGCGGAAGCTGCACGGAAACGCCCAAAGAGGCGCTTGTTGCAGTTACATATATGATCTCTTCGCAGTTGCAGCACCCCTTATACGAATCCGGCTGATTTGGAAACCGGGCGGCGCTAGAAACTCCGCCATTCCGCAGAAAATTTTCCTTACGGCGATATTGTGATTAATTTCAGGGAGCTTTCCGCTATCAGGCTGTAGCCCCGATCTGACTGCATCGTGATCTTATGCAAAAGCTTCCCACCCGCGCTCCCGAACTGTCCGCATTGCCGCCGGCGATCGAAGCCACTGTTTTTGCTCGCGTTCTACGCCGCGACACGGACCTTGCGCTGACCACGCTGTTCTTCGACGATGGCGAATTGCGCGTGCCGATGACGGAACATCCAGTCGATGCGGCAGTCCAGGTGCGGATCGACGCGCGAGATGTCTCCATCGCCCTGTCGCGGCCGATGGACGTCTCGATCACCAACCGGCTTCCGGGCGAAATCGTCGAGATCGAATATCTGGCGCCCCCCTATGTCCGGGTGACCTTCGATCTTGGAAAGACGCGGATCCATTCTCTGATCACAAACGAATCGGTAGAACGGCTTGCTCTGGTGCTTGGCCTCAGGGCCTGGGCCATGATCAAGGCCGTGGCCATTTCCGAGCAGAACCTCACGCCAGATCGCGCTCCTCGGCCGCGGCCTTGGCCCGCGGCTCGAAAGTTCGATCCAGAGAAGCCATAAGCTCCTCCAGCGATTTCCTGGCCGAGTTTCCGGCATGCCGTTCGATCGAGCGGTAGAGGGCGACAAGCCTTTCGCCAAACGGCGTGACCTCGGCGCCTCCCCCGCGCCGGCCCGGAAAAGTGGCGATCACCGGGCTTTCGAAGGTGCGGTTCAACGCATCGGTTGTCAGCCAGCATTTGCGATAGGAGAGGCCGAGCACCCGGCTCGCTCCGATGATGGAGCGGGCCTTGCGGATCGCCTCGATCAACATGAGATCTTCCGGCCCGAAACTGCCGCCGTTCGGGAAATTGATCTCGATCGCGACATGCGCCGCCTGCTGCCTGTCCTTGACGCCCATGGCCTTGCCCGCAACGAAATTCCACTCGCGTTGAATATATCGCACGATACGGCTCCTCGCCAGCGCAGCTCCGGCAAACGTCTTGCCAATAATTCAAGCAGACGGCAGAAAGGCCGGATGCTGGCGCGCTCCCCAACCGCACCCTTGCGGGCAGTCGATTTCGGTTCCCTCGCCCTGGATCTGGAGCGGCAACCAAATGGCGTCATTCGGGCGCGCTCACCCCTTCCTCTCCCCGCTTTCGACAAGAGCGTTACGGCGCGGCTGGAGCATTGGGCGAGCCTCACGCCGGAGCGTGTGTTTCTCGCCGAGCGCGACCAAAGGGACGGCTGGCAGACCCTTACCTTTGCCGCGGCTTTGGCGGGCGCACGGGCCTTGGGCCAGGCGCTGCTCGATCGCAGCCTCGATGCGCAGAGGCCGCTCGTCATCCTCTCCGGCAACAGCATCCCGCATGCGCTCCTGGCGCTCGCGGCGCTCTATGTGGGCATACCCTATGCGCCGGTCTCGCCCGCCTATGCTTTGCTCAGCCGTGACTTTTCGAAGCTGAAGCAGATCATCGCCTTGCTCACGCCGGGCCTTGTCTTCGCGGACGATTGGACAAGCTTTGCATCTGCGATTGCCGCGGCAGTCCCCGAGCACGTCGAAGTCGCGACCGATTTCGGCGAGCTGCTTGCCACGACACCGGCACCCGAAGTTGATGCCGTGCATGCGCGGGCGAGCGGCGACACGATCGCCAAAATCCTTTTCACCTCCGGCTCGACGGCAGAGCCAAAGGCGGTCATCACCACGCATCGCATGCTCTGCGCCAATCAGACGATGATCGAGCAGGCTTTGCCGTTTTTGCGCGATGAACCGCCAGTGCTCGCTGATTGGCTGCCCTGGCATCACAGTTTCGGCGGCAATCATAATTTCGGCATCGCGCTCCACCACGGCGGCACGCTTTACATCGATCATGGACGGCCGACGGACAGCGGCATGGCCGAAACCCTCCGCACGCTGGGCGAAATATCGCCGACGCTCTACTTCAATGTCCCCAAAGGCTTCGAGATGCTGCTCACGCAGCTTGAGCAGGATCGCCGTCTCGCGGAAAATTTTTTCCGACGTCTCAAGCTCAACTTCTTTGCCGGCGCGCCCTTGCCGGATCGCACAGCCGATCGTCTTGACGCCATCGCAATCGCTACCTGCGGCGAGCGTATCGCGACCATCAGCGGTTATGGCGCGACGGAAACCGCACCCTCGATCCTGTTCCAGACGGATCAGGAGCAAATCGATCCCGTACAGGCGCGCGCAGGCCTGCCGCTGCCCGGCAATGAACTCAAGCTCGTTCCGATAAAGGGCGAAGTGGTCTATGAGGCGCGGGTGCGCGGCCCGAACGTCACGCCCGGCTATTGGCGCAACGAGCGGCTGACGCGAGAGGCCTTTGACGAAGAAGGATTCTTCCGGCTCGGCGATGCTCTTGCTCTGGCGGAAGAAAAAAAGCCGCAACGGGGGTTCGTCTTCGCCGGACGCATCGGCGAGGATTTCAAGCTTGCAAACGGCACGACGGCCAGGACTGCCGCGCTGCGCAGGCGGCTGATGGAGGCGGGAACCCCTTATATCCGCGACGCCGTGATTGCCGGGGCAGGCCGCGATGCGGTCACCGCGCTCATATTTCCCGACCTCGCAGCCTGC
Organism: Beijerinckiaceae bacterium; assembly: GCA_004298435.1. Lineage (GTDB taxonomy): Bacteria > Pseudomonadota > Alphaproteobacteria > Rhizobiales > Beijerinckiaceae > Methylovirgula. The sequence continues at coordinate 23,416 of SCSF01000060.1, forward strand.
CGTGCCGCGGTCGGCGAGGCAGCGACCGCCGCACCAGACATCGAAATTCTGTCTCATCCGAAGCTGCGGGGTCTGTTTCACGCCATACTGAGCAGGCTTGCCGCCGATGCTGGCGGCGCATCCGCGTGGATCGCCGGTCTCGCCTTGCTTGAAGAACCAGCCTCGATCGACGCTGGCGAGATTACGGACAAGGGCACGCTCAATCCGCGCGCGGTGCTCGGGAGGCGCGCGAAACTGGTGGACACCCTCTATGAAAAGGCGGCTGAGGAGGTTTTCGCCGTGGTGGTGGAAGCCTCAAGCCGCAACGCATAGGCGAAACATTCACCTTGGATGCCGAAAGCCGTCGCGGGAATCGCCTCGGCTTGCTAAACAGGCGCGGACATTGCACAGCTCACCATAGGCCAGGCCCTGAAGCCCGCCGCTGACGACCAGAGGACATGCCGTGCCCGCCGAGCCAGAGAATGCCACTTCCGGCAATGCCGCACAGATTCGCGCAGTCCGCGCGACGCTGAGCCGGCATCTGCAATCGGCCGGCTATTCGCCCTGCGAGCCACCCATCCTGCAAGACGCGGCGATCTTCTTCGATTCCGGGGAAGACATCCGCAGCCGCCTCTATCTCACCAGCGACCAGTCCGGCGCGGACTACTGTCTGCGGCCGGAATATACGATTCCAGTCTGCCGGGAATATCTCGCCTCGCCGGCCGCGGGGACGCCGGCCGCCTTCTCCTATTGCGGGCCGGTGTTCCGATTCCGGAACGAGGGACCGAGCGAATTTCTGCAAGCGGGCATCGAGAATTTCGGCCGCTCGGATTGCGAAGCGGCAGACGCGGAGATTCTCAACTTGGCACTCGACGCCGTCACGGCGCTGGGCCAGAAGGACCTGCATCTGCACATCGGCGATGCCGGCTTGTTCCATGGGCTCATTAAAGCCCTTGATCTGCCCTCGCACTGGCGGCGGCGGATCATCCGCAGTTGCGCCCAGGACAAGCCGATCGCCTCAATTTTCGCAGCCGAGCCCAACGGCGCAGCGCATGACCATACGGGCGTACTCGCGGCGCTCGAAGGTGTTGACCGGCAGGGCGCGCGCGCATTGGTCGAGGATCTGCTCGCCATCGCCGGTATTTCGACGGTCGGCGGACGCACCGCAGGCGAGATTGCCGAGCGTTTCCTCGAACAGGCGGCTTTGAAATCGGGCTCCGGCCTGCCCGCCAGTACTCGCAAGCTCATCGAGGACTTTCTCGCGATCGAATGCGATCCGGATCAGGCTTCGGCCCAGATGCGCGCGCTGGCCCAGTCCGCGAGCATCGATCTGTCGGGCGTTCTCGATCGCTTCGATGCGCGTCTCGGCTTCATGGCGGCGCGCGGCCTCGACATTGGCAGCTTCACTTTCGCGACCCGCTTCGTGCGCAATCTCGATTACTACACCGGCTTTGTTTTCGAAGCGCATGACCCCAGCACGCCGCATGAGAAGCCTGTCGTCGGCGGTGGCCGCTACGACGGGCTTCTGCAATCGCTTGGAGCCGCCGCTCCCATTCCAGCGGTTGGCGCTGCGATCTGGGTCGAGCGCCTGAAACCCTCTATGCCCGAGCCCGCGGAGGGCGCGCCGTGACATCTAATTCTCCCCAGCTTGTCATTGCCGTCCCCTCAAAGGGCCGGTTGCAGGAGAACGCCGCCGCCTTCTTCGCCCGCGCCGGCCTGACTCTCATTCAGGGCCGCGGCGCACGCGATTATCGCGGCCGGATCGCAGAACTCGATGGCGTCGAAATCGCTTTCGTTTCGGCGGCCGAAATCGTCGGCCTTCTGGCGTCCGGCAGCGCCCATATGGGCGTGACCGGCGAGGATCTTTTGCGCGAAAGCCTCTCGGACGCGGATACGAAGGTTGCGCTTCTGGCGCCGCTTGGCTTCGGCCATGCCAATGTTGTCGTAGCTGTGCCGCAGGCGTGGATCGATGTGCGAAGCATGGCGGATCTCGAAGATGTCGCCGCCGCCTTCCGTGCGCGCCGTGGCGCCCGCATGCGTGTCGCAACCAAATATCTGAATCTGACGCGGCGTTTCTTCGCCGCGCGGCAGGTCACCGACTACCGCATTGTCGAAAGCCTCGGCGCGACCGAAGGCGCGCCTGCGGCCGGAGCGGCCGAGCTCATCGTCGATATCACCACGACAGGAGCGACTCTCGCCGCCAATGCGCTGAAAATTCTCGACGACGGAATTATTCTGCGCTCCGAAGCTAACCTCGTCGCATCGCTCGCGGCATCCTGGGACGACGGCGCACGCGAAACCGCGCGCGGGCTTCTCTCGCGGATCGCAGCGGAAGAAACGGCACGCACGATGCGCGAGGTTTCGACCTCACTGCCGTCCCTATCGGCCGAGTTGCTTGCAAAAGCCGAGGCCATCTTCGCCGCGAAGCTGCGGCGTCAAACTTCGGATGGATTCATCAGCCTGTCCTGTCCCGCGGGCAAAGTGGCGGCGCTCGCCGATTGGCTGATCGCCGGGGGAGCAGGAACTGTGACTGTCGCGGCGCTCGACTACGTCTTCTCCGCCACCAATCCGCTGTACGAAAAGCTTCTCGCGCGGCTTGCGTAAGGGATGCCTGCTGCCACCTTCTCCCGTTCACGGGAGAAGTAAGGTGAGGAGCCGGGTGATTTGCTTCCGCGATTCAGAACAGGAATAATCCGTCGCCTGTAATCCGATCGGCTTTCGACATGCGCGGCATTCGTCTGATTGAAACGCGACGCGCACGCGGCCTCCGCAGGGATGCAACCGGCGCGGAGCGCATTCTCTGGCAGAAATTGAAGGGCCGAAGTCTTTCCGGTTTCAAATTCGTTCGTCAGGAGCCGATCGGACCTTACATAGCAGACTTCGTGTGCCGTGACGCAAAACTGATCGTCGAAATCGATGGCGCGACGCATTCAAGCGACGAGGAAATCGCGGCCGATAATCGGCGCACAGAATTTCTGGACAAGCACGGCTTTCGCGTGATCCGTTTCATCAACGAAGCGGTCTTCGAAAGTGTGGACGGTGTCCTGCAAATTATCTTGACCAAATTGCAGAGTTGATCGGTCATTGCGGCTAATCCCCTGGCCCCTCACCCGGCCTCTCCCCGTAAACGGGGAGAGGGGCGCGCACCGAAATTTGCGGCCATGAAATCCCATAATGTGACTTGCCCCGACGCTTACCGCTCCTCTCCCCGCGTGCGGGGAGAGGTAAGGTGAGGGGCCGGGTGATTTGCATAAGTCCAGACGGGAAAGGGAACAGATCCCTACTCTGCGGCCTGCGTCTCCGGCTCCATCGGCGTGAAAGCGCCGCCGCCTATAGCGTTCATTTCGAGCCGCCGCTTGTGGAACTGTTGCACCGATCCCCGATGGCCGATCGAAACGATAGTCGTCTGCGGCAGCTTTTCGGAAAGCGCCTGATAGATCTTCGCCTCCATTGGCTCGTCCATCGCAGTCGTCGCTTCGTCGAGGAACAGCCAGTCCGGCTTGACGAGAAGCGCCCGCGCGATCGCGACCCGCTGCTGCTCGCCGCCCGACAAACGTTGAGACCAGAGATCCTCGACATCGAGTTGCTCGACCAAGCCGGGCAGAAGTGCTGTTTCGAGCACTGAACGCAAAGCCTCATCATCGAAACGGTCGGGAGGAGCCGGATAGGTTAGCGCAGCTCGCAGCGTTCCCATCGGAATATATGGCCTTTGCGGCAACAGCATTACGCGCGCGCCGTCCGGAATTTCGACGACGCCCTCGCCGAACGGCCAGATACCCGAGAGGACGCGGAACAGCGTCGATTTCCCGGAGCCCGAAGGGCCGGTCAGAATAAGCGGCTCAGAAGGCGCGAGGCGAAGATTGACATCCTTGACGATCTCCCGCCCGTTCGGCAGCCGTGCCGTCACATCACCGAGTTTCAGATCGCCAGCCGCGTCGCCGGCTTCCTTGACGAAGCCTGGCGCGGCATCGAGAGCCTGCGCCCGCTCGATCGCTGAATCGAAGGACGTCAAACGATCGACGACAGCTTTGAAGTCGGCCAGGAAGACATAATAATTCACGAAGAAAGTCAGCGCGTCATTGACATTGCCGAAGGCGTTCGCCGTCTGCGTCATAATGCCGAGTTCGATCTTTCCGGCGAAATAGAACGGCGCGGAGACGACATAGGGAATGATCTGGCTCAACTGCGAGAAGGAGCTCGTGAAGGCGAGCAGCGGCTTGCGGCAGGCGATGATTTCGAAATAGTTCTTGATGATCAGGTTGAATTTCTGGCTGAGCGAAGCTTTCTCGGTCGGCTCGCCACGCAAGAGCGCAACCTGTTCGCCGTATTCGCGCAGCCGCGCGAGCGCAAAGCGGAAATCCGCTTCATAGCGCTGCCGGGTGAACGAGAGACTGACGAGCGGGCGGCCGATCAGATGCGTGATGATTGTGCCGAGACCGGCATAAAGAAGCGCTACCCAGAACAAAAATCCAGGCAGGGCGATCGTCGTGTAAGGCAGAGTGAAGCTTTCCGAGAGGTGCCACAGGATGATGGCGAAGGAAACCAGCGACGTCAGTTTCGAAATCAGAAGAATCGTGAATGAATAGATGCCATAGCCGGTCTGACCACCGTCGATGAAACGGTAGATGTCCTCGGAAATACGCTGATCGGGGTTGTCGGCGGCATAGCCGACCAGCGACATGCGATAGTGATTGTGATTATCGAGCCAACGGTTGACATAATGATTGGTCAGCCAGTGCCGCCATCTGATGACGAGAGTCGACTGGACGACGAATTCCGTGACCACCGACGCAATGTAAATGAAGGCCCAGACGAGGAAGACGGAAAACAACTGATACCAGAAAACTTTTTCGTTCTTGGTCTGGATCGCGTTGAACCAGTCGCGCGAGAAGAAGTTGAGGCGCACCAGCATGCCGACTTCAGCCTGGTTTATCAGAACCAGGAAAACCACCATCGAAGTCGCGACGCGCCGTTCCAGCGCTTGAAATGAGGGAAGCGGCCAGACTCTCGCGACTGTCGAGTCGGAAGTATCGAAATAGCGATCGGTGATGCGCGTCAGGGACCGCACAAGCGGAATGAAGGATACGAGATAAACAATGATCGAGAACATCGCCACGGTCAGCGGCACGCTCTCCGGCAGCCTGTATTCGGCGAGACTTGCCGGCCACCAATGCATCCGCACGGCAAGATAGGCGATACCGAAAACGACCAGCTCGCTCGTGAAGACCGCGACGAATATTTTGAGAAACGACGAGATCGCCGAACTTCTGAAGGTCGTGTAGGTGCAGACCATTGAAGCGACGGCAAGGACGCCGACTACGGGATCGCCGGTGACGCGTGCGACAGCCAGGGCGGCGAACGAAAAGAGAGCGGCAGCGAGAGCAAGGATTTTCATGGAGGCGGTTCGTCTCGATCTGTGAAAGGGCCGTTGAGCGCAAGCGTGACTGACAGGCCAGAGCATCCGAGCGAAGCTGTGCAGGGACCGCTACTTGCTGCGTGTTACCAGTCACATTTGAAAATCGTCTGCTTTTGAAAAGTCCTTTTTTCATCATTGAACCGCGGCCGATAAGACCCGCGGTTCATGGCAATTCATCAGCGGCAGCTATGGACAAGGCTCCCGTCCAGGCCAGTCTGCTGTTTTCACCAGAAAGATAAGGCTTTTTCAAATTCGAAGCGGCAGCAGATTTATGAAAATGCTGTAATGCCGTTTTGGCTGGCATCTCGATCACGTGGCGTTGATCCGCTTTGCCTACACCACTGAGGCGATTTCCAGTGAGCCGTAGCGCAGCAATCAAGCGCGGAATAGCACAGACCACGCCGGAATTTTTTTACCGTACGGTCCACTTCATTCGAATACGCTCTAGTCGCAGGTCTCCGACTCGGCGTTTTCTTCGCCCCCATTGACCGAGGCGATGAGCACCGGCGAAGGTTTGAAGGTGAGAACACGGCGAGGCTTGATCGGCACCTCAACGCCCGTTCTCGGGTTGCGGCCGATCCGCTCCCGCTTGGAGCGTACCGCGAACAAACCGAACGAGCGCAGCTTGACCGTCTCGCCGCGCACCAGCGCCTCGGAAATCTCGCCCAGCGCCATTTCGAATATGTCCCGCGCCTGCGCCCTGGAGAGAGTGCGGCAGGATTCATAAATGGCGTCCAGAAGATCTGCCCGCGTCGCGGTTTTCCCGGTTTTTTCCCTCGGCGACACGCGATGCACTTGCTTCCTCCGACAGTTGCGGCTTGAACCCGCCTTCTCCATGCCCGTGTGACCGCGGAGATAAGGGGCCGTCGCGTTTGCCCATATGCAGATATTTTTCTGGGCCTTCACTGATTTTGTCACAATCGGAGAATTAGCGCCAAGTTGCAAGCGCGCGGCGGCTTCAGCGCCCAAAAAAGAAGAAGCCCCGGAATCCGGGGCTTCAGAGCGTTTAACCTTAAGCGGATGGATCAGAAGTCCATGCCGCCCATGCCACCCATGCCGCCGCCCGGCATGGCCGGCGCTTCCTTCTTCGGCAGCTCGGTGATGATCGCCTCTGTGGTGATCACGAGGCCGGCAATGGACGCGGCGTCTTCAAGAGCAGTGCGCACGACCTTGGTCGGATCGATGATGCCGCCCTTGACGAGATCGCAGTACTGGCTTGTCTGAGCGTCGAAGCCATAGGTGTAGGAGTTGTTCTCGATCAGCTTGCCGACAACGACAGCGCCGTCGCCGCCGGAATTGTCGACGATCTGCCTGGCCGGAACCTGGATCGCCTTGCGGACGATTTCGACGCCCGCCTTCTGATCGGCGTTTTCCGTCTTCACCGCATCGAGCGCCTTGACAGCGCGCAGCAGCGCAACGCCACCGCCAGGCAGAACGCCTTCCTCGACAGCGGCGCGGGTCGCATTGAGCGCATCGTCAACGCGATCCTTCTTCTCCTTCACCTCGACCTCGGTCGCGCCACCAACACGGATGACCGCGACGCCGCCAGCGAGCTTGGCAAGACGCTCCTGCAACTTCTCGCGATCGTAGTCGGAGGTGGTCTCGGCGATCTGCGCCTTGATCTGGGCGACGCGGCCTTCGATGTCGGCCTTGGCGCCGGCGCCGTCGATAATCGTCGTCGTCTCCTTGTCGATGCGCACCCGCTTGGCGCGGCCGAGCATCGGAAGCGTGACGTTTTCGAGCTTGATGCCGAGGTCTTCGGAAATGATCTGGCCGGCGGTCAGGATCGCGATGTCCTCAAGCATGGCCTTGCGGCGATCGCCAAAGCCAGGCGCCTTGACAGCCGCGACCTTCAGGCCGCCGCGCAGCTTGTTGACAACGAGAGTGGCAAGCGCCTCGCCCTCGACGTCCTCAGCAACGATGACGAGCGGCTTGCCGGTCTGCACAACGGCTTCGAGAACCGGAAGCAGCGCCTGGAGCGAGGAAAGCTTCTTCTCATGCACGAGGATATAGGGGTCCTCGAGCTCGGCGATCATCTTCTCGGCGTTGGTGATGAAGTAGGGCGAGAGATAGCCGCGATCGAACTGCATGCCCTCGACGACATCGAGTTCGGTCTCGAGGCTCTTGGCCTCTTCCACCGTGATGACGCCCTCGTTGCCGACCTTCTGCATCGCGGTCGAGATGATCTCGCCCACCGTGCGGTCGCCGTTCGCCGAGATGGTGCCGACCTGGGCAATCTCGTCGTTCGAGGTGACTTTCTTCGAATTGGTCTTGAGGTCGTTGATCACTGCGCCGACGGCAAGATCGATGCCGCGTTTCAGATCCATCGGATTGAGGCCGGCGGCAACCGCCTTGGTGCCCTCGCGAACGATCGAGGCGGCGAGAATGGTCGCCGTGGTGGTGCCGTCACCGGCCACATCGTTCTGCTTGGAAGCGACTTCGCGCACGAGCTGCGCACCGAGGTTCTCGAACTTGTCGGCAAGCTCGATTTCCTTGGCGACCGTCACGCCGTCCTTGCTGATGCGCGGTGCGCCGAAGGACTTTTCGATGACGACGTTGCGGCCCTTGGGACCGAGCGTCACCTTAACGGCATTGGAAAGAATTTCGACGCCGCGCAACAGACGGTCGCGGGCATCGGACGAGAAACGTAGATCCTTGGCAGCCATATTCTGAAACTCCTGAAGGGAGATATTGATCTAAAGGTCGCTCGAATGCGGTCTCAGCCGACAACGCCGAGGATGTCGCTCTCCTTCATAATGAGGAGATCCTGACCGTCGATTTTCACCTCGGTGCCCGACCATTTGCCGAACAGAATCCGATCGCCAGCCTTGACGTCGAGAGCGGCGAGCTTGCCATTCTCATCGCGAGTGCCGGGTCCGACAGCGACAATCTCACCTTCCTGCGGCTTCTCTTTTGCCGTGTCGGGAATGATGATGCCGCCCTTGGTCTTTTCTTCGCCTTCGAGACGCTTGACGACCACGCGGTCATGTAGGGGACGAAACTTGACACCCATGTCGCTTGCTTTCCTTGACGACGTGCAAGGCGGAATCCTCGTTTGAGAAGACGCCCTGCATGGTTTGCGAATTGATGAAGCGCTGTTAGCACTCGGTTAATGAGAGTGCCAGCAGCCCTCATCGAGATAGACATAGGGCTCGCCGCTGTCAAGGCGACCGCCGGTCAGCCAAGGGCTTCGCGCGACATGCGCGCGAAGTCAAAGGATGTATGATTAACGGCACTTAGGGACATGCCGTGCGGCTATAAAGCGTTCTGGCGAAGCAGATTCCGGCTCGCCTGAGACGGCTCCAGTCTGGCTGCTGATATCGCAATGCGGACCGGAGGTCCGCGATCCGGACCGCGGACTTCCGGTCCACAAGCCGCTTGAAAAACCTCTAATGCAGAGCGACCGCCACGAAGCGGACATCGCCCTGCGGATTGGCGACCAGCAGAAGCGCCAGCTTCTTGCCGCTGCTTTTCAGGGCTTGCAGCTTGCTGACGACCTCAGAGGGGGTCTTCACCGGCTCCTGATTGACCTCTTCGATCACCTCGCCCGGCTGAATGTGCTTGTCGGCGGCGGGCGAGTTCTGATCGACGTCGTCCACGACGACGCCCGAGGCGATGCTTTCCTTGATCGAGAATTTCAGCCGCGACGTTTCGTTGAGATCAGAGAAGACCATCCCGAGCGCCTTTTGCGCCACCGGCGCAGGCATGTTCTTCTCCGGCGTGGCTTCGGCGGACTGGTGTGGCGGCTTCTTGTCGGCATCGGAAAGAAGACCGAGTTTGACGGTTTTAGTGAGTTCCTTGCCGTCGCGCACGACAACGACCTGGACTTCCTTGCCAACCTCCGCGGAGGCCACGATCTTCGGCAGTTCGTGCGCATCCTTGATGTCAGCGCCGTTGAATTTCACGATGACGTCGCCCGCCTTGATGCCGGCAGCCTTGGCAGGCCCTTTCTCATCCGTTCCGGCCACCAGCGCGCCCCGCACCTTGCCAAGATTGAGGCTTTCGGCGATGGAATCATCGACGTTCTGGATCCGGACGCCGAGCCATCCGCGCCGCGCGACGCCATACTTCTCCAACTGCTTAATGATCGGGATAACCGTGGCCGCCGGCGTAGCGAAGCCGATGCCGATCGAGCCGCCGGATGGCGACAGGATCGCCGTGTTGATGCCGATCACATCGCCGTCAAGATCGAACAGCGGGCCGCCTGAATTGCCCTTGTTGATCGCCGCATCGGTCTGGAAATAGTTGTCATACGGTCCTGAATCGATGTTGCGGTGGCGGGCCGAGATGATGCCCGCAGTGACGCTGCCGCCGAGCCCGAAGGGATTGCCGACAGCGATGACCCAATCGCCGACGCGCACCTTGTCGCTGTCTCCGAATTTGACCGCCTTCAGCGGCTTGTCGGATTTGACCTTGAGGACGGCGACATCGACCTTCGAATCCTTGCCGATGATCTTGGCCTTCAGCTTCCGGCCGTCGTCGAAGATCACGGTCACGTCATTGGCGTCGGCGATCACATGATTGTTGGTGATGATGATGCCCGACGGATCGATGACGAATCCTGAACCGAGTGAATTGGTGTGCCGTTCGAACTGACGCGGCAGCGGCGCGCCCTTCCCGCCTTTGTGGTGACGGCGCATGAACTCCTGAAAGAGCTGATCGAAAGGAGCGCCCTGTTCCTCCGGCGCGCCATTCGACGCCTGCTGGTCGTCGATGTCCTGCGTCGCCGAAATATTCACGACAGCATCGCTCACCTTGGCGACGAGATCCGCGAGGTTATCGGGTCCGCGCGCAAATGCAGGTTCAAGACCGATCCACGGCAGGAATCCGAGGCCGCAGACGAGGATCGCCACGGCAAATCCCTTGCGTCCGCCTGTGAGGCCTGATTTCGGCTTCCTCCGGCCGGAATGCGCCGGCATTGCCGGATTTAACATGCCCACGAACGATCCCATGAACGATCCCATGAACGATCTCCTGCACACGGCCTCGCCGGACAATTTCCGCCAAGCGTCCAGCCGGACTCCATCCATCTGTCCCACACGATCATAGCGCTGCTTTATAGCGCTGCGCCACGCTCGCGACCATTAAACCTATGGCATGAGCGCGGCCGCGTTTGATCAGCGCCGGGTAGCATCCACGCCAGAGCCGTGGTCTGATTCCATCAGAACCACGGCTCTATCTGTTCTGACACGTTTTCTTCACGCGAACCGGAAGCCACTTCGCCCGAAAACGCTTTAACTTTCAGCTTGGGCGGAAAGTTGCGGTCATTTTCCCTTCTTCAAGGACAGGCGAATTGAGGTGGAATATCGGCGGCAGAAGAACCGAAGCGACTCTAATGCGCCGGTGCAGAGGCAACCGTTCCACCCGCAACGCTGCCGGAGGTTTTAGCGGAACCCTTTGAAGGGACGCCATGGCCGCTGGGGCCGCTGAAGTAGCGGAAGAAGGAAGATTTCGGCGCGAGAACGAAGCGCGTGTCGTTGCTCTTGAGAGCTGTCTCATAGGCCTGCATCGAACGGTAGAAGGCGAAAAAGTCAGGATCCTTGCCATAGGCCGCCGCGAAGATCTTGTTGCGCGAGGCATCGCCCTGGCCGCGGATCTGATCCGCCTTCTGCTGCGCGTCGGCGATTAGCACGACTACGTCGCGATCCGCCTTGGCCCTGATTTCCTGAGCCTGCTCGACGCCCTGGGCGCGGTTCAGCGCAGCCTCTCTGGCCCATTCGCTCTGCATCCGGCTGAAGACCTTTTCCGAGATCTGTTTTGGCAGGTCGGCGCGCCTGATTCGCGTATCGACGGCCAGCACGCCAAGTTTACCGCACTCGACGTTCACCTGATTGCGAATGTCGCCCATCAGTTTTTCCCGCTCCGTGCTGACGATTTCCTTCAGATCGGCATCGCCAAGGACGCGCCGGACGGCGGAGTTCAGGATAAAGCCGAGCTGGATTTCGCCGCGCGGGATCGTTCCCACGGACTGATAGAATTTCAGCGGATCGACAATCCGGTAGCGCAGGAAAGCATCAACTTCGATCCGGGTGTTATCGGACGCGAGCACCTCCTGCGGCGGCATCTCGAGATTGAGAATACGGTTGTCCAGCAGGACCACGTTTTCAATGAACGGGACTTTGAAATGGAGTCCCGGCGTCGTCACGAGGCCACGCCCCGCGACGGGCTGGCCGAACCGCAGGACAATCGCCTGTTGCGTCTGATTGACGACGAAGACCGAAGCGCCAAGAACAACGATCACGATGACTGCCGCGATCGCGATAAGGACATTCACTGCGCCCTTCATTTCTGCGCTCCCTCGGCATTATTCGGCGTCAGTTGCGGCAGCGGCAGATAGGGTACGACGCCCTGGCTCTTCGGATCATCAACGATGATCTTGTTTGTCGAGCCCAGCACATGCTCCATGGTTTCGAGATAGATGCGCTCGCGCGTCACCTCAGGCGCATTCTTGTATTGTGCATAGACCTGATCGAAGAGCGAGGCCTGGCCGGTCGCCTGCGCCACGGTTTGCAACCGATAGCCCTCCGCCTCCTGAATGATGGCAGCGGCCTTGCCGCGCGCGGTCGGCACCACGCGGTTTGCATAGGCTTGCGCTTCGTTGCGCGTGCGATCGGCATCCTGTTGTGCGGCGATCACGTCGCGGAAGGAGGCGATGACCTGCTCGGGCGGCTCGACGGACTGCAACTGCACTTGCAGAACAAGGACGCCGGCATTGTATTTGTTGAGAATCTTCTGCATCAATTTCTGGACTTCCGGCTCGATCACTTTGCGTCCTGCGGTCAGAATTTTCTGAATCTGGCTGCGCCCGATCACCTCGCGCATCGCGCTTTCCGCGACAGCTTTCACTGTTTCGCGCGGATCGGCGATGTTGAACGCATAATATTCCGGATGCGCCGGATCGATCTGCCAGATCACGACGAATTTCACGTCGGCGATATTCTGCTCACTCGCCAGCATCAGGCTTTCCTGCGGCAGCTCCACCTGTACGAGACCGCCGGAATTGCGCACGTCCTGACGCAGGACAAAGCCTATGTTGGTCGTGTTGCGGTTGGTGACCTGGAGCTTTTCAACCGAACCGATCGGGAACGGCAGATTGTAATTGAGTCCCGAAGCGGTCTTTCCGGTGTAACGGCCGAAAATCATGTTCAGGCCGACCTCATTCGGGCCGACCGTATAGAAGCCGGAGAGCAGCCACAGCAGAATGCCGACCAGCACGAGTCCGATAATGCTGCGGCCGCCGAGGCCGCCGCCCGGCATCCATTGCCTCAGCTTGCCCTGCGCACGGCGCAGCCAATCCTCAAGATGGGGGCCGCGCGGCCCCGGAGTATGTCCCCACGGGCCGGGACCGCCGCCGGATTTCCATGGGCCATTGTTTTTGCCGCCGTTTTGACCGCCATTGCCGCCGTCATTGTTCCAGGGCATGCCATCCTCTTTGCCGCCATCGTCCGACACGGCCTGTTGAAAGCCCGTAGAGCCGCGGTTCTGACAAAATCAGAACCATGGCTCTATTTGTTTGTTTTGACGCGTTTTCTTCACGCGAACCCAAAACCGCTCCGCTCGAAAACGCTATAGAGCACTTCCATATGGGCGGGAAGCGCAATCGCGTCCACCCCCTCAACCACGCTCGCTGCCATAAGCGTAAACATTGCAGTCACATAGAGGGAAAAAGCGCGGCAATTAGGGCATCGCCTGAGTAGCGTGATGCGAAGCGTCGCGCCTGACGAAATCGACAAAAGAAAATGCCGCATCGTCGCCCTTCTGCGGAAGGTGATCCTCGCGGTGAATTTCTTCCCAGTTCGACCAGTCGACCGACGGGAAAAAAACGTCCCCCTTGGGCGCCGCAGCAATAAAGGTCACATACATGCGATTAACGCGGTCAAGCAGCGCGGCAAAAATTTCGCTGCCTCCCGCGATGATGATTTCATCGGCCTTCATCACTTCTGCCCGCGCTGCCGCAAGCGCCAGAGCGCTATCGATCGTCACCGCATGGTGAACGCCGGGTGACGGGACGAAAGCCGGATCGCGGCTGATGAGGATCGTTTCGCGCCCCGGCAGAGCGCGGCCGATCGACTCGAATGTCTTGCGGCCCATGAGCAGAGGTTTGCCCATGGTAAGGGCGCGAAATCGTTTGAGATCGCTTGAAATGTGCCAGGGAAGACCGTTCTCCTTGCCGATCACGCCGTTTTCGGCAACGGCCACTACGAGCGCGAGCGGCGGCCCCTTCTCCGCCGCGCCATCCTTTTTATCGTTCATTTTTACCGTTCACTGGCGCGC
>SCSF01000008.1 GCA_004298435.1 Beijerinckiaceae bacterium
TCTTATAGTTTCAAATCACTCGTGACACAGATGGTATGCTAGCGCGGCCAAACTCCGCGTCAAGTTCTTTGCCGGAAAGAACCTGCGTTTGTAACCAAAGAAGGAGCGTTGCTGGCAGCCGCCGCGGAGCACTGCTCGCAGCCAGGCGCGAGACGATCGAACAGCGTCCGCTTAACCCGTAGCGACAGGCAAATCAGGACGGCCTCCCCATTCGGCCCAGGAGCCATCATAAAGGGCGACACCGGTTTTGCCGGTCGTTTCCAGCCCTAACAACAGAATGGCCGCAGTGACGCCCGATCCGCAGCTTGTGATGAGCGGACGGGACGGATCGACTCCGGCTTTTGCGAATGCCGCCGCCACCTCGTGCGGGGGACGCATTTCGCCGTTCTCGACGATCTCATTCCACGGCACATTGAGACTGCCGGGAATATGGCCGGAACGCAGGCCTGGCCGTGGCTCGGGGGCTTTGCCACGGAATCGCGGCGCTGCGCGCGCGTCCACGATCTGCGCTGCGCCGGACTGCGAGGCCTTGAGCACATCGGCCGCCGAAGCGACCGATTTCGTATCGAAATGTACGGCGAAATTCTGCGGCTGGCGCGTTACAGGACCGCTCTCGAGCGGGCGCCCCTCGGCGTTCCACTTTGGCAGTCCGCCCGTCAAAACCTTCACGTCCCTGGCGCCGAAGACGCGCAGCGTCCACCAGACGCGCGCTGCGCCGATCAGCCCCGGCTTGTCATAGACGACGATCCGCATCGTCTCGCTGATCCCCAGTTCGCGCATCGCTGCGGCAAAAGCCTCTTGCGAGGGCAGCATATGAGGCAAGTCGACAGTGTGATCTGCGATCGCGTCGATATCGAAAAACACGGCGCCCGGGATATGGCCGGCGAGATATTCGCCATGTGCGTCCCGCTGTTCGCTCGGCATGAAGAAGCTGCCGTCGACAACAACGAGATCCGGTTCGCTGAGGTGGCTCGCAAGCCAGTCCGTCGAGACGAAAAAGGGAGACGTCGGCTGGGTCATGCGCGTGTCCTTCAGACGAAATCCGGCGCAATCACATTGGGCGTTTCAAGCCATCCGGGCACCGGCAGATTCTTTTCGCGCAGAAATGAAGGATTATAGAGTTTCGACTGATAACGGGCGCCGGAATCGGCAAGGACCGTCACGATCGTATGGCCAGGACCCAGCAGTTTGGCGAGCCTGATTGCGCCGGCGATATTGATGCCCGAGGAGCCGCCGAGCAAAAGGCCTTCGTGTTCGGCAAGATCGAACAGGATCGGCAGCGCTTCCTCGTCCGGAATCTGAAAGGCGACGTCGATCGGCGCATCTTCGAGATTGGCTGTGATGCGACCCTGGCCGATGCCTTCGGTGATGGAGGAACCCTCAGCTTTCAGAACGCCATGCGTATAAAACTCATAGAGCGCGGCCCCCAAAGGATCAGCGAGCGCAATCTGGATATTGGCGTTTTTTGCCTTCAGGGCCATTCCGACGCCCGCAAGCGTGCCGCCTGTCCCGACGGCGCAGACGAATCCATCGACCTTGCCGTGTGTCTCATCCCAGATTTCCGGGCCGGTCGTTTCGAAATGTCCCTGCCGGTTGGCGATATTGTCGAACTGATTGGCCCAGATCGCACCCTGCGGGTGCTCTTTTGCGAGTCTTTCAGCGAGGCGGCCGGAGAGTTTGACGTAATTGTTCGGATTGGAATAGGGCACGGCCGGAACTTCGATCAGGCTGGCGCCTTGCAGACGCAACATGTCCTTCTTTTCCTGGCTCTGGGTCTCCGGAATGACGATCGCGGTCCTGTATCCGAGCGCATTGGCGACGAGGGCGAGGCCGATACCCGTATTGCCGGCCGTGCCCTCGACAATCAGCCCGCCCGGTTTCAAACTGCCGTCACGGACAGCATGCTCGATGATCGCAGCGGCGGCGCGGTCCTTGATGGAGCCGCCGGGATTCATGAACTCCGCCTTGCCATAGATGGCGCAGCCGGTCAGCTTCGAGGCTTGCTGCAATTTGATGAGGGGCGTCTTGCCAATCGCCTCGACCACATTTTCCGGAGAACGCATCTTGGAATATCCCTGTAAAGACTGCGGACTACATAAATCCTGCGCATATCGTATGTCGAGCCCGGCATGCCGTGCCCGGGCGATAGCTATGCCCAGATGAGCTACCGTGCCAAGCCTGACGATGGTGTCGCATTCGTCACAGGCGCCAGTTCCGGCATCGGGCGGGCGACCGCGCTCGAATTGCTTCGCCGCGGCTATCGGATTGCTGTGACCGCACGCCGCAAGGGTGCGCTCGAGAGCCTGGCTGCCACTGCTCCCGAAAAAATATTCCCGTTTCCCGCTGATGTAACGGACGCGACAGCGGTTGCCGAGACTGTCCTGCGGATTGAGGAGACTATCGGCCCGATCGCGCTGGCCTTTCTCAACGCGGGCGTGTTTTTCCCCGCCGAACGCACCCGCTTCGATGTGGCGCTCATCGCCCGGACGCATGCGATAAATGTCGGCGGCACGGTTAATTGCCTTGCACCGCTGCTTGATGTGATGCTCGCAAGGGGCAGGGGACAGATCGCGATCAACGCGTCGCTTGCCGGTTATAACGGCTTGCCCGGCGGCGTTGCTTATGGATCCTCCAAGGCGGCATTAATCCATATGGCCGAAAGTCTGGCGCTCACTTACGGCGAGCGTGGATTGAGAGTCCAGGTCCTTTGTCACGGCTTCGTGCATACGCCGATGACTGACCAGGAGAAGGACTTCGCCATGGCCCTCTGCATCGAAGCCGATGCCGCGGCCAAAATCATTTGCGACGGATTCGAGAAACGCGGGTTCGAGATCGCATTCCCGTGGCAGCTCGCCGCCTTGTCGAAATTCGCGAGAATTCTGCCCTATCCTTTACGGTTCCGGCTCATCAGTGCGCTGGTTCGCGATGCTGAACGCAAGGCGGCGGCGAATACGGATGTTCGAACTGGCGGATAGGGGCGGCGCGAGCCACGCCGAAGCAGATGGCTCCCTGAGCAGGACTCGAACCTGCGACCGATCGATTAACAGTCGATTGCTCTACCAGCTGAGCTATCAGGGAATGCGGAGCCGCATATAGGGGGAACTGCCCCCATTTAGCAAGCCCGGATCAGCATTGCCAGCATCTTTGTCGCCCCGAATGGGCATCGGGCAGGGCAGAGGCAAGAGTTGAGTTACGATGACGCAAAGCACGCCTTGCCGCCACGCCATTGCCTTGCTATAGGCGGCGCACGCTGGCGCTCTTCGTTGCGTCATGTTGTTGGTGGCCTCGTGGCGGAGTGGTTACGCAGAGGACTGCAAATCCTTGCACCCCGGTTCGATTCCGGGCGAGGCCTCCACTGAGCCTGAATGCGCCTCACCACAGGCATCGAGATTGAGAATCTGCCAGGGCCTGAACCCGGCAGATTTTTTTATGGCCTGAACTCTGCGGCATCGCCGCTTTTCCCGGGATTGTTCCTAAAAAGCGATACGTTTATTTGGCCTTCGTATCTGCCCGGCAAGCCACCGACACCGGCAGGGATACAAGAGATGCGTCACGTCAATTGCCGTCTTTCAACGCCGCTTAAAAAAAGCCGGATGTGTGGCTGATTTCACTTGCGGCATAATTATGCTTGCGAATCAAATTGCAGAACCGCAAGCGCCACCGCGATGCCTCCGCGCATGCGCCAGTCATCCACAGGCCCACATAAATTCCCGCTGTTGCACAAGCAGGCCAATGCTATCTTCGAGAGACGGTAGGGAAACTGATTCGTGCTTTCACGAAGCATATAGTGACTGCGTGGGGCATGATCAGCGTGAACGTTTCGGGAGCTGGTCCCTTGGGCAGCAAGGATTTGCTATTGCCGCACAGCGACGTTCGCGGTGAGGTCGATACATATGTCGATCAAGCCCCGGCATCGGGTCTCGATCTTGTCGAGATCGGCGGAACGGTCAAATGGTTTGACGTCGCCAAAGGTTACGGCTTCGTCGTTCCCGACAATGGCATGCCGGACGTCCTCTTGCATGTGACGACCTTGCGGAAGGATGGCTATCAGGCGGTCCAGGAAGGCATGCGCATCGTTTGCGAAGCCACGATGCGGAGCAAGGGGCTGCAAGTCTTCCACATCATTTCATTGGACGAATCGACAGCGACGCATCCGGCGCAAACGCCGCCGGCAAGAACGCATCTGCAAGTCACGCCGAGCGGCGGCTTTGAGATTTGCGTCGTCAAATGGTTCAACCGTGTGCGCGGCTTCGGTTTCCTGTCGCGTGGCGAGGGGACAGAGGACATTTTCGTCCATATGGAGACCTTGCGCCGTTACGGGATCGCGGAATTGAAACCGGGCGAAGGCGTGCTTGTCAGATTCGGGGACGGGCCAAAAGGTCTCATGGCCGCAGAAGTGCGCCCGCTTGAAACCGCCTTGCCATCGTCACATTGAACCGGCAGCTAGCTGCTTGTTCGGCAATCGTGCCGTATTCCACGTCCGGCTGTTTCCTTCCATGACTCTCCTGTCGCGTTTTCTGTGCGCCATGGGGCTTCTGGCCCTGTTTGGCGGTTTTCTGTTCCCAGGTCCGTCTCACGCGGCTCAAGCTGGAACGGAGCCTTTGACGATCGTCACCGCAAGCGGGCCGCACCGCTTTGCGGTCGAGGTGATGCGCACGCCCGCCCAACTGGAAAAAGGCTTGATGTTCCGGCGGTTTCTGCCGGCCGATCGCGGCATGCTGTTCGATTTCAAAACCGAGCAGCCGGTCAGGATGTGGATGAAAAACACCTATATTTCGCTGGACATGATCTTCATCGGCAAATCCGGACGGGTGACATCCATTGCCGCCGATACCGAGCCTTTGTCCGAGCACATCATCGACTCGAACGGGCCGGTTCTCGCCGTTCTCGAAGTCAATGCGGGGACGGCGGCCAGAATCGGCCTGAAGGTCGGCGACAAGGTGCGCAACAGCCTGTTCGGATCGTAAGACAGGCAAGTGCCACGGCAGGCGCAGGCGACTTGTTCGGACGCGATCCACATGCTAGCCAAGCGCACACAAGCCGTTGGGGCAGGCGGGGTATAGCGCAGCCTGGTAGCGCGATAGTTTTGGGAACTATAGGTCGCAGGTTCGAATCCTGCTGCCCCGACCATCGGCCCCTCGGCTCCGGCAAAGACTGGCGAAATTGGAACGCTGAAATGACTGCACGCATTTACCGGCCCAGCCGGAGCATCACGCAATCGGGCACCGCATGCAGCCAGTTCTGGGTTCTGGAATTTGTTCCGCAGGAGCCGCAGGCGATCGATCCCTTGATGGGGTGGACGGGATCGGGCGACATGAAGCGCCAGATCCGCATGAAGTTCGCCTCCGAAGAAGAGGCGGTTGCCTATGCACAGAAAAACGGGATCGCCTATTGCCTAGAAGAACCCGCCAAGGCCGTCCGCAAAGTCATGGCCTATGCGGATAATTTCAAGGCGAACCGGCGCGGACTGTGGACGCATTAAGCAAAGCGGTCCTGCGGCTCTGCTGTTTGCGTGCTTTCTGAGACTCCGTAGCTCAGCTGGATAGAGCAGCCGCCTTCTAAGCGGCAGGTCGCAGGTTCGAGCCCTGCCGGGGTCGCCAACCGTAAAAATCAGCCTTGATTTTTCTATTGTTTTTCGGCTGACGCCCGCATCTTTTGAAAAGTGCGGAAACAGATGTTCCTGTTTGGACCTCCGCGAGCTTTCTCATGGATCGCCAATGCCGACGATCCGGCGGTGAGCAACTCGTCCATGTCGATTAGCTCGCCAAGCGTTCTTTCGCTGCCCTTGCAAGAAAGGCCGAGCGCGTTTCGCCGACGGCCTTGGCCGCATCGTCGATACGTTCAAGCAGTCGATCGTCGATCGAAATGTTGATGCGGGTTGATTTGCCTGGCAGTTCGACAGGGACGAGCGCGACGATCGAATCTTCGAAATCTTCGCGCAGTTCAGGATCGGCGCGCAGTTCATCAAGGCTGTGCAGGCGCGGGATCGCGAGCCCATCCTCAAGCATGCCGCCGACGTGAAAGGCAAGCGTTTCCCGGCCGCGCGTGAGCGCTTCCTCCGGTGTTTTGCCGCCTGAGACGCAACCCGGAAAATCCGGAAAGGAAATGCCGTAATCGGTTTTTCCCTTATGCAGCAACGCGTAGACCAGATCCGCCATCTTCGCCTCCTACCATTTCCAGCCTGCCTGCCGATAAATCGACCGCAGCGTGCCGATAGGCATTTCGCGAGCACCCATGTCAACCGTGACGCGACGTTCGGGATATTGCGTATGAGCATATTGCATATGATCGCCCGGTCCCTTGCGCTTCACGAACCAGCCCTCGGCTTCCAGTTGCTTGACGACTTCTTTCGGTGTTTTCGGGCTGTGCCTCGACATCGCGTAATCTCATTTTAATGTGTATTTATTACACACTTTTAGCCGAGCTGTAATAGAAAATGTGTAATAAGTGTGTAAATTCTCATCACCAGGACCCGTGGTGCTCCGGGACGTGGGAAATCACAGGTAGCGCAACAACAAACAACAGGGCCGCCGCGAAGTAGACCCATGCTTGAACGTTGCCGGGATCAACGGAGCCGGAAATGACCGCAGTCGTTATCGAGATCGTGAGAATGGATCCGATCTGAAGCGACAATGTTCGAAGCGCGGCCAGGGTTGAGGATTGCCTCGGAGCCAGTTGCAGTCCCGCATTGCGGCTTGCCGGATTGATCGTCCCCATACCGGCGCCGATCAGAAATGCCGACCCCGCCAGCCAGGCATATGGCGAGATGCCTGATTCTGGTTTGATGGCAAGCAGGAACATGCCAACTGCTATAATGGCGCTGCCGCCAAAAATAGGTAACCGATGGCCGGTGCGTCGGAGTGCCAGCGCAGTTGTGAGGGACATCACGATCGTTGCAATCCCTTGCGCGATCAGAAGGGCGCCGGCGTTGAGCGGACCAATACCGTAGCGGTTGGTGGCATAGAGCGGGATGAGCGCCACCGCTCCAATCGTGATGCCGGTGAAAATCATATTGACGAGGTTGACCACTCCGAAGTTCGGTCCATGGATCAGGTAGGGAGCGATAAAAGGATGCGTGGACCGGCCGATGTGCCAGAAGAACATCCATATGGCGACGATTGCGGCGGCCAGCGGCGCGACAAACATAGGCGACCAGGCAGACGCGTTTTTCTCTCCCAGATAGGTAATCGCGAGCATGCCCGCGACAAGTCCGCCGCCAAGCAGCGCCATGCCGGGAACGTCCATGCCGAAACGGGTCTTCTCCCGCCGGGGCGGATCGCGCGGCACATAGCACAACACCAGTATGATGACGGCGACCCCGATCGGCACATTCACCAGGAACGCGGCCCGCCATGTCCAATAAGACACGAACAGCCCGCCGAATATTGGCCCAATCATCGCGCCGATCGGAAAGATGCTGCCAAACAGGCTGACCGCGCGATCCCGTTCGTCGCCGAAATAATCGACGATGATTCCGGTTGCCGAGGGCGTGAACCCGGCGCCGCCGGCCGCCTGCAAGGTGCGGAGCGCGATGAGCGCGAAGATGCTGTCGGCCATGCCGCAAAAGAGCGACGCCACAGTGAAAATGACGACTGAGCCCAGAAACACCCTGCGGCGGCCAAACTGCTCGCTCAACCGGCCGCTGATCGGCAGCATAACGACGAAACCGAAGGAATACGCCGTCAGGGTCCAACCGGCCCAATTGACGGTCGTCCCCAGCCCGTGTTGCAGAGCGTGCAAAACGGTCGCGACGATTGTCGAATCGACCGACATCATCAGCAGCGTCAGGGCGACGGTGGCGAA
>SCSF01000061.1 GCA_004298435.1 Beijerinckiaceae bacterium
GTCAAATGCGTCGGCGTCTGGGATACGGTTGGATCTTATGGCGTGCCTGCCGGAATAGGCCTTGCCCCGCTCGCGCGTTACATCGCGCTGGCAAGCCTAGGATTTCACGACACGCATCTTGGCGATTACGTCGAATTCGGATTTCACGCCGTCGCAATCGACGAACGCCGTCGCGCCTTTGTCCCGACTTTCTGGACTGCGCGAAAAGATCAACCCCCGAAAAACGTCGTTGAACAAAGCTGGTTCGCTGGAGCCCACAGCAATGTCGGAGGCGGCGAACCCGATCCCGGTCTTTCAACCGGGGCGCTCATCTGGATGATCGCCCGCATGGAAGCGCTCACCGGGCTCGCCTTCGACACCGACGCCGTCAAGGCTGCGACGGCGAAAGCGAATATCGACGGCGAGGTTTATGATTCAACGCTCGGCTGGCCGATTGATCACCATTGGCCGCATCTGCGAACCATGCTTCCGCCGCACGCCGTCAAGCATGGATTCTTCACGAGCACACCCGACCCGACCGAAGAGCGCATCAATGAGCGCGTGCACTGGAGCCCAATGAAGAAGCGTGGACGCCCATGTACCGTCTTCGGGGTTGAGGAGACCCCCTATAACCCATTGAACATGCCGCAGAATATGCCGTCTGAAAGGATCGCTGCCATCACGCCGGAAGAGCAGAGTCTGCTGGGGGCGGAATAAGATCGACGTCACCATTCACAATGCGGGCCGGAGGCCCGCGGTCCGGACCGCGAACCTCCGGTACGCATTGAACCGATACGACCCCGCTCACCCAAACTTATTGTTCTTCGGAAACCCCTTCGGCGGCAAACGACCGGCCTCGGCGCGTGTGCCGATCCAGTCGCGCAGATCGCGCCGCGCGACCGTGAAGGTGCGCCCGGCAGAATCGTGCCACGTCAACCCTTCCGACAGGGCGAAGACCTTCGCATCGGCGATTCCGCCATCGCGGTATTTCTGCAATCTGACGCCCTTGCCCCGCGCCATTTCGGGCACCTGATCGAACGGGAACACAAGCAGCTTGCGGTTCTGACCGATCACGGCGACATGATCGCCTGCGGCCGGAACGATCACCGCCGCGGTCGCTGGGGCTTCGACATTGAGCAGCATCTTGCCTTTGCGCGTGCCGCCAACCATGTCGTCGCACGGCGCGACGAAACCGCGGCCATCGCTTGAGGCCACAAGCCGCTTTTCTCCGGCAACATAGGGAAAGACGGCGACGATCCCGGCATCCTCGCTTATATCCGCCACGAGTCTTATCGGCTCGCCCTGCCCGCGCCCGCCGGGAAGTTTCGCGGCTTCGAGCGTATAAATCCGCCCATCGCTCGCCAGCACGAGGATCTTCTCCGTCGTTTCGGTGAAGAAGGCATGCCCAAGCTTGTCGCCGGCCTTGAACTGGAGACTGGCAAGATCCGCTACATGGCCTTTCAGAGCGCGGATCCAGCCTTTTTCCGAGATGACGACGGTTATCGGCTCCCGCTCGATCAAAGTCGCGGCAAGATCGACATCAGCCATATCGGGAGCGTCTTCAAAGGTTGTGCGGCGCTTGCCGAGCTTCGAATCGGGCGCAAACCTTTTCTTGATGTCGCGGACTTCAGCAGTAATCGTCCGCCATTGCCTGGCGTCATCGCCAAGCAATTTCTGGATGTCGTCCTTTTCCTTCGTCAACTCCTCGAATTCGCGGCGCAACTGCATCTCTTCGAGCCGGCGCAGGCTGCGCAGGCGCGTATCGAGGATGTAATTGGCCTGAATTTCGGTGAGCGCGAAGGTCGCCTTCAGGACATCCTTCGGCTCTTCTTCCTCGCGGATGATGCGGATCACCTCATCGAGATTGAGGAAGACGATCTGCATGCCGGCGACGACTTCGAGCCTGTGCTCGATCTCGGCAAGACGGAAGCGCGAACGCCTCACCAACACGCTGCGGCGATGGTCGAGCCATTGCTGTAGCGCCTCCTTGAACGAGATGACACGCGGCACGACCCCATCGACGAGAACGTTCATGTTCATCGCGAAACGGGATTCGAGCTCGGTCAGCCGGAAAAGCTGCTCCATCATCAAGGCGCAATCGATCGTGCGCGAGCGCGGCTCTATGACGATGCGGATGTCTTCTGCCGATTCGTCGTGAATGTCGGCGACGAGCGGCAATTTCTTCTCATTGAGAAGCTCGGCGATCTTCTCAATCAGCCGCGACTTCTGGACCATGTAGGGGATTTCGGTGACGACGGCGACCCAGGCGCCGCGTGCGCCATCCTCCTTATGCCAGCGGGCGCGCACGCGGAAGGAGCCGCGCCCCGTGCGATAGCTTTCGGCGATCTGCTCCCTGGAATCGACGATGATGCCGCCGGTTGGAAAATCCGGCCCCGGCGCAAAAGTCAGTAACTGCGCATCGTCGGCATTCTTGTGGGCGATCAGATAGAGCGCGGCATCGCAAAGCTCAGCGATATTATGCGGCGGGATGGACGTCGCCATGCCGACGGCGATCCCTTGCGCGCCATTGGCAAGCAGGTTGGGGATAGCGGCGGGCAGAACGATCGGCTCGCGCTGATCGCCGGAATAATTCTCGCGGAAATCGATCGCGTCCTCGCCGATTCCCTCGAGCAGCAGGCGGGCGACCTCCGTCATCCGCGCTTCCGTGTAGCGGTAGGCGGCAGCCCCGTCGCCATCGATGTTGCCGAAATTGCCCTGCCCGTCGATCAGCGGATAGCGGGATGAGAAATCCTGGGCGAGGCGGACGAGCGCGTCATAGATCGCCTGATCGCCATGAGGGTGGAACGAGCCCATGACGTCGCCGACGATCTTCGCGCATTTCTTGAACGGAGTGCCCGGATCGAGCCGCAGAATCTGCATGCCATACAGGATGCGCCGGTGGACGGGCTTCAGCCCATCGCGTGCATCCGGCAAAGCGCGATCCATGATGGTTGAAAGCGCATAGGCGAGATAGCGCTCTTCCAGCGCCTCGCGCAGCTTGATCGGCTCGGTGTGGCCGCCGCTCGGCGGCGCAGCGACATTTCTGCCCATTCGGTCAGACGGCCTCCGCAGTTTGGATTACGACGGCTGCAAAGCGACGTTTCCACGCCGAACGGACCAAGTATTTGGAACGATCGCGGCATGGCCGCAGTTAAGAATACGGCCGCGGTCGATCGCGGCCGGCACCGCAATGCTTTGTCAACCAAGTTTGCATCTGCTTAGGCGATCGGCCGAGTCGCCGCAAGTTTGTGGCTCAACGGAACGAGCAAAATCGACGGCCACAGGACCCTTTTTGGCAAGATTAAGGAACTGAAGCAAACCACTGATAAATACGGTGTTTTCTTGTGGAACAAACACAATGTGAGGCCGTGGCGCGTTTGCGCTCCGGTGTGGCAGGGCTGCACTAGATGAATACGGCAAGGACCATTAGTGAAGACGGCACGCGGGCGACTCGACTCAAGTCCCGACGTACAGCTTCGCGTTTACATATGTCCTGTAGAGTGGGTTCACTCGCTGCGAAGAAGAAAATGGCGCGGAGCCCTCGTCCAGAATCCGGCGAGGCAACTTTCACGATTGAGAATGCAAGAATGGCAAAAATTGTCTTTGGGCTGGGGTTCGTCATTAGTCTCGCCATTTTGGCAATTGCAGTGACTGGCGAACCTTCGGCGGGCGGAGTCGAAGCCCATGCAAGCGTGATGAGCGCCTCAGCTCTCGGCAAGACACATTGCGCCACGCGGGAAGTTTCGCTCGACGAGGGCTACGGCATCAGCCGCAAAATTTTGCAGAGCACCTGCCCGGCCGCTGACTAGAGCCTCTTTCTGAGCGCGGCGAGATAGCCCGTCTGCGCCTCCGGAAGTTCGAGGCCTCGCGGCCCGAAGACGTCCCGGGCCAGAAAAAACGCGGCCAGCGAAAAGGCGCTTGCGATCTCGTCTATCGGCGGCTTCGGATCCGTGGTCTCGCGGTGCAGGAACGCCGGTAGCAGCAGCAATCTTTCGCGATAGGGTTCGCCGGCGGCAGCGGATACCGCGCGGCCGCTTTTCGGCGAAACATAAATGAGATTTTCCCGCACGCCTGTCGCCGCGCAGCGGGAGAAGTCGAGGCCGAAGCCAAGTTCGGCCAGCATCGCCAGTTCGAACCGCGCCAGTGCCGCCGGGGCAACATCGAAATCGTCGAGATGATCGGCGATCAGCACCGCCGCGCGATAGATGGCAGCATGCGGTTCGCGCTCCGCCAGAAGGCGCAGCAACGCCGAAAGCAGATTAAGGCCCTGCAAGGCCGCAGCATCGGCCATAAGCCTGGCCGCCCGCAAATCCGTCGCCTCGATGGAATAAAGCCCCAAATGCTCGTCGAGGCGTGCCCTCCAGGTCAATGACCCGCTATTGCCCGGCTGCAACATCGCCTGCATGCGCCGGCTTCGGCCACCCTTCACGAGACCCAGATGGCGGCCGTGCTCCAATGTCATGGCATCGAGGATGACACTCGTTTCGCCATACCGTCTGACGCCGATGATCAGCCCTTCGTCATGCCATTCCATGCGGCTCTAAAACCCACCCCTTCCCCGGACGAGACCGCAACGCGGATCGATGATTCGGGGTCCAGATCTGGAGCTTATGGCCCTGGATCCCGGCTCAAAGCTTCGCTTCGTCCGGGAAAGAGGGTGCTCGGTGATCCAAATTGCGATGGTCCCATCAAATCGTGAAGGGCTCGCTGAATTTCAGTCCTTGGGAAACTCAAGGCCCATTCCGCGATAGCGATCGGGATCGTCAGCCCAGTTCTCGCGCACTTTGACGAAAAGGAACAGGTGAACCGTCTGCTCCGCCGCCGCCGCGATTTCCTTGCGCGCGGCAGTGCCGATCGCCTTGATCGTGCGTCCGCCCTCACCGATCACGATCTTCTTATGGCCGGCGCGGGTGACATAGATGGTTTGCTCGACCCGCGCCGAGCCGTCCGGCATATCCTTCCAGAGTTCTGTCTCGACCGTCGATTGGTAGGGCAATTCGTCGTGCAGCCGCTCGAAGATCTTCTCGCGGGTAATTTCGGCGGCGAGTGCGCGCACCGGCGCATCCGAAATCTGATCTTCCGGATAAAGCCATGGCCCCGGCGGCATCAAAGCCGCGAGCCGCTCCTTGAAGCTGGCAAGCCCGTCACCAGTCAGAGCGGAAATCATAAAGGTTTCGGCGAACGCATGTTCTTCATTGATCTTCGCAGCAAGTTCAAGAAGCTTCGGCCGTTCGATCAGGTCGATCTTGTTCAGCACAAGGATTTTGGGCATGCCGAGCGGCTTCAGCCCGGCAAGAATAGCCGTCGTCTCGGCGTCCAGCCCTCTGCGGGCGTCGACGAGCAGCGCAACCGCATCGGCATCGCCCGCGCCGCTCCAGGCGGAACTCACCATGGCGCGGTCAAGCCGGCGTTTCGGCGCGAAGATGCCCGGCGTATCGACAAAGATGATCTGAGCCGACTCAAAAAGCGCAATGCCGCGCACGAGGCAGCGGGTCGTCTGGACCTTGCGCGAAACAATGGACACCTTCGCGCCGACAAGCGCGTTGAGCAGCGTCGATTTTCCGGCATTGGGCGCGCCGATCAGGGCGACAAAGCCGCAGCGCTGCTGACCGGGATCGGTGGTGGGGTTTGAAGGACTCATGCTGCGCCAGCTTCGCCAGCGGGATTGATGCCTTCACGCGCCATGAAACCGGCAGCCGCCGCCTGTTCCGCCCCCCGCTTCGACATGCCCTTTGCTTCCATTGGCACATAGCCTGCGACAGCCACGGACATTGTGAATTCCGGCGCGTGATGCGGTCCGCAGCGGGCGATCTCGCTATAAAGCGGCGCATCGAGGCCGCGCGCCTGCGCCCATTCCTGCAAAGCCGTTTTGGCATCGCGCAAGGGACGCCGCGGCGAGCGCATGCGCGGCTCAAACGCGCGCACCACAACCTCTTTTGCAGGCCCATAGCCTGCATCGAGGAAAACCGCGCCGATGAGCGATTCGCAAATATCCGAAAGAATCGCCGTCTTGTTGCTGGCGCCCGCCTGCCGCTCTCCCTCACCGAGACGGACAAAGGCTTCTGTTCCCCATTCCAACGCAACCTCGGCACAGCTCTCCCGGCGCACGAGATCGGCCAGCCGCCGCGACAGCTCGCCCTCCTCGGCGGCCGGAAAGGCCGCATAGAGCATCTCGGCAACCACGAGCCCAAGCACGCGGTCGCCGAGAAATTCGAGCCTTTGATATGTTTTCCCGCGACTGCTGGCGGCGCTGATGTGGGTGAGCGCCAGATAAGCGAGATCAGGATTTTTGAATTTATGCCCGATGCTGAGTTCGAGCGGGCCAATCTCGCTCTGTTTCGCCGCCATCTATTTCACATGCTTGAAAAGACGATACCAGCGCACATCCATCGGCCATTTCCAGAATTCCCAGGCCGGCTCACCTTCCTTGACCGAGAAAAAGATGACTTCGGCGCGGCCAATCAGGTTTTCAAACGGCACATAGCCGACGCCGCCCGCATCCTCGGGCACCCGGCTGTCTGTCGAATTATCGCGATTGTCGCCCATCATAAAATAGTGATTGGGCGGCACCACGAAGACCTTCGGCTTGCCGGAAGCATCCCGGATGTCGTCGTAGAATCCGTGATCGTTCTCGACCTCGATGATCGTGTGCTTCACGCCGCCGGGCAAGGTTTCCGTGTAGGTCGGCACGTCGCGCAAATGGCCGTAGAGATCAGGCTCCTTGAGCGGCGGCGCCGGGGTGCGTGGAACCATCGTTCCATTGATGTAAAGCCGGCCGTCGATCATTTCGATCTTGTCGCCGGGCAACCCGATCACCCGCTTGATATAATCCGTCGTATTGTCGCGCGGCAGCTTGAAGACGACCACATCGCCGCGCTTCGGCCGCGAGGCGAGGACGCGACCGTCAAAGAAGGGCTTGCTGCACTTCAGCGGCCAGAAACAGGGAAGCGAGAAGGCGGAATAGCCATAGGAATATTTGGAGACGAAGAGATAGTCGCCGACAAGCAAGGTCGGGATCATCGAGCCGGACGGGATGTTGAACGGCTGGAAGAACAGAGTGCGGACGATGAGCGCGATCGCCAGCGCCTGAATGATGACCTTGAAAAGCTCCCCGAAGAAACTGCTTTCCTTTGCCTGCCCCATAGGGTCCCCGCCCCTCTTGACCTTTGTCGGTTCAGTCATCTTTATCCCTGTCCTTGAGGGCGGCGCCAGCGCAACCTGTCCAGCGCGAGCGGTTTGGACCCTGCATTCTGCTTTCGGAGTCGGCCGCCGCCCTGCCGAAGCAGCACGGGACGGCGCTCCTTAACATGGCATATGCCGGGGGAGAAGCAGTTCATCCCGCCCCGAAGCCCAATGTTCGGCGGTGAGCCCATCCGCCTCAATCCTGGCGGTTCGATGGTCGGGTGAAAGTTTTTCGGGCAGTTCGGAGAGGTTGCCCTCTATCCTCCCGACGCCCGCGCTTCAATGATCACATGAGCTTGAGCCAAGGGGTATTCGTCGGTCAGGGTCACATGAATAACGGCCTCGTGGCCCGGAGGAGTCAGTTCGCTCAACCTGAGCGCGGCTCCGCCCGTCAGACGCATTGTCGGCTTGCCGGACGGCAGATTGGCGACGCCCATGTCGCGCCAGAAGACACCGTGGCTGAGGCCCGTCCCGAGCGCCTTGGCGCAGGCTTCCTTCGCCGCGAAACGCTTCGCGTAAGAGGCGGCGCGCGCCGCGCGGCCATCGGACTTCTTTTTCTCGATTTCGGTGAAGCAGCGGCCGACGAATCTGTCACCAAAGCGCGCGAGCGCCGATTCGACCCGCCTTATGTCGCAAAGGTCGATGCCATAGCCGATAATCATGCCGCACCTGCCGCGGCGCGCCCTGCCTCCATGGCAGCCCGCATTTTCCCGATAGCCGCTTCGAGACCGATAAAGATTGCCTCGGCGATGAGAAAATGACCGATGTTGAGTTCGGCCACCTGTGGAAGCGCGGAAATCTCGCGGGCTGTCTCATAATCGAGCCCGTGGCCGGCATGACATTCGATTGCTTTTTCGGAGGCCAGAATGGCGGCGGCCTTGAGGCGCGCGAATTCATGCGCCGCCCGCTCCGTCTCGCCATGCGCAAGGGCGTCGCACCAGGCTCCGGTATGCAGTTCGACCACCGGCGCGCCGATGGCGCGCGCAGCTTCGATCGCTTCGATCGACGGCTCGACAAAGAGCGAGACGCGGACGCCGGCGCGGCCGAGCTCGCTCGTCACCGTGCGCAGATGCTCCTGGGCGGTGATCACATCGAGGCCGCCTTCGGTGGTCCGCTCGCTGCGCTTTTCAGGCACAAGGCAGCAGGCATGCGGCCGCGTATCAATCGCAATCGCGACCATCTCGTCCGTCGCCGCCATCTCGAAATTGAGGGGCTTCGTGATTTCCTGCTTCAGCCGTTTCATGTCGTCGTCACGGATATGGCGGCGATCCTCGCGCAAATGCGCGGTTATGCCGTCGGCGCCCGCCGCAATCGCGAGCAGAGCCGCACGCAAGGGATCAGGCACGCTGCCGCCGCGCGCATTGCGCAGCGTCGCGGCATGATCGACGTTCACACCCAAACGCAGAGGCAGAACCATCAGCCGTTTACCCTTTCGACTTTGCTGATCACAGGCTTTCCACGCAGTTGCGAGACGATGCTGTGAAGATGCTTGAGGTCAATCACTTCTATATCGAGCACCATCTCGCGAAAATCCGCCGAAAGCTCATGGATGGAGATATTGTCGATATTCGCGCCCGTATCGCCGATGAGCGTTGCGATCATGCCCAGAGTTCCCGGCTCATTGATGGCGGTTACGGCGATTTTCGCCAGAAAGAGCTGGTGGCTCCCCTCCACAATGTCCCACCGCACGTCGAGCCAGCGCTCCGGCTGGTCATCGAAGGCCGTCAGATCGGGGGATTGAATCGGATAGATGGTAATGCCTTCCCCGGGCGTGAAAATGCCCACGATGCGATCGCCAGGCACCGCGCCGCCGTTCGGCGCAAAACGCACAGGAAGATCACTGCGCATGCCCCGGATCGGGATGGAATTCTGGACATCATCGTTGCCCGGCACCTTGAACACGAGGCTCGCCGCTCTCGGTAAAGGGAACCATCCGGGCTCGCCCTTACGTTTCGGCGCCGGGCTTTTGCGCTCCTCCGCATCCGGATAGACGGCCTTGACGACATCGCCGGAGAAAATTTCGCCGCGCCCAACAGCCGCGAGCACGTCATCCACGCTGACGCGCGCCAGACGCGGCAAGGCGGCTTTCAGCAAATCATCGTCATAGGTTTTGCCTGCCCTTTCGAAGGCGCGCACCACGATCTGCCTGCCGAGGCCGGTATATTGCACCCGCACCGCATCGCGCGTGGCGCGCCGGATCGCCGCCCTCGCCTTGCCGGTGACAACGAGTGACTCCCAGGCCGCGGGCGGAACCTGACCGGCGGCGCGGATGATTTCCACTTCATCCCCATTCTGCAACTCGGAAACGAGCGGCGCCACGCCGCCATTGATCTTCGCGCCGACCGCCGAATTGCCGACATCGGTATGAACGGCATACGCGAAATCAATCGGCGTCGCGCCGCGCGGCAAAGCGATCAGCTCGCCATTCGGCGTAAAGCAGAACACCTGATCGCGAAACAGCTCGAGCTTCGTATGTTCGAGAAACTCCTCGGGTGAATCGCCTTCGCTCAGGAGCGAGATGGTACGTTGTAGCCATTGATAGGCGCGGCTTTCACGCGTCAGCGCTTCACGGTCGGCGATGCGCCCGTCCTTGTAAAGCACATGCGCCGCGATGCCGTGGCGGGCAATCTCCTGCATTTCAGCAGTGCGGATCTGAAGTTCGACGCGCTGTCCGCCCGGCCCCACAACTGTTGTGTGGATCGAACGGTAATCATTCTCCTTCGGCGTCGAGATATAATCCTTGAACCGGCCTGGAACTGTCGGCCATTTTGTATGCACGACGCCCACCGCACGGTAGCAGTCCTCAATCGTGTTCACCACGACGCGGAAGCCGAAAATATCGGATAGCTGCTCGAAGGCGATGGATTTGCGCTCCATCTTGCTCCACACCGAATAGGGCTGCTTCTGCCGCCCTTCGACGCTGGCCTCGATGCCACGGGCCGAAAGCTCTTCGCGCAGGTCGCGTTCGACATTAGCGATGGTCTTGCCGTATTTCTCGGCAAGCGCATCGAGCTTCGCTTTGATCATCGCGCTCGCCTCAGGCATGAGGTGGCGAAACGCGAGCTCCTCAAGCTCGTCGCGCATGTTCTGCATGCCCATGCGGCCAGCCAGAGGCGCGTAAATGTCGATGGTTTCCTCGGCGATCCGCTCCCGCTTCTCGACAGGAACGAAATGCAAGGTGCGCATATTGTGAAGCCGGTCCGCGAGCTTCACGAGGAGCACGCGCACGTCATCCGCTATGGCGAGCAGCAGCTTGCGGAAATTCTCGGCCTGAACAGCGCGCTTGGAAACGAGATCGAGGCGTTTGAGTTTTGTGAGCCCTTCGACGAGCCTGCCGATGTCGTCTCCGAAAAGACGGTCTATCTCCTCACGAGTCGAATCCGTATCTTCGATCGTGTCGTGGAGCATCGCCGCGACAATCGTGGAATCATCGAGCTTGAGGTCCGTCAATATGGCGGCGACTTCGAGCGGATGCGAAAAATACGGATCGCCTGAGGCGCGCGTCTGTGCGCCATGCGCCTTCATCGCATAGACGTAGGCACGATCGAGCAAGTCTTCATCGACATGCGGATTGTAGCGCCGGACCCGCTCGACGAGTTCATATTGCCGCATCATGGCCGATGCCGATTCCAAACGACGCGCGCGCCGGAACTGCCGGAGTCAGGCGCGCTCCACTTCTACACTTTCACTCAGCGGGTCCGATTCAGATTTCAGCATGCCCCGATGTTCG
The DNA here is from genome assembly GCA_004298435.1 of Beijerinckiaceae bacterium. Lineage (GTDB taxonomy): Bacteria > Pseudomonadota > Alphaproteobacteria > Rhizobiales > Beijerinckiaceae > Methylovirgula. The sequence goes on from SCSF01000061.1 coordinate 10,892, forward strand.
ATTGCCGCGAGCAGATCGGCAACGCTACCGCGACAACGACTCATGCGCCGGATCAATCGCTCTCGTCATCGGTCTCTGCTGGAGGCACAAGACCCTCAAGTCCACGGAGCAAATCTTCCTCGGTCATGCGGTCGAACTGGATGTCACCCAGATTATCGGAAACAGTTTTGTCCATGTTCGGTGTAAGAACCGGTACGGCTTCCGCTTCCGGCTCATCGACCTCGACATGCTTTTGCAGCGAATGGATAAAATCTTCCGTCAGATCTTCGGGTGAGAGAGTCGTATCGGCGATCTCGCGAAGCGCAACGACCGCATTCTTGTCATTATCGCGGTCAATCGTAAGCTGTGCGCCCGATGAGATCAGACGCGCACGATGCGCGGCGATCAGGACGAGATCGAAACGGTTTTCAACTTTATCTATGCAATCTTCGACAGTGACGCGCGCCATGGGTTGCAAACTCCTATTTCATTAAATCGCGTTCATAAAAAACACGCGATTAGAGATGTCTGGTGGTCTTTTACTCAGAGGTTACCGCCACATCAATCGAAGAAAACCGCGATCAATCAATAACCAAGGCATTCAGCGAAAGGAAACGCCGCATTTCCTCAAGGTAGCAAAATTTGTGCGTGAACCTCAATGTCTTACATTTTCGATCTTTAATTTCAAGGACATGGGCTTGACGCCGTAGGGCGTCAAGCCACATAACGCCAACGGAAGACGCAATAATATTCCGTGATGCGACGCAAATGCCGCAGCAGGAATTGAGCCATGCAATCGTCATTCTGCCGAGGCCCGGTTTATCTCCGACTTCGCTCCAGAATCAGTCACTTTGCGATTAGCAAACCAAACTTAAACCAAAAAACCTCAGAGAAACGTTGATGGCAGATCAAGAACGAATCGCGCTTTTTATTGATGGCGCAAATCTTTACGCAACGGCAAAATCACTTGGTTTCGATATTGATTACAAGCGTTTGCTGAAAGAATTCCAAACCCGTGGCAAGCTCATCAGAGCCTTCTATTACACCGCATTGGTCGAAGACCAGGAGTATTCCTCCATACGGCCATTGATCGATTGGCTGGATTATAACGGCTATTCCGTGGTGACGAAGCCAACAAAAGAATTCATCGATTCCCTTGGCCGCCGCAAGGTTAAGGGAAACATGGATATCGAACTTGCCGTCGATGCCATGGAGATGGCGGAGCATCTCGACCACATCGTCCTTTTCTCTGGCGATGGCGATTTCCGCTCTCTCGTCGAAGCTGTCCAGCGCAAGGGCGTCCGGGTTTCCGTCGTCTCGACCAATGCAACGCAGCCAGCCATGGTTGCCGACGAATTGCGGCGCCAGGCCGACGAGTTCATCGATCTCGTGCATCTCGCAGCCAAGATCGGGCGCGATCCCAACGAGCGCGGCGAACGCCCCCAGAAGTATCAGGAGCGGCGTCCCGCAGCGAGCGCCTTCGGTGGCGGCAGCTTCGATCAGGATGCGCTCGAAGATTAACGCGGGCGAGGCGCAACGCTTGCGGGACAAGGGCTTGCAGCTACAAATTCGATCGAACGATACGATCGATCGTGAGTCTGTGTCGGCGGAACCGCCGCGAGATTGCGCGCGATGCGAGCGGCTGGTTGCTTTCAGGCATGAGGCACAAGCCGCGCATCGCGACTGGTTCAACGCGCCGGTTCCAACTTTTGCCGCAGCGGAGCCTCGTCTCCTGATTGTCGGACTGGCGCCGGGCTTGCGCGGCGCCAACCGCACAGGCCGCCCGTTTACCGGTGATTTTGCCGGCACTCTGCTTTACGAAACGCTCCTGACGTATGGTCTGGCAACAGGAACCTATGCCGAGCGCATCGACGACGGGCTTCAACTCAACGGCTGCGCCATAACCAACGCCGTGCGCTGTGTGCCATTGCAGAACAAGCCCCTGCCCTCGGAAATCGCCAATTGCCGTCCGTATCTCTCCGCAACTATTGCTTCGTTTCCGAAGCTCGAGGCAATACTGGCTCTGGGCCGCATCGCGCATGAGTCGGTGCTCCGCGCCTTTGGTCTAAAGCTGTCCGATTTTCCGTTCGCACATGGCGGCGAACACAGATTTTCAACGCGCGAGGGCACTTCTCTCGTGCTGTTCGACAGCTATCATTGCTCGCGCTACAACACCAATACCGGCAGATTGACTGCTTCAATGTTCCATCAGGTGTTCGACAGCATCCGCGCGCGGATTGAAATTCAGCCGGCGGCTGTGGGATAGACCATAAATTCCAGAAGCGATCCGTCGGGATCGCGGAAGTAAACGCTCGTCGCATCGCCTTTGGCGCCGCGCGTCGCGACGGGACCCCGTTCGACGGCAACGCCCGCGCTTTCGAGATGGGCGATCGCCGCCTCGATCGTGTCCGGCCATTCAAAACAGAGATCGCTGTTGCCAGGCTCGACAGGCTTTCGCGCCACAAGAATGGGGGAAATGCCCGGGCCGTGGCAGTTCAGAAGAATGTCGCCGATTTTGTAAGTGTACCCGCCCTGCCTCGGCAGGACCTCCACGCCCAGCACACGCGCATAGAAGTCATTCGAACGACCCCAATCCGAAACGTGGATGACGCAATGGTCGAGCCGGAGCGCCGGCATCTTTCCTGACGTGTGTTTCTGCAAGAGAGTCACCCCGATCTGGCGCGCAGAAGCCGGCTCTTCTCCCGGTTCCAGTCGCGCTTTTTCTCCGTCTCGCGCTTGTCGTGGAGCTTCTTTCCGCGGCCGAGCGCAACCTGAATTTTGGCGCGTCCACGTTCATTGAAGTAAATCTTCAACGGCACAAGGGTCATGCCTTCGCGCTCGACGGCTTTAGCGATCCGCGAAATTTCCGGCGATTTCAGAAGGAGTTTGCGCGGTCGCTTCGGTTCGTGATTGAAACGATTGGCCTGCAAATACTCAGGTATCGTCGCATTGACGAGAAAGACCTCTCCGGCCTTGTCGACATGCGCATAGCTCTCGGCAATGGTCGCCTTGCCGGTCCGCAGCGCCTTGACTTCGGTTCCGGCGAGCACCAGCCCCGCCTCGAAGGTTTCACCGATCTCGTAGTCGAAGCGGGCGCGGCGGTTTTCCGCGGCAATCCTGAAATTTCCGTCGTGCCTGGCAGCCAAAATGAGACTCCGGTCTTCAACCAGGCAAAAGCCCTGCGTGAACCATGGCGGCTGCGATTACCGTTTGCGCAGCTTCGGTCGCCGGCAACATCGGCAGCCTCAACTCATTCTCGATCTTGCCGAGGCGCGACAACGCATATTTCGCCCCTGCCGGATTTGGATCTGCGAACAAGGCCTGGTGCAAGGGAGTCAGACGATCCTGAATCGTCAGGGCGGCGGCATAATCACCCTTCAGACAGGCTTCCTGCATGTCGGCGCAGATCCGCGGCGCGACATTCGACGTGACCGAAATACAGCCTTCGCCGCCATGCGCCATGAGTCCCAAAGCCGTCATGTCCTCGCCGGACAACTGAATGAAATCCGGTCCGAGCACATGCCTTTGCAATGCCGTGCGTGCGAGATTACCGGTCGCATCCTTGACGCCCGCGATGTTCTTCAGCTCAAAAAGCCGCTTCATCGTATCGATCGACATATCCACCACCGAGCGCGGCGGAATATTGTAGATAATGACCGGAATTCCGACCGCATCATTGACCGCCTTGAAATGGCGGTACATGCCCTCCTGCGAAGGCTTGTTGTAATAGGGCGTGACGACGAGAACGCCATCGGCTCCCGCGCGCTCGGCGTGCCTCGCGAGATCGACCGCCTCCTCCGTATTGTTCGACCCGGCGCCAGCGAGAACAGGCACGCGGCCTTTTGCTTCCGCGACGCAGACTTCGACGACGCGGTGATGCTCGGCGTGAGAGAGCGTCGCGCTCTCGCCGGTGGTGCCGACAGGGACGAGCCCGTGGGTTCCGTTGGTGATTTGCCAATCGACGAAGGCGCGAAATCCCGCTTCGTCGAATTTTCCCGCTTTGAACGGTGTCACCAGAGCGGTGAATGACCCTCTAAAAGCGGCTTTTTTCCCCATCTCGGCAATCCTTCCATAGGTTTGTCCCACCAATGCCTCATTTTGCAACGGTTTTGGTTGAACCATGGCTCGTTGCAATCGGTTTTGCCGGCGTCTTCGGTTGGGCCAGACAGACATAACGGCTGAGTTCAGATGTGCAAGAGGCCACTGCGGCGCATTGAAACAAGTATTGGCCCTGCCGCCGTTCCGGCATGTCCGGCTTGCCCTCCGGATTTATTGGCATTGACGATTTCTTAACAGTGGACCGGCTCACTTAACGAGATTAAGGCGCTGATTTCTCGAAATGTTTCGCAGGTTGAGAAATCTGCCCGCCTCTCACGCCAACATCGCGCGCAGGATGATTCAATGGCAGCGAAGCGCCGCGCATTTCCTTCGACACCTGCCCTGGCAAGCCTCGGCCTCTGCCTGACATTGTCGGTTGCCGTCGTCTTCTCGCTCATGTCCGTGCATCCGGACCATTCGCTGCGCGCCGCCAACAGGCATTTTGGCCACTGGTTTGGGCGGGCCATGTATCAAATCGGGGCCGAATTCGAACTGTTACTGCACGGCGGCCAGCACAAGGCTTCGGGCACAAATCCGGCCGGGCAAGTCCAGAAAACTGCGCCCGGCGCAGGGTTCGACCCCGCAGCCGCGCTTGGGGTCGATATTACGGGCTTGCGGGAGGCGATGGCGCTCTACAAGGCCGGCGAGCTGACACAAGGCGATGCGGTAGCGCAAACCGCGAGAAGCGGGCTGGTTCGCACAACCCTCGCCTGGGTCGCCTTATCCGCCCTGGGGCGCGACAAGGGCTTCAGCCGGATGCAGGCCTTTCTGGATACGCATCCCGGCTGGCCCGCCCGCGACACTCTCGAGCGCCGCATGGAGGAAATGCTCTATGTCAACAACGCGAGCGCCGACCAGGTTGAAGACTTCTTCTTCGATTCGGCGCCCGAAACCGTCCTTGGGCGGCTGGCGCTGGCCAGAGCTTTCAAAAACGAGGGCGACAACGACGATGCGCAACGCCTGGTCCGCGCCGTCTGGCACGACGCCGGCATGTCGGCTGCGCTCACAACAAAGGTGAAGACCGAATTCGCCTCAGAACTCGATCCGCGCGACTTCAGGATCCGTGCCCACTATCTACTCTATGACGGCGAATCCGAAGCGGCCCTGCGCGCAGCCTCGGCAGCAGGTCCGAATATGCCGGCTCTCGCAAAGCTGTTCATTGCGGCGCGCAATAATGGCGCGAGCGACAAAATGTTCGCGGCAATTCCCAAGGCCGCACGGGGCGATCCAGCCTATATCTTCGCTAAAATTCTGAAGTTGCGGCACGCAAAGAAATTCAAGGAAGCCGCAGCTTTGATGCTGAGCATCACGCACGAGACGAACCATCTGGTCAATGGCGACGCATGGTGGGAGGTGCAAAGGGATCTCGCCCGCAAGCTGCTCGATCTCGGAGAGCCGATCCTCGCCTACAAGCTCTGCGCGGAAGCTTCACCCGTCAGCAACAAGTTCCGGATTGAGGCGGAATTCCAGGCTGGCTGGATCGCCTTGCGCTTTCTCAAGGAGCCGGATCGGGCGGCCAAGCATTTCACCGCCGCTGCATTTCTGGCCAGGACTCCGATTTCCATCGCCCGCGCCACCTATTGGCAGGGCCGTGCGGCGGAGGCTTCCCGCGCTTCCGGCGCCGCGCTGCGCGCAAAGGGATTCTACGAAACCGCGGCGGCCCAATCGGCAACCTATTACGGCCAACTGGCGCGCGAACGTCTGGGGCTTAAAACCATTCCCCTGCGCAGCTTGGAGCCGGCAGCCACAGGTCAGGCCCGCAACGAGTCGATCCGGGTTATCGAGCTGCTCTATGCGCTGGGCGAGAAGGACTTCGCCTATCCGCTCGCAATCGCCGCTGCGAAGCATATGGAAAGCCAGTCGCAGATCGCAGCCCTCGCCAAAATCATTGAAGCCCAGCATGACGCGCATGCCGCCCTGGTGATCGGAAAGATTCTCGAACGCAGGCGTATGCCGATCGACAATCTCGCCTTCCCGACTTATGGCGTGCCCGATTTCGATCCTGTGAAAAATTCAGCTTCGCAGGCGATCGTCTATGCGATTGCACGGCAGGAAAGCGCCTTCAATACACGGGCCGTATCGACCGCCGGAGCAAAAGGCCTGATGCAGATGATCGCGACAACCGCGAAGCGGACGGCCGAGCGTGCGGGCATAGACTTCGACGTCAGCAGGCTGGTTGACGACGCCGCTTTCAATGCAAAACTCGGCGCGGCGCATCTCGGCGCTCTGCTGGTCAAGGAAAAGGGCTGCCCTATCCTCGTCTTCGCCGCTTATAACGCCGGCGGCGGCCGTGTGAAGCAGTGGATTTCCGCCTATGGCGATCCGCGCTCGCCGAATGTCGATCCCGTCGATTGGGTCGAGCGCATCCCCTTCGCCGAGACGCGGAACTACGTCCAGCGCGTGATGGAAAACCTGATGGTCTACGAAGCGAGCTTCGGCGAAGCGCCGCATGCCGAAATGCTCCGCAAAGTGCAGAACGCCCGGCTTTAGGGGTGTTGTTTTGGCAGTAGCATCTTATTCGTCATTCGCGGGCTTGACCCGCGAATCCAGGCGCTGATCATTATCCTTCAGGATCGTTTCTGGATGCGCGGATCAAGTCCGCGCATGACGGCAGGCTTGAAAAAAATTGGATTGCTTCGCCTTCGGCTCGCAATGACGCAAGTGCCCATAACGACCGAGCGTCATTGCGAGGAGGCGTAGCCGACGAAGCAATCCCTGCTCAGGAGGCGCGACGGCGAACCGGCGCAAGCTCCGTATTCAGAACGGAATGGACTGCCGCTATAAGCCGGTCCGCGCGAAACGGCTTCGGCAGAAAAAACACCGGCCTGCGCACGCCGAGCGCACCGCCGCGGTGCGCGCCGGACGTAACGACGATGCCGATCCACGGCCAGTTTTCGGTGACCCGCGCCGAAAGGGCAATTCCATTCATTTCGCCGGGCATGTCGACATCCGTGACCATAGCGGCGAAATCGCTCCGGTTCGACAGGAGGTGCAGCGCCTCGTCGGCGCAACAGGCTTCGCTCGCCGCAAAGCCTTCATCCGTCAGCATGTCGACAATCATTTCGCGCAGCAGGCAGTCATCCTCGACAACGAGGATACGGCCTGCATCCAAGAGCCGTGCGTGTTCCATGATGCGCAAATCGGTAAGATTTAAAACAAGTTCCATTGAAATACCTGTATGGTAAATGAACAGTTCATAAAGCATACATGGGCAGATCACATTCATGTCTGATCCAGACTTTTATGAGAGCAGACGGATTTCCGCCCCTGATGGGCTAATGCTGCACGCGCGCGTCTACGGTTCGCCGGTCGATCCCGGCCTGCCTGTCGTGTGCCTTCCCGGCCTCTCGCGAAATGCCGCCGATTTCGATCCGATCGCGAAGGCCCTCGCCGCCGGCGCCGGCGGGTGCAAACGCCGTGTCCTGGCGATCGACTATCGCGGCAGGGGTGCCTCCGATCGCGACAGCGATTGGCGCAATTATTCAATCCCGGTTGAGAACGCAGACATCGCCGCGCTGCTGATAGCCTGCGAAATCAGCGAGGCGATCTTTATCGGCACGTCGCGCGGCGGCATGCACATTATGACGCTTGCGGCAAACCGGCCGACGTTGATCCGTGGCGCGGTCCTCAACGACATCGGACCCGTCATCGAGGCGAAGGGGCTCGCCCGGATCCGGCATTATCTGCGCCATCTGGCTGCGCCGAGTTCGCTCGCGGACGGAATCGATTATCTGAAAAAGACGATGAGCGCCCAGTTCCCCGGACTTTCGGAGGCGGATTTCAAAGCCCATGCCCGCGCGAGCTTCGGGAAACCCGACGGCAGCTACGGGCTCACATTCGACCAAAGGCTCGTCAAGCCGTTCGAAGCCATCAACCTCGACGAGCCTCTGCCGCCAAGCTGGCCGCTGTTCGACGCATTGATCGATGTGCCGCTCCTCGTCATTCGCGGTTCAAATTCCGACGTTCTCTCCGCCGAAACCCTGGCCGAGATGGCGCGGCGGCATCCGTCCTGCGAGACGTATATCGTGGAAGGTCAGGGCCATGCGCCGCTGCTCTACGACGAAGACTCAATCGCGCGCATCGCCGGTTTCATCGACAGGATCGAGAAAGCCGGCGAATCCGTCCTGCATCAAAACGCGTGCTGAACGCGAATGCGCCCTTCGTACTCGTTGCTTTCGTTGCGAAAGGCCGGAACGCCTGACGTGCTGAGGCTGGTCGAGCCGTAATTCGGCGCCAGCCCCGCGGGCGTCGATTGCGACAAATGCAGGTACATGAACTCGGTGCCGATATCGAGTCCCTTGATCGGTGTCCAGACGAGGCTGCCGCCGATGCGCGTTTCCTTCGTATTGACCGCGCCGACCGCACCGCCAAGACCCGCCAGCGCGTTCGGATCGTAATCCGTCGAGAGATAGGAACCGAAGACTGCCGAGCTCAGAGTCGGCGTCCAGTAATGTTTGAAAGCACCGGTGAAGGAGAACCCTGACGACTTCGCGCAAGTCGAGGTCGCCGCCGTCATGCCGGTGTAGATACAGTCGGACGGAAGCTGCGGGTTCCAGCCGAAGTTATAATCCTGCGGCGAGACGCCCGTGCCGAAATAGCGGCTGTTGCCCGTCGAGCCATAGGACGAGGCGAGATTATTGCCGTCGACATAACTCACGGCGCCCTTCTCGAAGGCAGCCTGTAGCCACAGCTTGTCGCCGGGAGAGATCATGTCCGTGTTGAATTCCAGCCCGCCCTGAACCGCAAAGCCAAAATCGCTGTTGGACTTGACCTCGGCTCCCAATCCGCCGGTCCCCGTCGTCGCGAAGAGATCGCTGCGGACCTGATGCGCAGCGCCCGAGAGTTGCGCCGAGCCCCAGGGCTGGTCGAGCCTGATATTGCCGACAATGTCGGGCACACGCTGCGTACCGGGCACAGCCTGATAGTTCGCAACAGTGCTGCCGATCGCGGCGCGGCGCCAATCGTGCTCCTCAAATGACAAAGTTGCCGAAAAGCCCTTGCCGAAGGTGGCGGTATAGGCAAGCAAGGGCACGGTCGCATTGGATCCGCGCAGATAGCCCCAGTTGTCGGCATCGGCATAGAAGTCGAACATCGACTGGGCATAGCCGGCGGTGAGCCCGGCAAACTGGAGGAAGGCCTTGTTGAGAACGACCGCATCGCGCGCGCTGTTCTCATAGAACGTCCCCGGCGCGCCGGACACCAGCCCGTTGTCATTCGGCCCGAAGAGCGTATCCGCCCGCGCGAACACGCGCACAATGCCATAGGGCGTCTGCTTGCGGGCATCGAGTTCGACGCGCCCGAGCATATGGTAATTGACCCGGTTGCGCTCCGCCGCCGTCACATACTGATTCCGGCCCGGAATATAGCCTTTGCCTCTCGGCGTTCCATTCGCCTCGAAATTCTCGCCATTGACGCTGTAGGACGGCGCATCGGTCTGTAGCTCGCCATAGACGAGGCCGCCGACTTTCAGGCAACTGTCGGTGCCGGGAATGTAGAAAAACCCATCGCCGTAGGCATCGCAAACGCCGGCATAGGTGGGCGGAATTGGGCTGACGGATTGCAGCGGCGCCCTGACGGTGGCGTGAGCCGGCGCGCCGGCGAGCAGAAACATGGCCGCCCCGATGACGAGGCTCCCGGAGCTCCCTTTGCGATCGCTGAGGAGCAAGCGCTCGAGCTGAAAGCTCTGGCCCAGCCTCATGTCAATCTCCGCCGCGAAACCCCCAAGGGCTGGCCCGCCTTTCCGCATTTCCGTACCCGATCTCGAACGCCACGGCCTGTTGTGTAACCGGATGCGAAAAACACAGCCTCAGGAATAACCTGAAAGCTGTTGAAAATCCAAACCCTTGAACGTGCTTACTCAGGTAACGTCGGAACTGACTTGCGACCGCGAAGCGGTATAGCGAGGATAGACAGAGTTTGGCCGATATCATGGCAGAGGGCTCCACCCTCCGCTTTCCCCGCCCCTGTGACAGTTGCGCAACAAGCTCCGCGTATCGCACCCATTATACAGAAAACTGCTTTTCGCCTGAATTCATTTCTCTCCCATGAGCTTCGGTCACGCCTCGTGCCGGAAGTCCGTATTCTCCCACCAAAAGCCTGAGGCAGCCTTACCCGGCCAAGCCCCGGATTTGGGGAGAGACGGAAGCAAATCAAGAGAGCCGATGTCCGCTCTGGCGGGAAGGCCACGGCGTCTGACACCTGTGCTTGTTGAAAATGCATTTCAGGCTTCTGCTTTCCGGCAGCACGGACAGCCTTTCGCTTGCCATCGCCGCTGCCCTCGGGCATATCTCCCGCCGTCCCGCAATCATCGCAGCCGCGTTCGGACGCAGATGCGATTCTATAGACAGCGGGCGGCGCTGGAGACGTGGCCGAGAGGCTGAAGGCGGCGGTTTGCTAAACCGTTATAGGGTTGTAAAGCCCTATCGAGGGTTCGAATCCCTCCGTCTCCGCCATCAACGTAATTGTACAGCCCGGAGACATAGGTAACGGAACGTACCTGAGACATGGGTGACAAGCTCGCGCCGAACGGGTTGTCGAACGGTTATTCAAAAATTCCCGGGCCAAAAGCCTTGCTCAATGCCGTGTGCCCTGCCTGAGTGACGATGACGGCGCGTGTGCCTTCGAGCCGGCGTATCCAGCCCTGAGAAAAACAGGTGCTGCATATTGCTGCGCCAACTGAACCGGCAATATGCGATCGGCGCTCGCTCCAATCGAGACAGGGACGACAGAATATCGGCCCTCCACGCCGGCTCGAACGCGCTGCCGCACCATCGAGATCAACGCCAATTCCACGCAAGAAGGCAGCGCCGTCCTCAGTGAGCACACCTCCATCCGTCGAGAAATCGAGGAGACCAAGCTCAGTCATTCTATCGGCGATTGCGACCGCGACCTGCCCAGCGAGGTGGTCATAGCATGTACGGGCGCGACGTAATGCCTTGTCGCGTGGGCCGACCACAACCGCTTTCTTTTTTCGTGGTCCGCTCCCGCTATTCAGACTGCCCGTGACAGCCATGATGCTTTCCAGCATGCTGGCGACGGCAGGCGAGGCAAGGCGGTGATAGCGATGCCTGCCTTGACGCTCCATCGTGAGAAAGCCGGCTTCCAGCAGCCGGGACAGATGGCCGCTGGCAGTCTGTGGCGTGATGCCAGCGATACGAGCCAGTTCAGTCGCTGTAAGAGCGCGGCCACCCATTAACGCAGCCAACATATTGGCGCGCGCCGGATCGCCAGCGAGGGCGGCGGTTTCGGCAAGGGCGGCTGTGCTCAACATGGCTCCTTATCCTTAC
>SCSF01000062.1 GCA_004298435.1 Beijerinckiaceae bacterium
CATGCGACCTTCCCGCTTGAGGATGCACGCGCTGCGCATGAAATGATGGAAGCATCGAGCCATACGGGAAAGATTCTGCTGCTGACGGGGAAGTAGGAGACGCACCGTCATCGCGAGCCGAAGGCGAAGCAATCCAGCTCTTTCAGGCGTTTTTGGATTGCTTCGTCGCTACCCAGGCAAATTTACGCAGCCTGCATAAACTTGCCTGCGACGCTCCTCTCAATTTTTCAATATCTCTCTCTGAGGAAGGCTGTCAGCGCCAGGTCGAATTCGTTCGGACGTTCGATGTGTGGGACGTGTCCTGAACCTCCGATCTCGACGAGCGTGCCGTGCGGCAAATCTTTCACCGCTTCACGTCCGAGTTCAGGCCAATGGCCGAGTTTTTTCGCGGCTTCGGGTGCATAGCGGCGGAAGAAGGCCGAGTGATCCCCTTGGCCGATAATGAGCAGCACCGGCATCTTCAAATATTTATATTCCTGCCGGATCGGCTCTTGAAAGATCATCTGATAGGTCAGCGCGGAGGCCATTGCCCAGCGTGGATATTCCGGGCTCTTCAACACGCGCGAATAAATATCGACATACCGTTCTGCGATCGGCGGCCAGCCGACGAAGAACGCGTGCATGAAAGTGCGGAAGCTCTGCGGCGTCTGGTGCATCTCGGTTGCGAACAGTGTCGCAAGCGGCACAGGTTTGATGACCGAGCGGTAGTCTTCAAGGCCGATGGGGTTTTCGAGTATCAGTACTGATGTTGTCTCGGGGTAATCTCTGGCGAAGTAGACGGCGAGCATGCCGCCCATCGAATGGCCGAGGATCGCCGCTTTGGTGATTCCCAGATGATCGAGAAGCGTCTTGGTGTTATGCGCCAGTAAGTCGAAGGAGTAGCGGATGTCGGGTTTTGCCGATTTGCCGAAACCGATCTGATCGGGTGCGACCACGCGGTAGCCCTGACCGCTCAACAGTTTGATAACACCGCCCCAGTAAAGACCGGAAAATCCCTTGCCATGAAGCAGCACGACGGTCTTGCCATTCGGCTTGCTCGTCGGGGCCACGTCCATATAGGCCATGCGCAGGCTCTGGCCCTGAATGGTCAAGTCCAGATAATGAACCGGGTAGGGATAGACGACCCCTTCAAGACCGATGCCGAGTGGCGTCTGATCTTGCGGAGGCTGGGTGCGGCTCTCGCCCATTGAGAGCGCGCAGGTCGCGAGGATCGCAAGGCCGCCCAGAAAGGCGCCTAGGAAAGCGCCAAAAAAAGATCTGTAATGGGCGCGGAGGAAGCCGGCCATGACAGCGCCGAGGCCAGCAGCCCCGGCGCGCATTCTGGAAATAATCATAAGTGCTTTCTCAAACGATGCGGATCGAGAGATCGGGCAAGCCCTCGATCTTGCCGACCAGCAGATCGCCCTTAACGACTGTGCTCGGACCCTTCGGAGTTCCCGAATAGATGATGTCGCCCGCCTTGAGTTCGAAGGCTGTCGAGAGATGCGCGATCTGCTCGGCGACGCTCCATGTCATGTCCGAGAGGTCGGCCTGCTGCTTTATGTTGCCGTTTACAGCAAGCGAAATGCTGCCTTTCGTCTTTTGCCCAATCGCGGAAACAGGATGAATCGGCCCCATCGGCGCGGCATGGTCGAAGCTTTTGCCGATCTCCCAGGGCTTTTTCTGATTTTCCAACAGGTGCTGCAAGTCGCGCCGTGTCATGTCGAGCCCGACGGTATAACCGAAAACATGATCCAGCGCCTTCTCAACCGGAATATTGACGCCGCCCGATTTCAGGAACGCCACCAACTCGATCTCATGCTGATACATATGCGTGAGACTCGGGTAGGGGTGATCGCCGACCGTGCCCGGGGCCACATATTGCACGGCATCCGTCGGCTTTTCGAAGAAGAAAGGTGGCTCCTTGCGCGGATCCGAGCCCATTTCCTTGGCATGCGCCGGGTAGTTGCGCCCGATGCAGTAGATGCGCCGGACTGGAAAGCGCTGCTTGGAGCCGACGATCGGCAGGGTTGTGACAGGCAATGTGAACAGCAGATCGTCAGCCTTGATTTCCGCCGCGTGTGCGGTGCCGGCGAAGGCCAGCAGAGCGCCCAAACCAAAAAGTCCCCGTCGTGATGTATCCATGATTACGCCCCCTCCTGCATGAAATTGCTGCCTCACAATAGGGCTCGCGGCCCCTTTCGGCATTCAATTCGGCGTCATTATGGGGTGGTCGATAAAAATAGCGAAGATGGACGATGGATTGATCCGGGGAGACAAATTACGGAAAAAGAGCGGGGGTAGCTCTTCCACCCCTGGCTTGACATTCTAGGAAAAACGCGATTACTCGCCTGCTTCGGGCCTCGTTTTGCGAAGCCCGGCAGGCGGCTTGCCGCCTGACGCACCCGCGGCGGTTCCTTGATCTTCCAGTGAAGCTTTAAGAGAACGCCTGTCGGCCGCCCCTTTTGGGTCGGCAGAGGAGGGCGCGTTCCTCCGCCCAACCAAGCCGGCGGATGGTCGCGGTTTTTGGCGGCGCGCGTCAAGCGCGGGTGCTTCCGTGTCCATTGCCGGCCCAGCATGCAGGACACGCGAATGACGAAGCGCGCGGAAGCCAAATATAAAATCGACCGCCGTATGGGCCAGAACATCTGGGGCCGCCCGAAGAGCCCCGTGAACCGCCGCGAATATGGGCCGGGCCAGCATGGCCAGCGCCGCAAGGGCAAGCTCTCCGATTTCGGCACGCAGCTCAAGGCCAAGCAGAAGCTCAAGGGTTACTACGGCAATATTTCGGAGAAGCAGTTCCGCAAATATTATGCCGAGGCGATCCGCATGAAGGGCGATTCAGGCGACAATCTCATCGGCCTTCTGGAGCGCCGTCTCGATGCGGTGGTCTATCGCGCCAAATTCGTGCCGACCGTCTTCGCCGCGCGCCAGTTCGTGAACCACGGCCATGTCAAGGTGAACGGACGCCGGGTCAACATCCCGTCCTATCAGGTGAAGATCGGCGATGTGATCGAGGTCAAGGAAGCCTCGCGTCAGATGACCATGGTGCTTGAGGCGACAGGCCTCGCCGAACGCGATGTGCCGGATTACATCGACGGTGATCATCAGAAGATGACTGCCAAGATGACCCGTCTGCCCCTGCCGACGGAAGTGCCTTATCCGGTGCTGATGGAGCCGAACCTGGTCATCGAATTCTATTCGCGCTGAGGGTATTGCGGACCAAAGGTCCGCGATCCGGTCCGAAGCAACTTTCCAACTACAAAGGCCGCCTTTCGGGGCGGCCTTTTTATTTGCCTGAATATTCGCCGCTTTAATTCTTCGTGCGGATTTTGAAATTGGCTGTGCTGTTGGTCGTCAAAAACATGCTCGAATTTTGGCCGCGGTAGAATTGGTTTCTCACATTCGAATTCACGTTTAGAGATTCGAGCGTGCATTCGCTTGCGATTGTTGCAAGAAGGAGTTTGCATTCATTGGCTGCGTTTTCATAAATCGTTTTGCGCGCCTTGGTCTGGAGGTCGGCAAGGGAGTTCTTGTCGTTCGGCGCAATCGGCTGTGTCATGCCGATGCTCACATTGACCCTGACTTCGTTTCTGGGCGGCAAGGGCGTCTGCGCCAGCGCCTGAGAGGCGGGCAGCGCAAGAATGAAAATGAGAGAGGGCATGGCGATGCGCATGAGGAAAACTCCGCTCGGAATGTCATTTCACTTTTAGCCGTCAGTCATGCCGATTGCATTTCGCAGAAGCATGTTCCGTGGCATTCCGGTAAGCAGCCTTGACAATTAGCCTTAATGCGATCCCGCGATAATCCGAACGCACTTCAAAGCTTCTTCAGAAAGCCGGCGAAACGCATCAGCCCTTCGGGCCAGGGGCCGTGTCCGCTGGCGACATTGATGTGGCCGGAAAATCCGGCGTCCGCGATCGCGGCCCCCCAAGCGTAGGCCATGTCTTCCGACTCTCGGAACATCGAGAATGGATCATCGCGGCTCGCAATGAGCACCGATGGAAAATTCAATGGCGCGGTCGGGGCGGGCACAAACTGCGGATCGATCGCGCTATGCTGCTCCATAACCCGGTCCGCCGGCGGCGCGACGAAGAAGCCGCCCACAATTTTATCACCGGCGTTGTTGGCCGCCATGTCCTGAGCGGCATGGACCGCCGCGATGACGCCGAGGCTATGCGCAATGAGAATGACCGGCTTTTCGGCCTTGGCCACTTCTTCGGCGATCCGCGACGTCCACTCCACCGCCTTCGGGTGCTCCCAGTCCGCCTGCTCGACGCGGCGCGCGCCGGAAAGCTTGGCTTCCCAGCGGCTCTGCCAATGGTCCGGCCCGGAATTGCCGAGACCGGGAATGATGAGAATGGTGGCGTCCTGAGTCAGCATGATTGATTGCCAATTCTGGTGTTTTCGAGCGAAGTGGCTTCCGGTTTGCGTGAAGAAAACGCGCGTCAAACAAGAGAATAGAGCCGAGGTTCTGATTCCGTCAAAGCCGGGAAGGCTCAAGCTGGTGCATGCTTCTCATAAGTCAAGTGCGCTGGTGATTCGGGAGAAGAATAGCGAACGTCAAATGAGGCCGTTGCGAAAATAATTCACAGAGGGACGCCTGAATCAGCGGCCATGCTGGCGAACGTCAAACGCGCGATGACAATCACGGCTGCACTTAACCGTTTGACGTTCGGCGATGCGGATCAAATTCGCGCTCTGTTCAGCGAACTCATCGGTAAAAAGGTGGACGAGAGCTTTTTGCTGATCCCGCCGTTCTATACGGCAGGCGGGAACGAAATTCGCGTCGGGTATAATGTTTTCATCAATCAGAACTGTACTTTCTATGATCTCGGCGGCCTCGACATAGCGGACGATGTGATGATCGGACCGAACGTGAACCTCATTACGACAGGCCATCCGCTTGAACCTGCGCAGCGCCGCGCCGTCACAATCGGCAAACCCATCGTCATTGAGAGAAACGTCTGGATCGCAGCCGGCGCGACGATTATCGGCGGCGTGACGATAGGCGAGAATTCTGTCGTGGCTGCGGGCTCGGTCGTCACAAAGGACGTGCCTGCGAATGTGCTCGTCGGAGGAAATCCGGCGCGGCTCATTCGTTCGATTGGCGACGACCAGATCTATCCTCTCCCAGAGGGAGATGGTGGCGCCGGAGGCGCCGGGTGAGGGGTTACAACCGTCGTAAGTTTCGAATGATTGTAACCTCTCATCCGCCCCGCTCCGCGGGGCACCTTCTCCCACTGGGAGAAGGTGCCCGCTCCAAAGTGCAAGCTCTTACAAAGAAGCGTCTGCTCTGGCCGAAATGCTCGCGGACAAAGCGCCGATGAAGGCTTCATAGAGCTTCGTTTCGAGAGCTTCGGCAAGCCTGGCATGTGTCTCGTGCTGTGGATCGTTCTGCGCAATTTCAGATTCGACCTGGCGCAGATGTCCGACCTCCTCCGCAAGCAGGCCATCGAGTTTCTGCGCGACCGGGCCGGCGCCAAGAATTTTCTTGTAGAGGCCGTAGACTTCCAGCGCACGGCGCTCGACGAGCCATGTCACATAAAGATATGTGAGTCGCGAACGCGCAGCTTCATTGCGATCGGCGAACAGCGCCTCGCATTGATGATCGAGCGACTGGAAATAGTCCTCTGCCTCCTCACCACAAAGGAGAACATCCGCCGTGTAGGATTCGAAGGCGGGGCCGCCGGTCTGAATCGCGAGCTTCTTGAGGCGCAACGCATGGCGCCCTTCTTCCACTGCATGGCCGAGCGTCGTCGCATTCAGCGTTTCCGCTTGCTGGCTTTTTACGATCTTGCGAAAGCCGATATATTCAAGAAACGAGAACGTGTTGATCCAGCGCGCATGGAGCTGCGGATCCTTGACAATCTTCCCGACGAGCGGTTCCAGGTTGGCTTGTTCATTCATCGCTGATTTAACTCCACTGTCCTTCCCGGACGGTAGCCACCGTCATGCGCGGACTTGATCCGCGCATCCAGGAGTGTCGTTTCCGGCCGTACCCTTGATTTGAACCCGACGCCTGGATGGCCGGATCAAGTCCGGCCATGACGCGCCCTTCTGGGAGGGTACGTTTAATAATCGCGCTTCACGCCGCGCCAAACACGCGCGTAAAGATATGATCGACATGCTTGAGATGATAGCCGAGATCGAATAGCTCTTCGAGTTCGGCATCGCTCAGCGCTTTTTTCACGTCCTTGTCCTGCTTCAGCAGCGGCAGGAAATTACCTTCGCCGCGCCAGACAGGCATGGCGTTGCGCTGGACCAGTGCGTAGGCGTCCTCGCGGCTTACGCCTTTCTGGGTCAGCGCAAGCAGCACGCGCTGCGAGTGGACGAGCCCGCCGAGCGCGTCGAGATTCTTCTGCATCTTGCCGGGATAGACAAGCAGCTTGTCGATCACTTGCGTGAGCCGGGCCAACGCGAAATCCAGCGTAATCGTCGCATCCGGCGCGATCATGCGTTCGACCGAGGAATGCGAAATATCGCGCTCATGCCAGAGCGCGACATTCTCCATTGCGGGGGCCGCCATGCCGCGGATGATGCGCGCCAGTCCCGTGAGATTTTCGCTTAGCACAGGATTGCGCTTATGCGGCATCGCGGACGAGCCCTTCTGCCCTTCCGAAAAATATTCTTCCGCTTCCAAAACCTCGGTGCGCTGCAAGTGCCGGATCTCGATCGCCAGCCGTTCGATCGAGGAGGCGATGACGCCGAGCGTCACAAAGAACATCGCATGCCGGTCGCGTGGAATGATCTGCGTTGAAACTGGCTCAGGCGTCAGACCCAGCTTTTTCGCGACATGTTCCTCGATGCGCGGATCGATATTGGCGAATGTTCCGACCGCGCCTGAGATGGCGCAGGTCGCGATCTCCGCGCGTGCCGCTACCAGCCTTGCACGGGCGCGGGAGAATTCGGCATAGGCTTCGGCAAGCTTGAGACCGAAAGTGACCGGCTCGGCATGGATGCCATGCGAGCGACCGATGGTCGGCGTCATCTTGTGCTCGAAAGCGCGCCGCTTCAGCGCTGCAAGCAAAGCGTCGAGATCCGCAAGGAGAATGTCCGACGCGCGCGAGAGCTGAACCGCAAGGCAGGTGTCAAGCACGTCCGACGAGGTCATGCCCTGGTGGACGAAACGCGAGTCCGGCCCGATGAATTCGGCAAGATGCGTCAGAAACGCAATGACGTCATGTTTGGTGACGCGCTCGATCTCATCGATGCGGGCAACATTGAACTGAGCCTTGCCGCCCTTTTCCCAGATCGCTTTTGCGGCCTCTTTGGGAATGATGCCGATTTCGGCCATTGCGTCGCAGGCATGCGCTTCGATCTCGAACCAGATGCGAAAGCGAGTTTCAGGTTCCCAGAGCGAAACCATCTCGGGGCGGGAATAACGCGGAATCATGGCGGAGCATTCTTGCTGGAAAAACGCGGCGGGGCCTGTGCCTCGCCGCTGCTTCGCCTAACATGGCGGTGGCCAACGCGTCAAAACAGGGCGCCCTGAGGCCCTGCCTTACTCGGCTGCGAGCCGGGAAATCCTCTCATCATCAGGATTGATGGGGGCCGGCGGCAGGCCACCTTCCGGCCGTGGATTATCGATATAGCGGAACTCGCCTTCGTTCCACGGGCCGCGATGATCGTCGCCGCGCGACAGATTGAACACGATGTTCACCGTCTCGTCGGGCTGGACCGTTCCGAAGAACGGGTCCGTCAACCGCCCCATCGAATTCAGCGCTTTCATAAACATATCGGCATGCGTGATTTCACGCGTCAGGAGATGCGTCAGCGCACGCTTTGTTCCTTCGTCGCGGCAATGTTTGATCAGCGCCTCATACATCTGGCGGGCTCCGGCTTCGGCCGCGATGTCGGCCCGCAGATCGCGCACGACGTTACCGCCCTCATTGAGGTAGGACGCCGTCCAGGCTGCGCCCTGGCTATCGAGGAAGTGTGGGCCGATGCCTTTCACGGCGAAAAGCGGCGCTTCGTGAATTTTCGACTGATCGATCCTGCTGGTGTGTTGCGCGATCAGCTTGCCGACCATTTCGAGATGGCTGAACTCCTCGATTGCGATATCCTGGAGCATGTCGCGAATGCTCGCATTTTCGACATGGAAGGATTGCACCCAATACTGCAAGGCCGCAGTCAGTTCTCCCGTTGCGCCCCCGAACTGCTCGAGCAAAAGTTGACCGAACGCGGCATCAGGCTCGCCGACATCGACCGGCATGATGGTTTCTTTGACATGGGAAAACATCGATTTGATCCTCTTCGCGCATAATCGCGCGTAACCAACGAATCGATGTTCGCGAGAGTTCGGGCGGCGGCAAAATGTGATCGCTCAAACGTGCATCACCATAAGCCAGGCAGCCACTTGAAACGCACACGCTGTGCATAGGCGTCGTAGCCTGACAGTTCACGGCGCAACATGCGATCCTCGGCGATGGTGCGGCCTATGAGAAGCAGGCACACGAAGATAGCCGGGGCGAGCGCCCAGAGCGACCCAAGCGCAAGGGCCGTTCCGATCAGCAGTCCACTCGCGGCGATATAGCCCGGATGCCGGACGACCCGGTAAGGTCCCGTATCGATGACATGGTGCTCGCGGTCGAATTGCAGCCGCACGCCGGGTTCGAAGAATTTATTGACGGCTTCGGCATAGGTCGCGAGCCCGAAGCCAGCGAGATAGAGCACATAGCCCAGCGCAACGCCCCATGTCGGGAGCGCAGACCAATGAAAGCGGACGCTGTCGAGCGCTGCGACGAGCGGGATGGCGCCCATGATCGGAAACAGCACGCCGAGAAGGATGCGATCCCATTGCCTTGTGCCCTGCTGAATGCGGCGGCGTGCGGGAAATATCTCCGGGTTGACGCGCGCCAGTATGGGAATGGCTATCAGAAATGATGCGAAACTGACCGCAAGGAAAATCCAGCCCTTCGCCCAGGCCAAAGTGCCCGCGGCCGGAAACATCAAAAGCACCATGACAAGTGCTGTGATGGACAGGCTTTTGATGAGATAGCGGCGATCCGCGGTGTCGATTCGATTCAGATCCGCCTCCATCCATAGCGGCTCTCAGCCACCACCGAATTTCTGCTTCCAGCTTGGCAGCGCGCCATCGAAAGGCAGCGGCGTCGCCTCATAGATTGCGCGGGCGATTGCGCGGGCCATACATTCGGCGGCCAGAGCGCCAATCTCCGTCAGATCGCGCAGAGACGGCGGCTCAAGCGCCGTGCCTGTCGCCGCGCTGAAGATCGTGTCGCCATCGAGCGCCGCATGGGCCGGCCGCAAGGCTTGCGCCATCCCGTCATGCGCCATCACCGCGAGCCGCTTGGCCTGCGCTTTCGTCAACGCCGCATCGGTCGCGACAATGCCGATTGTCGTATTCTCCGGCGTATCGCCCTTGATCCGGATTTTGGGCACGCCCTGATCGAATGTCGCTGGCCAGCCAAGACCGCCGAACTCCGTCCCTTTCTCGAACGGAGCGGCCCAGAATTGCGGTCTATCCCCGATTGTCGCCTGGCCGAGAGCGTTTACGGCGACGAGCGCGCCGACCAGAAAGCCTGACGAAGTGATGTCGCTGGCCGAGCCAAGGCCGCCCTTCAGATCGGCTGTCGTCGCGCCGAGACCGGCCCCCACGCTGCCGAGACGAAATTCGGCCGCCGCCGCCGCCGCCGCGTGGTAGCCGATGTGCCAATAGACCGGCTCGCGACCCCAGCCTTTATCGCCGCCGTTCAGGAGATCGAAGAGGACAGCGCCGGGTACTATCGGGACATTGACATCGCGGACAGCAAAACCGCGTCCGGCCTCGCGCAGGCAGGCGACGACTCCGCCCATGGTGTCGAGGCCGAAGACGGAACCGCCAGAAAGAGTAATGGCGTCGACCTTTTCGACGGTCATTTCCGGTTCGAGCAGTGCGCAATCGCGCAAGCCCGGCGCGCCGCCGTGGACAGCGATGGACGCCACGGCAGGCCTGTCGAAAAGCACCACCGTCGCGCCCGATCCGATGCGCTCATCTTCCGCGTGGCCGACGCTGAGACCCGGAACGTCGGTAATGAGATTACGCGTTGCCGCGAAGCCCGGACGTATGAACATCACTCGACTATCGCGGCAGCGCTTGTTTCAGGCAAGCGCCATCCGGGGCCGTCAACCTGTTTTGGCAGGCGGGCTCTTCGAAAGGTTACTCCGCCGCCAGCCCGCGCCGGCCGACAGCGTCCAGTCCATGCGTCAGGTCCTCGATCAAATCGTCAGGATCTTCGAGCCCGACCGAAAAGCGGACAAGGCCGGGGGTGATGCCCATTTCGGCTTGCGCTTCCGGCGTCAGCCTCTGATGCGTTGTCGTCGCCGGATGGGTGATGAGGCTCTTGGCGTCGCCGAGATTGTTCGAAATGATGACGATCGAAAGCGCATTGGCGAAAGCAAATGCGCCTTCCTTGCCGCCTTCGACCTCAAAGGCGATGAGCGTGCCGCCGCCGGACATCTGCCGCTTCACGATGTCGGCATTCGGGTGATCGCTGCGGCCGGGGTAGACCACGCGCCGGACCTTGGGGTGCGCAGCCAGCACGTCGGCGATCCGCGCCGCGCTTCTGGTCGCGTGCATGACACGCAGCGGCAGCGTCTCCAGAGATTTCAGCATGACCCAGGCGTTGAAGGGCGATATGGCCGGTCCCGTCTGGCGCAGGAAATTGTGAACGTATTTGTCGATGAAGTCCTTGCTCGAAAGGACGACACCACCGAGGCAGCGGCCATGGCCATCGATATGCTTGGTTGCCGAATAGACGGTGCAATCCGCGCCGAGCTGCAAGGGCTTTTGCAAGATCGGCGTGGCGAACACATTGTCCACGACAAGAGTTGCGCCATTGGCGTGCGCGATCTCGGCAATCGCCGCAATGTCGTAAACTTCGAGGCCGGGGTTCGTCGGGCTTTCGAGGAACAGAACTTTGGTCTCAGGCCGCATGGCGGCGCGCCATTGCGCGAGGTCGCTTCCATCGACAAGAGTCGAGGTGACGCCGAACCGCGGCAGCAGATCCTGCAAAATGTAGAGGCAGGAGCCAAACAGCGCCCGCGCCGCCACGATATGATCGCCGGCGCGAACCTGGCTCATCAGCGCCGCGTTGACGGCGGCCATGCCGCTCGCTGTTGCGCGCGCGGCCTCCGCGCCTTCGAGAAGGCACATGCGCTCCTCGAACATGGCGATGGTCGGATTGGAAAAGCGCGAATAGATAAAGCCCGGGTTTTGCCCCTTGAAGCGCGCCTCCGCCGCCTCCATCGATTCGTAAACGTACCCTTGCGTGAGAAAGAGGGCTTCCGACGTTTCCGCGAACTGCGATCTCAGCGTGCCGCCATGAACGAGCCTCGTGGCATCGCGTAATCTGGCAGGATCGAGTTTCGGCGATTTCGTCATGTCTTCCTCATCATCGTGCATGTTGCGGCCGTGGCGGCACGGCGCAGAGAAGATGTCCTTCGATCACGACGCGTTCAGGTCGAATCGACATGAACGCATGTAACGTGATCGATTCTGGTAAATCAGGGCGGGATTTAAGCGAAAAACCGGATCCATTTTTTCGCATCCCGCTCTTGAGGCTTATCCGCTGCGCCAGTGCGGCTCAAGTGAAATGACCGCGCAGTCTGGGGGAGATCGATTTTGCTGGAACGTCTCCAACAATGCCAGGAAAGCAGGATCCGGCAACGGTTTGTGAAAATTTTTGCGGAGAGGTGACGTCACTGGCACAGGCACCCGATCCGGTCGAAACAAAGTCGTTCGACATGGAGTTGCGCTTTGTCGATAGAATCCGAATAGTGAGCAAGATAACGCACGGAAAAATTTCCAGATTATCATTAGAATAGATTGAGGCATAAACCAATCATGTAAGAATGTTACAGATATTTAGTTTGTAAAAATCGGTCAGCGCAGCAAAACATATTACATTTATGTCTTGATGAGATAGACAGGAACTTATGTTTTTCTATGTCTTTGTAATGCTAATGTCTTTTAATTTATACGATATATAAAACATTTCTATTGACCCTGATCGAAGCCGCCTCATATTTCAACGAGAGCAGGATGGAAATGGTTATGGTTGTTGGCAGGACCGCTTCGGCGGCGCGCCTGATCCGCGGCCTGACGACACATCCGGGTGCGAAGTGGTCTGGATTGTTGGACGGGGCTGCATGCTGCTTGATAGTATGTCGCCCGGGAGAGCGATCCTCGAAGAGTGGAAACGACAATGACTTTTGCCTATGAACGGATGCCGGCGCTGGTGAAGGAGCGTCGTCCCGCCGGCGAGCCGAAGCCACTCAACGTGCGCGGCATGCTCAATCATTTCGGCATCCGGCCGACCCGCCAGCGTCTGGCGCTGGCGACGCTCCTCTTCGCCAAGGGCAACCGGCATGTGACGGCGGAAGCGCTGCTCGCCGAGGCGCGGATCGCACGCGTGCAGGCCTCCTATGCGACAATCTACAATGTCCTGAAATGCTTCGCGGATGCTGGCCTCGTCCGTTGCCTCGCCGTCGAGGGGCATCCGATGATCTTCGACACCAATACCAGCCCACATCATCATTTCTTCTTCGAGGACAGCGCCGAAATCTCGGATCTCTCCTTCGGTGATGTCTCGATCAGCGGCCTGCCATCCCCGCCCGAAGGTTACGAGATCACCAAGGTGGATGTCGTTGTGCGGCTGCGGCCGAGGAAGAAGGGCGCACAGCCCGCGAACGCGTAATTATCAACTGTCTCTTCCCCGGACGAGCCCGCGTTGGCGGTCGAAGATCCGGGGTCCAGAGGTCTTGATCGCCATAAACAAGTGCTTGTCGCTCATGGATCCCGGATGCCCTTGCGCTGCGCTTCAGGGTTCCGGGAAAGGGTCTCTGTTTCACAAAGGCTGGGAATTGCGAGGATAGTGTGCCTCGCCGGTTTGCACGCGCGTCCAAACATGCTCTAAGGCGGCATCGTCTGTCTTGAGCCGGATGTTCGGCCAGCATGTCCTCTTTGCCGCTTTCCCCGGTGCCTCCTGTGACGCTTTCTTTCGGCGATGATGCTGCAACGCCTGCCGACGCGCGGGATTTTGGCACCCAGTTCGGGCTGCTGCCTCGCGAAAAAATCGAGGTGATGCAGCAGCGCAAGATGGTCTGGGGCCAGTCCGAGATCGAGCCGCAGCAATTACAGCCGGCAAGCCTCGATCTGCGGCTTGGGAGCCGCGCCTATCGGGTGCGGGCGAGCTTTCTGCCCGGCAAGGATCGTAGCGTCGCCGATCAGCTTGCCGCTTTGACGTCCGACGAATTCAGCCTCGAAGGGCAGGGCGCCGTGCTGGAGCGCGGCTGTGTCTACGTCATCCCGCTGCTGGAACATCTGAAGCTGACCGAGAGCTTTTCCGCTAGCGCCAATCCGAAAAGCTCGACTGGCCGGCTCGATATTTTCACCCGCCTTATCACGGACCGCAGCGAAGTCTTCGATACTGTGGAACGCGGCTATGAGGGGCCGCTCTATGCCGAGGTTTCGCCGCGCAGTTTCAGCGTGCGGGTGCGCAAGGGTTCACGCCTCAACCAGATCCGGTTTCGCCGCTGGCATCCGCAGCAATTTCTGTCCCGCACCGCTTTTGGCGTCGATGACAGGGATTTGCGCGAGCACCATGCGCGGATGCCGCTCGTCGATGGCGAGCTCAATCTGCGCGGCGGCATCGTGCTGCGTATCGCGCTTGCGCGCGAGAGCCTTGAAAGCGGCGTCATCGGCTACCGTGCGCAGAAGCATGCCGACGTGATCGATGTCGATCGCATCGGCGCTTATGACATCGATGAATTCTGGGAGCCGCTGGCGGCGCGCAACGACAAGCGGTTGATCCTCGATCCCGGTGAATTCTATATTCTCGCGTCGCGGGAGAAGCTGCATATCCCGCCGGATCTTGCCGCCGAGATGGTGCCGATCGATCCTTCGATGGGCGAGTTCCGCGTTCATTACGCCGGCTTCTTCGATCCGGGCTTCGGCTTCTCGCCGGATGGGCATCCCGGCAGCCGCGCGGTGCTCGAAGTCCGCAGCCATGAGGTGCCCTTCATTCTCGAAGACGGGCAGGTGATCGGCCGTCTCGTCTATGAGAAAATGTCCGAGGCGCCGCAGCTTCTCTATGGACAGAGCGGCGTTTCGAATTATCAGGGACAGGGGTTGAAGCTTTCGAAGCATTTCGCTCAATAGCGGTTTCGAGTGAAGGGGCATTCGGCCGCTTGAGTTTGCACGGCGCACGGCATAGACTTTCGCGGTCGCAAGCGTTTTCGAGCGAAGTGGTCCCCGGTTCGCGTGAAGAAAACGTGCCAGGGAAAAAATTAGAGCGCTCTTGCGGCAGAGCCGCAGCAGCTCTGATGCGGGCGTAGTTCAATGGTAGAACGGCAGCTTCCCAAGCTGCATACGAGGGTTCGATTCCCTTCGCCCGCTCCAGTCTATTGCCTCAGGCTTTTTCAACAGCGTCCCTTTTGGCCGCGCGCTGTTGAGCAAGTGTCATCCATTCGCGGAGGAGGCCTTTATCATCCGCAGCGAAGCGAGCCCGGCGTTTCAGATCTTCAAATGTTTCGCCCGGATGACAACGCTCGTAGTCAGCCCTCACCAATGATTCCAGACAGGCGCTATCCGGCTTGTCCGGCAGTTCGATCATGCCGCCGGGGTTGGCAGGATGCTCGCTGGGCGTCACGTTGCGCTCCTGTCATCCAAAGATAACCGTGGGCGAAGCTGGTAATCAGCCAGTGATCGATGGTCTTCCTTCGCTCTGTAATCCCCGTCCAGCTATAAGAGTTCAACGATATTTGCCGCGGGAGGGAATGTCGCATCTGTCGTTCACCTATTGATCATTGTCCCTTTCTTGCGATTGCTGCTATAGCGGTCTCGAATAAAACGGAGTTTCGTTCGCGTAAAATACGTTAGAAAAAAGAGAGCTGCGGCTCTCACTCCGTCAGAGCCGGAACGGATCGGGAGACCATCCGCGGTGTTGGGAATTTCCCGTAATTGTGATTGCAAGAAGCAATGGAAACCTATCGGCGCGAGACTCATGAATCACGCGGGTTTTCCCCGTTTCGCCGAAAAGCTCCTGGTGAGATCCTCGCCAGCATCCTGATGCCTGCGTTCAATGCAGACGAAAGTATCGCGAAAGCGGTTGCGAGCGTCATTGCTCAAAGCATGCAGGAGTGGGAGCTTATCGTCATCGCTGACGATGAAGCGGACTACGCATCGATCCTGAAAAAGTATGGTCTCGGTGACAAAAGGATACGGTTCACGAAAACCCCTTTTGTCCGGAGCGGCGTATCGACGGCATTGAACCTTGGACGGCAACTGGCATCCGGCCGTGTTGTGACGAGGCTTGATGCCGACGATTGGTATGAGCCGGAAAGGCTTGCGACTCTCGTCCCTCTGGCGATCCGTTACGGCGCTGCGGGTGACAATGCCTTCGCGGTCGATGAGTCGAAGAAGATGCAGTTTGGCCCGTGGCTTCTTTCTTCGCAGCCGGTCGTCAATATCGATCCATTTACTTTGATGATTTCGCCAATACCATTTCTGCTCGTCTTTCGGCAGGATATGCTCCCGAAGTGGGATGAGGATCTTTCTTTTGCGGAAGATGTTATCTTCAACGCGCGGGCGTTTGAGCATCTGGCTGAAGTGCCGATCGTCACGAAATGCCTCTGGAACTACCGGATACATAGCAATTCGCTGTCGTACTCTGCTGCATTCAGCAACCGTGCCGACCTGGTTTATGCAAAGCTCATTGAAGAATGCGAGTCGAACCGCCCTCGTTTTTGCCGGCCATCGCTTCAGGAGATTTTCCGAAAGGCCCTTGCGTACAAGAGATCGCTCAATCAGGCTTTTTCTTCTGCGCATGAGGGTGACCATACCCTCAGCTTTCAGGAGTTCGCGTTTGAAAAGCAGAGGCTTCGTTGCGAGATTGGGGAGCATGTCAGCACCTCTCCTGTTTCGCCCGAAGCTGTTTGAGTCGCTTGACCCCGTAATCGCGATGTTCTGGCGCGTTTTATTGACGCGAACTGGAAGCCGCTTCGCTTGAAAACGCTCTAGCGATCACTGCTTCCCCTCACGCCCTGTCTCTCCGGGCAGCGGCATCCAGTTTCCCAGGCTGTCGCGAACATAAAGCTTGATGACCGAGACGCAGACGATCACCGTGATTGGCGCCGCGAAGATGATCGCCATCCAGCCGAAAAGATAGGTGAGCGTGGCGACGCTCATCAACATCACGACAGGCGGCATGAACACCATGCTTCTCTGCACGATAGGCGCAATCAACTCGCCTTCGACCTGATGGATGAGGAGCCAGGCGACAATTGTCCACACTATGGCCGATCCGTTCACGGTCGCAGCGACGAGCACCGCCGGCACGGCTGAAATGATTGGGCCGAGATAGGGGATGAATTCGGCGACGCCTGCAATGAGCCCTATCGCCAGCGGCGACGGCAGGCCGATGGCGAAGGCCGCCAGGGTGGACAGAAGGCCGATGATGACCATCTGGATGAGCTGGCCGAGAAGCCACAGGCGCAAGGCATGGCCGAGATGATCGATCGTCTCCATCGCCTCGTCGCGCCACGACTCGGGAAGGAGCCTGCAAAAACCTCTGCGATAGAGGCGCGGCTGCGCAGCGAGATAGACGCCGGTGAAGACACTCACGATCACCGCTTCAAGGAAACTCGAGCTGAGGCTGAAGATATTGCCGATGAGCGAGGTGAGTGAAACGTTTTCGCGAGAGACATGCGAGAGAACGAGTTTCCCGAAGGAGGACGCGTTCAGCGCGTGCATCAATGATCCCTGCGCCGACGCGACACGGTGCAGGACATCCTGCATCTCCACCATCATCTTGGTGCCGAAAAGATAGCTTGCGCCCCCGAGAATGATGAGGATCGCAAATCCGGAAAGAGCGAGCGCGACAGGTTGCGGCAGGTTCAGACGCCGCAGAGGCTCGGTTCCGAGCCTCAGTATCGTCGCGACGAGAATTGCCCCGACGCCAATAAGGACGACATCGAAGAGGCGGTAGACCAGAATCGGAACAAGCACCAGCGCAAGAACAATCACGACGCGGATGGCGAATTCTTTCCTGCTCATCGGATTTCAACATTTGCGCCGGACATTGCGATTTGACGCCGGACCGGCCCGGGTTCAAGCTTTGCCTTGCTCCTGAAGCGAGGTGCAGCCTCGTCGTCGAAAACGTCCTTCCGGATTGTCTTCCTGCCTCCGCGAGGGATGCTTACTGAACCCGTGACGGCGATCCGCGTTCCGGAACATGCTCCGCTTTCGGCGCAGCGTGAGCGCCGCCGGTGCGCCTGAACCGGAAAGGCTGATCGATTTAATGACCATGCCTCCAGACGAACCGCGGGACTGCATCGAAACTGCTCCTCAACCCGGCCGCAACAGGGACGGCACAGTTTTTATCATCGGGCTGATCGCCATTGCGTTCCTCGTTCACGAGTTGCAATGGATTCTCCTGCCCTTCGTCGTCTCGGGACTGATCGCCTTTCTTTGCACGCCCGTTATCGAATGGGGCGCCGCGAGATTTCACAAGCCGCGCTGGGTTGCGTCGGTTTCCGTCTTCATTCTTTTGATGATCCTTCTGGCGCTCGCCATCTTTTTCATCGCGCGGCCTTTGATGCAGGAGCTTGCGCATGCGGCAACAAGCGTACAGCCGTTGATCGAGGGCTTTGCGAAAGCCATGCTCAAGGGCCAGTCGATCAGCGTTTTCGGCGGCCAGCCGATGAATGCGTCACAGCTCGCGACGGCAGGAGTCACGGCGCTGCACACCTGGTTTAGCCATCCCACGAATGTTGCGCTGATCGGATCGAGCGTAGCGGCAATGCTCCTGGGCAGCTTCGTAGCCCTGGTTCTTCTGTTCTATTTCCTTTTGAACGGCCCGAAGCTCATGGCGGGCATGCTCTGGCTCGCGCCGGAGAGCAGACGTCCGCAGTTGCGCGAAATCTGGCGACGGATCGATCCACTCATAAGGCGTTACTTCATCGGCGTGATCGTCACCGTCGCCTATGCCACTTTTGCCGCCTATCTGGGACTCGGCCTCGTGCTGCGCATTCCGCATGCCGTTGTCCTTGCGATCCTGACAGGCGTGCTGGAACTCGTTCCGGTGTTCGGTCCGGTGGCGTCGGCGCTTCTGGCTGGGCTCGCCGCCGTCAGTGCCGCAAAGGGCATCAGCCTGATCATCGGCTATGCGATCTATGCCGTCGCTCTGCGTCTTTCGATCGATCAGCTCCTCGGGCCGGTCGTGCTTGGCGCCGCCGCACGGCTGAATCCTTCCATCATCATTTTCTGCTTCTTCGCCGGCGGCCTCCTGTTTGGCATCATCGGAATCATCATGGCCATCCCCACGGCTTTGAGCGTCCGGACCACCTTATCGGTCCTGCGGGGCGAACCAGGCTGGCAACAGAAAGCAGGCGAGCGCGCGCAATAATACCGATTTTTCGAGGCTCCAGATCGGAACCCGGCTCAATCGTGGCAATTTCCGCTGGGGTGACGGCGGAGAGGACCTGTCGATGAGCGGCGATCGCGACAAGCGCGAGGAAGGAACAGTCAGAGCGCTCGCCACTGCATTGGCGGTGACTCTGACGGCGGCGCTCATTGCCAGAAAAGAGCCTCCGGCGGCAGAGGAAGCCGCAACGCGCCAGGCAGGTTTTATAGAGCGGGGAAAGAATATTACCGTCAGCGTCTACAACGGCATCAATGACCACAGGGTATTGGCCGTCGCCGCCGGCGTGGCTTTCTATTCGCTGCTGGCGATCTTTCCGGCGATTGCGGCGATCGTGTCGCTTTACGGTCTC
This sequence comes from Beijerinckiaceae bacterium, assembly GCA_004298435.1. Lineage (GTDB taxonomy): Bacteria > Pseudomonadota > Alphaproteobacteria > Rhizobiales > Beijerinckiaceae > Methylovirgula. The sequence goes on from SCSF01000062.1 coordinate 18,754, forward strand.
TTCGCCAACCCCGCCACGATCTCGCGCGAACTCCAGCATTTTTCGGGACTTCTTCCGGGCGGCGCGATGGAAGTGCTCAAGGGACAACTCACCCGCCTTGTTCAGCAGAAGCACGGCACGCTTGGCATCACCTTCGCTGTCGGTATCCTGATTTCACTATGGAGCGCCAATTCCGGCATCAAGGCGCTGTTCGATGCGCTCAACGTCGTGCGTGGCGAGAAGGAAACCCGCAGCTTCATAAAACTGAACGCCATCTCGCTCGCCTTTACTTGCGGCGCGATTCTGTTTGTCATTCTTGCGCTTGCGGCGGTGATCGTCCTGCCGATCGTGTTCAACTTCACCGGTCTTTCTCAGGCTATGCCTTCGCTGCTGCCGGAAATCCGCTGGCCGACGTTGTTCGTCTGCACGACTTTGACCTTTGCGATCATCTACCGCTATGGGCCGTGTTGCAGGCCGCCGAAGTGGCATCTGGTGACTGTCGGAAGCGTCTTCGCCACTTTCGTGTGGCTTGGCGCGTCTTATCTGTTCTCCTGGTACACGTCGCAATTCGGCAGCTACAACAAAACCTATGGGTCACTCGGCGCCGTTATCGGATTTATGACCTGGATCTGGATTTCAGTCATGGTCATCCTGATCGGCCCTGAACTTGATGCGGCGATCGAATCGCAATTTCCGGCGAATGCGCGAAAGCTGCCGCCCGCGAAGACGCCACAGCCGAAATCATAAGGAAGATCCATGCGCATCGAGCCGACTTTTCTTTTCGATCTGGACGGAACTCTCGTCGACAGCGTGTATCAGCACGTTCTCGCATGGAAGGAAGCACTCGATGCCGAAGGCATCGCTTTGTCGGTCTGGCGCATCCATCGCAAGATCGGGATGAGCGGCGGCCTGTTCACCAACCAGCTTCTGCGCGAGACGGAGCTCGAAATCAGTCCCGAGCTTGTGGCGCGGCTGCGGCGCCGGCATGCGGAGGCCTATCTGCGCTATGCGCCAAGCGTGCGGCCGCTGCCGGGCGCAATCGCGCTTCTGGCGTGGCTGACGCAAGCCGGAATCCCCTGGGCGGTCGCCACCAGCGCGAATATGGAAACGGCTGTCGTTACGCTCGCAACGCTTGGCGTCGATCCGGCGCAGGCTACGGTTGTGACGCGCGACCAGGTGAAATACGCAAAGCCGGATCCCGATCTTTTCCTGACTGCCGCTGCGCGGCTTGGTGCGCCAATCGGCAACGCGCTCGTTATAGGTGACAGCATCTGGGACATGCTGGCGGCGCGCCGCGGTGGCGCGCTTGGGGTCGGTCTGCTGAGCGGCGGCTATGGCCTTGATGAGCTGCGCTATGCTGGCGCATTGCGCGTCTACGACGACCCGGATGATTTATTGCGTCATATCGACGAGGTGGCGGGACGTCGTTGAAACATTTTCCGTGCTTCACTCGGACTGGTCGCGGTGTTCCTTCACGCTCTGCATTCGGTGAGTGGCTTCGCCTAAGCCTTTCCAGCGCCGTACGCCTTCGTTCACGCCGAGCAAAGACAAGGCCAGAATGAAAGGCAGCAGGTAATAGATGATCCGGAAGAGAAGAAGCGACGCAAGCATCGCCTCCTGCGAGGAAACTGGCACGAATTTAAGCATCGTCGCTTCGAAGACGCCGATGCCGCCGGGAGCGTGACTGACAATTCCGAGGACGCAGGCAAAAACATAGATCGCTGCGAAGGTCAGAAAATCGATGTGGCGTGGTTCCGGCAGCAAAACATAAAGAACGCCCGCAGCCGAGCAGAGATCGATGACGCCCAGAGCAATCTGACCGAGCGTAAGCCTGAAACCGGGAAGCTCCAGACGGAAGCCTTGCAGCCGGGTTTTTCTACGCCCCATCGAAACCCAGGCGAGATAAAGAAGCAAAGCGACAATGACGGCGAGGCCCATCAGAGAATTGATGCCCGGCGCGAAATGATCGACAGGACTGATCGTTTCATTTCGCAGCAGCAGAGTGACGCCGATAACGAGCGCCATGCCGAGCCAGAAAGTCACGCCCGCAATGACAGTGAGGCTCGCAACCTTTGATGCCGTAAGGCCGACCTGGGAATAGACCCAGTAGCGCACCGTGCCGGCCGTAACGAGCGGAAAACCAAGCGTAAAGGAGACAGCGTAACTTGCGAAAGATGCAAACGCTGTCCTGCCGTAATGGACGCGGGTGCGCAACTGCTTGAGCGCAAGCCCGTCATAACCTGTCAGGGCGAGATAAGACAAAACGGCAAGGCCGCATGCCGACAGGATCTGTCCATTGCTTGTTGCGGCGATGGCGGCACGCAAATGCGCGAGATTGAGATGCGCCAGAGTGTGAAAGAGAATGACGATTGAAAGCGTCGCAATACCGACGCTGATGAAACCGCCGACATATTTGCCGATTCGCTGGCGCGGCCACGCCTCTTTCTTCGAAGGCGCATTGTCTAGTGGCATACCGTGATCCGCGCCTTCGAGAGGAGGCGGCCGATTGCCACCGCTTTCCGCTCCGGTTCCGCTTGGGCCGGCTTTATGGTCATAAAGCATAAAATCGTCTGTCCGACCCGCACTCGCTGCGGAGGATCACAATGCGTTCAGACGGAATTCGCCCGAGCGCATGCAACGTGATCGATTCCAACACATTAGAGCTTGGCTTCAGCGAAAGATCAGGCTCCGCTTTTTCGCTTCCGCTCAGTCTGCAAGCTATAGCGCATGTTTTTCGGCGCCTGTCTCTGGCGCGGGGTTATGCGGTGTGAATGCGTCAAGAGCAAGCGGGTTGCGGCGCCCCAAGTCAAAGCGTCGCTCCCTTCCAGCCCTCTCATCAAGGCATGCCGGTCTTGAACGGCAAGCCTTGGCGCGGAAAAATGTAGGGGTCCAAGTGATTTTTTTTATCTTTTTCAGATGTCCAGTTTCACATTCATGCCATGAACGACGGCAAATCCGGATCGATTGACCTTGCGTCCGGGAGGTGCCAGAGCGTCGCACCGGCCGTTCATCAAGAGCATGTTCCGGTGCAACACGCTCCAGGTTTGGCCGCATGAACGATAGTTTCACTCTTGCGCAAATCGCCACCTGGGGAATTGCCTGCGTCTCTGTGTTTTGCGTGATCCTGCGGCCGTGGAACCTGCCGCAGGCGCTCTGGGCCGTGGGCGGAGCGGTCCTTCTGGTGATTTTCGGGCTCCTGCCGCTTGACGCGGCGGTGCGCGGTATCGCCGCCGGCACGGATGTCTACCTCTTCCTTTTCGGAATGATGCTACTCGCGGAAGTGTCGCGGAAGGAGGGGCTCTTCGATTTTCTCGCCGCCGTTGCGGCGCGTTTTGCCAAAGGCTCGGCGGCCCGCCTCTTCGCCCTGATCTACGCGGTCGGCATTCTCGTCACGGCGCTTCTCTCCAACGATGCGACGGCGGTCGTGCTCACCCCGGCTGTGGCGGCGACCGTCAAATCCGCAAAAATCGAAGAACCGCTGCCCTATCTTCTGATCTGCGCGCTGATTGCCAATGCAGCCTCATTCGTGCTGCCGATCGCGAACCCGGCCAATCTGGTTATTTATGACAATCATATGCCGCCGCTGCCGCAGTGGCTGGCGAATTATGCGCTGGCCTCTGTTTTGTCGATCGCGGTCACTTTCATCGTCTTGCGCTGGAGTCAAAGACATTCGCTGAGGCAAAAAATGGCCGCGGATGTTCGCGTCCCGGACCTTACGCCGGCGGCCAAAACCGCTGCGGCCGGCATCGTCGTTACGAGCGTCGCGCTGCTCACCGCTTCGGCCTTCAACGTGAATCTTGGACTCCCGACTGCGATCGCCGGGGTCCTGACGCTCGCAGCCGTCCTGCTGCGCGAGCGCAAGGCTCCCTGGCCTATGATGCGCGAGATCTCATGGGGCATATTGCCCCTCGTCGCGGGGCTGTTCATTCTCGTTGAGGCTCTGGCGCATACCGGCGTCATCGACAGCCTGAAGGATTTCCTGCGCTATGAGGCAGCGCATGCGGCTGCGGCCTCAGCCTGGGGAGCCGGAACAGCGATCGCAATCGCCAGCAATCTGATCAACAATCTTCCCGCCGGGCTCATCGCCGGAAGCGCCGTGCGCGGCGCTGGTGTCTCCGATCACATCACGCGCGCCATTCTCGTCGGCGTCGATCTTGGGCCAAATCTCTCGATAACGGGATCGCTCGCAACGCTCCTCTGGCTCGATGCGCTGAAACGCGAGGGCCTTCATGTCAGTGGCCGGGCCTTTTTGAAATACGGGCTTCTCGTTATGCCGCCGGCTCTCATCGCGGCGCTCGCTGGTGCGCTTGCTTTCAATTGACGCAGATCGAGCGCCGGCATGCCATCTTTGATCCGGCCGATGCTCCCGATGAAATTTTTCTGCTTCGGGCGTGTGCGCTGCAAAGCAGCTTCTTGAGAAAGACATAAAGAGAACGTTAACAATATGGATGGTCAATGAACGATATTCCGCCAGGATCGTTTGCCAGATGAAATTGCCACGAATGAGCGTTTCGGTTTCAAATGTGCGAATCCGCTGCCGATCTCGTTGCTGTGAACAGGGGAGGTCTGGTCCCGGCGATGGCGAGGCATATCTAAGCGGGTGTGATTTTCAGTTTCTTGAGTTTGTGAGGGAATTTGCATGATGTGGCAACGCGTGTGTCTGGCGGCGGGGTTCGCCCTGGGTTGTGCGCTGCCGATCCAGCAGGCGGCTGCGCAGGCCGACATCCCGGATGCGGGTTCGCAGGCTCCTGTCGTCGCTCCGCAGGCTGACGATACAGGGACGCCGCCGGCGCATGTCGATCATTCCTCGCATGTGCCAACCAATACGGTTGGACCGAAGGTCATCGTGGACGTCAATCTGACGACCCAGCGCATGCATGTGACGTTCCCCGACGGATCGGAGGAAACTTGGCCTGTGGCTTCGGGCCGTCCCGGTCTTGACACGCCGGACGGACAATACAAACCGCAATGGATCGATCCCGACCACGTCTCGAAGGAATATCAGGACGCTCCAATGCCCTACGCGATCTTCTTCGATCTGAAGGGGCATGCGATCCACGGCTCCTATGAGAAAACATTCGGAAGGGCCGTGTCACATGGCTGCGTGCGCCTGCCGGTCAAGGATGCCAAGAAGCTGTTCGAGGCCGTGAAGGTCAGTGGCGCCGAGATTGACATCACCGGAAGGGCGCCGCGCAAAGGCGGCACGGTGTGGGCGAGGCGTCAGACCCCTCCACGCTATGCCGATGCTCAGCAAAACCAGTATGGCTATGGCTATGGCCACCCAGGCTCATACGGCTACGGCTATTATCAGAGGAACGGCTATCCTCCGCGGACTCCGTACCGGCCACCGCAGCAGTCGTTCTTCGGAGCTCTTTTCGGCGGGGATTGAGCGGCGCTTCCCTATAGCGTTTTCAAGCGAAGTGACTTCGGTTCGCGTGAAGAAAACGCGCCAAAACAAATAAATCTTGGAGTCGCGGTCCTGATTCTGTCAGAAGCGAAACGGCTCTCGCAAGCGCTTCTACAGAGCATCCTCGCCGGTTTCCCCGGTGCGGATGCGCATCGCGTCTTCGAGATTGAAGACGAAGACCTTCCCATCACCGATCTCGCCCGAGTGCGCAGCCTCACGGATCGCCGCAATGGCAGCTTCGGCGCGGTCTGACGGAACGGCGACTTCGATCTTCAGTTTGGGGACGAAGGAAATGACATATTCAGCGCCGCGATAGATCTCCTTGTGGCCCTTCTGCCTGCCGTAGCCGCGCACTTCGCTCGCCGTCATGCCCTCGATGCCGAGCTTCAGGAGAGCTTCGCGAACGGCGTCGAGCCGATAGGTCTGAATGATTGCAATGATGTATTTCAATAAACTTCTCCTGATCCTCGGCTCTGGTTATTGTTTTGGCGCGTTTTTCCACGCGAACCGGGAGCCACTTCGCCCGAGAACGTTCTAGTCGTAATTGTAGCCGGTTTCGCCATGTGACGCGAAGTCGAGCCCCTGGATCTCGGTGTCACGATCGACACGCAGGCCGACGGTCATCGTTGTCAGTTTGACGATGACGAAGGAGGCGACCGCGGACCAGAGCGCAACGCTCGCGACCCCTTCGAGTTGAATCAGGAACTGAGCCGATGCGGAGCGCGGCAGCGCGACGCCGCCGGCGCCGACGAAGACGAGAAAGGGCAGCAACAGCGTTCCGATCGCGCCTCCGATGCCATGCACGCCGAGGACATCGAGCGCGTCATCGACCTTGAAGCGGTGTTTGACGACCTGCACGGACGCATAGCAGACGAGCGCGGCGATGAAGCCCAGCACGATCGCTCCCAGCGGGCCGACATAGCCCGATGCGGGGGTGATGGCGGCAAGACCGGCGATGGTTCCAGTGACCGCCCCAACGAGGCTCGGTTTGCCGAAGCCGATACGCTCGATGGCGATCCAGGTCAGGGTCGCGGTGGCAGCAGAAAGGTGGGTTGAGAGCATCGTCATGCCGGCGTCGCCGCCCGACACGAGGGCGCTGCCCGCGTTGAAGCCGAACCAGCCGACCCAGAGGAATGAAGCGCCGACCATCACCATCCAGGGCGCATGGGGCGGATTGATCGAGCGGCGAAATCCTTCGCGCGGGCCGAGCATCGCGGCGATCACCAGAGCCGACGTGCCGGCGGTTACATGCACGACGATGCCGCCGGCATAGTCCATGACGCCGAGCTTGCCGAGCCAGCCGCCGCCCCAGACCCAATGCGTGACGGGTGCGTAAACGACAATCAGCCAGAGAGCGGAAAACATCAGCACGGCGCTAAAACGGATGCGCTCGGCATAGGCGCCGATGATGAGGGCTGGCGTGATGACCGCGAAAGTCATCTGAAACATGACGAAGACGGATTCGGGAATGTGCGTTCCCGGATGCACTGCGCCGCGGCTTATATGCCAGAGCAGGGCGTGGCTGAGATTGCCGATGAAGGGAGCGGTGCCTGAAAACGCCTCGTTATAGACGCCAAGGACCCACAGAAGCGACATCAGCGATGTGACGGCGATACACTGGATGAGGATTGAAAGGATGTTTTTCGCCTGCACAAGACCCGCGTAAAAAAGCGCGAGGGCGGGCAGGGTCATCAGCAGAACCAGAACGCTTGAAATCAGCAGCCACGCCGTATCTGCCCCGTTGATCATCTGCCCCATGCCCCAGCTAAATGCCGAATTGCCTAATTGCTGGGCAAAATGCACGGAAGCTGGGCCTTTGCAAGGCGCGCGAATGCCGCGATGGGGGATATTTGAGAGAGCCGAAAAGGGCCGGGGGAATAAAATTCCCTCAGCCGAGGAAATGCGCAATTAAATAGATCACCACCGCCGCAACCAGAGCCATGCAGGTGAGGATCGTATAGGCGCCCCGCGTCATGCCCGCGATCGCCTTCTTGATGGCGGCGCGATCATTGACCTTGGGGAAAGGCTCTTCCGGCGCAGGGACGCCCAGAAATGCGCAGAGCGGCTCCCACCCCTGATCGACCGAGAAGATCAAAAGCCTGTCGGCGGGCACCGCCGCTTTCACCTCCTCGATATGTTCCTTGTAGCGCGCGATTGCCCTGGCGCGATCATTCATCGTCCCGCGATGGGAGCGCTGCCAGATCAGCTTGTGGCACATATCGCGCATCTTGCGGGCGAATGGAGTGACGAGCGCGAGGAAGCGGAACTGCCACATCGATTCGGTGAAATAGATCGTCTCGATCGCGCTGCCATACCAGGCGTCGGGTCCTTTGGGGTGCAGCGTCAGGAGCACCTTGGCGTCGGGGTAGGCGGCCATGAGTTCGCGCCAGACGCAGCACGCCGGATTATCGACGCAGGCCCGATAGTTCGCGAAGACCTGCTCCCAATCATGCTGCGACCCCGCCGGAGCGTTGGCGACCTTGCGCCAGAAATCGAGATGCGTCTTGTTGGCTTTATTCCCGATGACCTCGAACATATGATAGCAGGGGAAGCCAAGCTGCTTCAGCGCTATGTATGTCGACATGGTTCCGGTGCGGCCATAGCCCGCGCCGATGATCTCGATTGGCATTGTTTTCCCCCGTTAAGGCCATTGCGCGGCATTCTTCACTGCCGGCGCGGCGATGTCGACTTCTTCTCGCCACCGGGTTTTCAACTTGCATCAACCCTCGTCTTTAATCCCTCCCCTTCGAGGGGAGGGTGCCTCGCGAAGCGGGGCGGGTGGGGATGCCCCATCACGTCATACCCCATCCGTCAGCGTCGCTTCGCGCCGCTGCCACCTTCCCCTTTCATGGGAAGGAGTCACGCCGCCTTCTTCACCGCCAAAGACGCCAGCGTCTGCATGATGCGCTTCGTGCCTTCGAGACGCTTCGCCGGATCGTCGAAATCGCGGATGAAAACGATCCTCATATCCGACCGAACTTTCGCGTCGTGGCCCTGTTCGGCGATGTAGCGCACGAGCCCGTTGGGATTGGCGAAGGAATTGTCGCGGAAGGCGAGGATGACGCCCTTTGGCCCAGCGTCCAGCCTCTCGACATTGGCCTTGCGGCAGAGCGCTTTGATCGCGACGAGCTTCAGCAATTGCTCGACCTCGCGCGGCAACGGTCCGAAGCGGTCGATCATTTCGGCGGCGAAAGCCTCCATCTCGCCCTCGTCCTCCAAAACCGAGAGCCGGCGATAAAGCTGAAGCCGGAGATCGAGATCGGCGACATAGTCTTCCGGAATGGTGACGGCGGTGCCGAGCGTGATCGCCGGCGACCAGGCCTCCTCCGCCGGTTCTTCAATGCCGGCTTTCAGCGCGACGATCGCTTCCTGCAACATCTGCTGATAAAGCTCGTAGCCGACTTCCTTGATGTGGCCGGATTGCTCCTCGCCGAGAAGATTGCCTGCGCCTCTGATGTCGAGATCATGCGTTGCGAGCTGGAAGCCTGCGCCGAGCGTATCGAGCGATTGCAGCACCTTCAGTCGCCGCTCCGCCTGCGGGGTCAACATGCGGTTCGTCGGCACGGTAAAGAGCGCATAGGCGCGGGTTTTGGAACGTCCCACGCGGCCTCTGAGCTGATAAAGCTGCGCAAGGCCGAACATATCGGCGCGATGCACGATCAATGTGTTGGCGGTCGGAATATCGAGGCCGGATTCGACGATCGCGGTCGAGAGCAGAATGTCATACTTGCCGTCGTAGAAGGCGGCCATGCGCTCTTCGAGTTCCGTTGCGGGCATCTGTCCATGTGCGATGACGAACTTGGCCTCGGGGATATTCTCGCGCAGGAAGGCCGAGGCCTCGTCGATATTCTCGATGCGCGGGCAGACATAAAAGCTCTGGCCGCCGCGATAGCGTTCACGTAACAGGGCTTCGCGCACGAGCAATGGATCGAAGGGCGAGATGAAAGTCCGCACCGCAAGCCTGTCGACCGGCGGCGTCGTGATGAGCGAGAGTTCGCGCACGCCGGTCATGGCGAGCTGCAAGGTCCGCGGGATCGGCGTTGCGGAAAGCGTCAGCACATGCACCTCGGAGCGCAACTCCTTCAGCCGTTCCTTGTGCTTGACGCCGAAGTGCTGCTCCTCGTCGATGATGACGAGGCCGAGATCCTTGAAGTTCACGGTCTTGCTGAGCACGGCATGCGTGCCGACGACGATATCGACAGCGCCGCTCGCAACGCCGGCCTTGGTTTCCTTCATGGCGGCCGCAGCGACCATGCGCGACATCTGCGCGACCTTCACAGGCAGTCCTGCGAAACGCGCAGCGAAATTCTTCGCATGCTGGCGCGCGAGAAGGGTCGTCGGCACGACGACAGCCACCTGCTTGCCGTTGATCGCCGCGACAAAGGCGGCGCGGATCGCAACTTCCGTCTTGCCGAAGCCGACATCGCCGCAGACGAGCCGATCCATCGGCTTGCCGGAGGCGAGATCTTCCAGAACGGCGTCGATCGTTCCCGCCTGATCCTCCGTTTCGTCATAAGGAAAGCCGGCGCAGAAGGCCTCATAAAGACCTGGCGGCGGCACGAGTTTCGGCGCCGCATGGGTCTCGCGCGCGGCGGCGATCCGCATCAATCCGGCGGCCATTTCGAGGATGCGCTTGCGCATCTTGGATTTGCGCTTCTGCCAGCCGCCGCTGCCCAGCTTGTCGAGCTGAACTTCGGTTTCTTCCGAGCCGTAGCGCGACAGAAGTTCAAGATTTTCGACTGGAAGGAAAAGCTTGTCGCCATCGGCATAGTGGATTTCGAGACAGTCATGCGGCGCGCCTGCCGCCTCGATCGCCTTGAGGCCGACGAAGCGGCCGATGCCGTGATCGATGTGGACGACGAGATCACCAGCCGAGAGCGCCGAAACCTCGGATAGAAAGTCCTGCGCGCGGCGAGCTTTCTTGCGCCCCTGCACGAGCCTGTCGCCGAGAATGTCCTGCTCGGCGATGACGGCGTAATCCTGCGTCTCGAAACCCTGTTCGAGACCCATGACCGCGAGCGCAGTCGCGGATTTGGGGCATTTCAGCGCTTCCGCAAAAGACGAAACCGGGGTGAGGTCGGAAACGCCGAAATCTTTCAGCACATGGCTCAGCCGTTCGCGCGAGCCTTCCGTCCAGCCAGCGACGATGACGCGCTTGCCGGCTCTTTGCAGCGCATGGACGTGATCGGCAGCGGCGTGAAAGACGTTGGCGCCTTCATCCGCGCGCTCAGGTGCGAAATTGCGGCCTGTGCGGCCGCCGCAGTCGATCGCCGTCGCTGTCTGGCCGCCTTCCGGCTGCGCGAAAGGCGTTATCCGCGCGATGCCCACCGCTGCGAGGTTTTCGCGCCATTGCGAGGCTGTCAGATAAAGCGCGTCCGGCGGTAGCGGTTTGTAGGAGGAATGTGCGGGATCTGCGTCATGCGCGGTTTTGCGCGCGTCGTAATAGTCGGCGATCAGCGCGAGGCGCGCGCCGGTAGCGTCTTCTGTCTGTGCGTCGAGGAACAACGGCGCCGTGCCGGTGTAATCGATGAGCGTGTCGAGCTTGTCGTAGAAAAGCGGCAACCAGTGTTCGATGCCGGGATGGCGGCGTCCTTCGCTCACCGCTTCATAAAGTGTGTCGCCGCGCGTCTGCGCGCCAAACAGTGTGACATAGGCCTGACGAAATTGCCGCATTGAAGTGGAGGTGAGCTGCACCTCGCTCATCGGGACAAGATCGAGGCCGCGGAGCTGGCCGATCGTGCGCTGCGTCTCAGGATCGAATGTGCGGATCGATTCGAGCGTATCGCCGAAAAAATCGAGCCTCACCGGCTCGGGCATGGCTGGCGCGTAGAGATCGAGAATGCCGCCGCGCACCGCGTAGTCGCCCGTGTCGCGGACGGCTGAGGCGCGGCTGAAGCCGTTCGTTTCGAGCCACTGGACGAGCCCGTCCATATCGACGGCATTGCCTGGCGCAGCCGAAAAACTGACCGCCGCGATCATATCCAGTGGCGGCACGCGTTGAAGAAGCGCATTCACCGTTGTCGAAAGAATGCGCGGACGTTCAAGCCCCGTGCGCGAGCGAGCGAGGCGCGAGAGGATTGTCATTCGCCGCGCGGCGATGGCGGCATTTGGCGAGACGCGATCATAAGGCTGGCAGTCCCAGCCGGGGAATTCGAGAATTTCAATATCCGGCGCGGCGAAGCGCAACACTTCGCCAAAGGCGTGGGCGCGCTGCGTATCGCGCGCGACATGCACGGCGACGACCGCGCGCCGCTCCGCAGAGGGTGCGAGCGCGCGCGCAAGATCGGCGAAGCAGAAAGCGTCGTAGCCGTCGGGCAGGGAGGCCAGCGTCAGCGCGCCGCCTCTGGCAAGCTCGGCGATGGCAGTTTTGAAGTCGGTCAAGGTCAGCCGTTCAACTGTTGCGTTCGACTCCTCTCCCCGCTTGCGGGGAGAGGCTGGGAGAGGGGCGGGGTGACTAGCCGCACATTGGAGCCAATCTCCTGGCCCCTCACCTTACCTCTCCCCGCAAGCGGGGAGAGGGGCGGCAGGCATCGCGCTTCTACAGCGCGATCGGCCCCGTATGCGTATGAAAAGCGAGAAGTTTTCGGAACACGGGGGTATCATAGGCCACAGGAATGTCCATCTCTCCTGTCAGCCAGCCGAAAATGTCGCGGTCGTCGAGCCCGACCAGAATTTCATAATCGTCGAGTTCGGCATCGCTCAGCCTGGCGATCTCCGCATCGGCGAAGCGGCCCATGAGCAGGTCCATTTCCCGCATGCCGCGATGCCAGGAGTGAAACAGCGCTCTGCGGCGGCGAGGATCGAGATCGGCGCTGCTGATGTTGGTGCCAGACATATGGTCTTCCAAAAACGGAGGGACAAGCCAGCCCGGAGGCGCGGAATGCTGTCTTAGAGCCGTTTCGGGCGGAATCACAACCGCGGCTTTATTTGTTTGTTTTGACGCGTTTTCTTCACGCGAACCGGAAGCCACCTCGCTCGAAAACGCTATGGCGTCACGAACCGCATTTCCAAAGTACCAAAAACGGCTGACTCCAGCCGGCGGCCAACCAGGTCAGGCCATGATAGCATCAGTGCTATGCGACCATCCCTTCTAGATCCTCTCTTTGCGCCTGCGGCGAGCCTGCCAGGCATCGGCCCCAAGATAGGCAAGACGCTCGATCGCCTTTTAGCCGAACAAGGGCAGCCAGCGCGGGTCATCGATCTCCTCTTTCATCTGCCTGTTGCAACCATCGACCGCCGCAATCGGCCTAAGATCGCCGAAGCGCCGCTCGACCAGATCGTGATGATGAAGGCGCGGGTGGTTGCGCATCATCCACCGCCGCCGCGCGGCAAAGCGCCTTACAAGGTGCTTGTCGAGGATGAGACAGGCGATGTTCAACTCGTCTTTTTCCTCGCCAATCCACAATGGATCGCAAGGGGCCTGCCGATTGGTGAAACGCGATGGATTTCCGGCAAGCTGGAGCTTTGGGACGGGCACCGGCAGATGGTCCATCCCGACCGCATACTGGACGATGCCGGCCTTGCCGCCTTGCCGCCCGTCGAGCCGGTTTATGGCCTGACCGAAGGCCTCTATCCGCGCGTTCTCGCAAAGGCGATTGCCGCGGCTCTGGCGCGGCTTCCATCGCTGCCGGAATGGCATCGTTATGAGGGCGCGAAACTTGCCGACATGCTGTCTTTCGCCGCGGCGCTGAAGACGCTTCACGCGCCGCGCGATCCGGCAGATATCGGGCTGGATGCGCCAGCGCGGCTGCGGCTCGCCTATGACGAGATGTTCGCGCATCAGCTCGCGCTGGCCCTGCTGCGTGCATCCTTGCGTGAGCGCGGCGGCCGCGCGCATCACGCGGAAGGGCGCATTGCCGAAAAGATCGAAGCGGCCCTGCCTTTCGCCCTGACCAATGCCCAGCGTGAGGCGTTGAACGAAATCCGTCAGGATCTCGCGGCGCCATCGCGCATGCTGCGGCTTCTGCAAGGTGATGTCGGTTCAGGCAAAACGGTCGTGGCGCTGCTTGCGATGGCGCATATCGTCGAGGCGGGCTGGCAGGCGGCTCTGATGGCGCCGACGGAAATTCTCGCACGTCAGCATTATGAGGCGATCGCCAAATTTTCCGCCGCCGCAGGCATTCGGATCGCCTTGCTGACAGGTCGGGACAGAGCTGCGCAGCGTGCAAAAACGCTTGCTCTACTTGCGGCTGGCGAGATTGACATTCTCATTGGAACACATGCTCTGTTTCAGGAGAGCGTCGGCTTTCGCGACCTCGGGCTCGCCATCATCGATGAGCAGCATCGCTTCGGCGTGCATCAGCGCCTTGCGCTCGGCGAGAAAGGCGAAGACGCAGACATATTGGTGATGACCGCGACGCCTATTCCGCGCACTCTGGTGCTCACCTGGTTCGGCGACATGGATAATTCGGCCTTGCGTGAGAAGCCGCCGGGACGTCAAAGCATCGAGACGCGCGCTTTGCCGCACGAACGGCTGAATGAGGTGATCGAACGACTCGGCAAGGCGGTTGCCTCCGGCGCCAGAGCCTATTGGGTCTGTCCGCTCGTCGCCGAAAGCGAAGATCTCGATGTTGCTGCGGCGGAGGAGCGATTCGAAGACTTGACGCAAATCTTCGGCGGCAAGGTCGCGCTTCTGCATGGCCAGATGAAGGGGCCGCAGAAAGACGCTGCGATGGAACGCTTCGCGAAAGGCGAAGCGCAAATTCTCGTTGCGACGACGGTGATCGAGGTTGGCGTCGATGTTCCCGAGGCAACGATCATCATCATCGAACACGCAGAGCGCTTCGGCCTTGCGCAACTGCATCAGTTGCGCGGAAGGGTCGGACGGGGCAAGGCAAAGTCGTCCTGCCTGCTGCTTTACAAGACCCCGGCGGGGGAGACGGCGAAGGCACGCCTCGCTGTCATGCGCGAGACGCAGGATGGCTTTCTGATCGCCGAAGAAGATTTACGGCTGCGCGGGGAAGGCGAAGTGCTGGGGACGCGGCAATCGGGAGCGCCCGGCTTTCGTCTCGCGGAATTGCCGCAGCATGCCGGGCTGCTGGCGCTTGCGCGCGCTGAGGCACAGCGCGTGATGAGCGAAAATCCGAATCTGGAAGGAGACGCCGGCGCGGCGCTGCGGGTGTTGCTTTACCTTTTCGAGCGCGACGCTGCGGCGAAGCTTTTGCACGCGGGGTAGGGTAAGGCGCGAATCCTTCTCCCGCTCGCGGGAGAAGGTGTCATGCCCTATGGCATGACGGATGAGGGATGTTACCGCGTTGTTCGATGATTCGACTGCAATGCAGGTAAATCGCAATGCAGGTAAATGGATGAGCGGCCAAGAACCCTCATCCGTCGCGACTTTGTCGGGCTACCTTCTCCCGCCTGCGGGAGAAGGAGCGCTGTGGTTTTACGCCTTGGCGAGGGCCTGAACCCGGTGCGCCAGCCGCGAGACTTTGCGGGAAGCGGAATTCTTATGCACGATGCCCTTTTGAGCAGCGCGCATGATGACCGGCTCGGCGGCGCTCAGGGCTGCGGTTGCCGCTTCGGCGCTGCCGGAAGCAATCGCTTCCTCAACCTTGCGGGTGAAGGTGCGCATGCGGCTGCGGCGCGCCTTGTTGACTTCGGTGCGCCGGGCAATCTTACGCGTGGCCTTTTTGGCCGAAGGAGTATTCGCCATTAGTGGTCCTGAACGGATTTGCTAAATAATCGATCACCGCTTGAAAAAGGCGCCACGAAGGGGCGCCAAAATCCGGCGGGACTGACCGAAACTGGAAGGCGCAGTCTATAGAGCGCGCGGCCACGCGCGTCAATGATGGAAAAGCGCTGTTCCTCAGGCCGCGATGGTCTGCCGCCACTCCCGGATAGCTGAGGCGTCCGCGGCGAGTAGGACGGCCCCGGGGGCGAATTCCCGCCAGGCGTCGCGATGCTTCTCCGAGACCGAAGTCAATACGGGCTTGCCTGCGGCGACCGCCGCCTCGAAGACCGTAGCGAGGCCCCGGTGCGCGGCCTCGACCTTGCCGAACTTGCTGAGGACGACGAGATCGCTTCCGGGCACCTGCGGCAGCAGGGCAGCCGCAGCGGCCTCCACGCCGGCGGCATCGATGAGACATGACGTCTCGCTGGACGCCTTTTCGAGAAAAATGGGGTAGGCGCTGCCGGAGACGATGTCCCGCAAAGTGCCTGCGCGGCAGGTGTGGTCGGGAACTTCATGGACTTCGCCCAACAGGCCGACGACGCGCCCGCCAGAGGCGCGCCAGCTTGCGACCAGGTTCACGAATAATTCCTGGACGAAGGCGCTGTCCGCTCCGACGACCGCGGCAATTCTGCTATTCATCGCCATATTCCGTTGCTCGATCAGTTCCAGAGCAGTCTAGCAGTTCTTGAAATCAGCGGGTCTTTTTTCGAGAAAAGCGGCCATCCCCTCGCGGCGGTCTTTCGTCGCAAAGAGGCTGTAGAAGAGCCTGCGTTCTGCGGCGATTCCTTCCGAAAGCGTCGACTCGAAGGCGCGATTGACGCTTTCCTTGATCGCCAGAACGGCGGGGCGCGACATTTTGGCGATCGTCGTGGCAAGCGCCAAAGCCTCCGTTTCGAGACGGTCGGCAGGCACCACTTTTGCGACGAGTCCGCAGCGCTCCGCCTCCGCTGCGTCCATCATGCGGCCGGTCAGGCAAAGCTCCATGGTCTTGCCTTTGCCGATTGTCCTTGCGAGGCGCTGCGTTCCGCCAGCGCCCGGCATGATGCCCAGCTTGATCTCGGGCTGCCCGAATCTGACGGTATCGGCTGCAAGAATGATGTCGCACATCAGCGCGAGTTCGCAGCCACCGCCGAGCGCAAAGCCTGCGACGGCAGCGATCACCGGCTTTCGGACTTTCGCAAGATGTTCCCAATCAGCAATGAAGTTTTCGAGATAGGCGCTGACAGAGGTTTTCGGCAGCATCTCGGCGATGTCGGCGCCCGCCG
This sequence comes from Beijerinckiaceae bacterium, assembly GCA_004298435.1. Taxonomy (GTDB): domain Bacteria; phylum Pseudomonadota; class Alphaproteobacteria; order Rhizobiales; family Beijerinckiaceae; genus Methylovirgula. The sequence goes on from SCSF01000062.1 coordinate 35,078, forward strand.
CGAAAGCGCGCGCCGAACCCGTTAATACGATTGCACCGATTTCGTCATCTTGTTCCATGCGGTTGAGCGCGGCATTGAGATCGCGGATCAATTGTGCGCTGAGTGCATTTAACGCCTGCGGCCGGTTGAGCCGGATAAGACCTGCTTGCGCGTGGATCTCAACTTCAATCGTCTCGTAGAAGGGCGAATCGGCCATGGGGCCTCCAGGCTGCTGCGTCGCCGAAGATGCAGCGCCAAATCCATTGCATCGCGAGAGTTGCGGGGCAATAGCCGATGATGATTGTTACGGATTGTAATCTGATTTGACGTGATAGGCTAAGCTATTGGCTGCATACATGTTAAGTAGCCAATGGTGAAGAAATGAATGGTCTGTAGGAAAGCGTGAAGTCAACGCCTTTTGCGGGCCTGCCGCCGGAATGCTATGGCTCAAGGCGGCAATCATGGAATCGCCGCGATTTCCCAGCTCGGCGAGAGCGGCCTTTCGACGAGGCCTGCAATCGACCCTGCCTACGACCAGCCGGATTATAAATTAGTGCCAAAGATCAACAGCCTTGCCGATTACGCGACCAAGCGGTTTCGTCTCGCGGGGAAAGCCTATCTCGAAACCTACGACCCATTCTTCGTGCCGACCGACAGTGCGCGCCGTGAGGCGGAAACACAGGGTCAGCATTTCGTCAGCTTCGCCAACTACGATTATCTCGGCCTTGCCGGTCATCCCGCGATCAAAAACGCTGCGATGGCGGCAATCGAGACTATGGGTGTCGGCGCGCTCGCGTCGCGTCTCGTCGGCGGCGAAAGATCGACGCACAAGCCATTCGAGCGGCAGCTTGCGGATTTTCTCGGTGTCGAGTCAGTTCTGACGCTGGTTTCCGGCTATCTCACCAATGTTACGACGATTTCGCATATCATGGGCACGCAAGATGCGATTTTGATCGACGAACTGTCGCACAACAGCATTGTGAGCGGCACCAAGGGCGCTGCCGGCACCACTTTCACCTTCCGCCACAATGATCTCGATCATCTCGAGTTTCTGTTGCGGGAGAAGCGCGAGAAGCATCGCCATGTGCTGATCGTGGTGGAAAGCCTTTACAGCATGGACGGCGACATCGTCGATCTGCCGCGCCTCGTAGAACTCAAGGAAAAATACAAGGCTTGGCTTCTGGTCGATGAGGCGCATTCGATCGGCGTGCTCGGCCAGGACGGACGCGGCCTCTGCGAATATTGTGGCGTCGATCCCACGCAGATTGATCTGATCGTCGGCACCTTGTCGAAGACCTTCGCATCCTGCGGCGGCTTTATCGCCGGCAGCGCGCCTGTCATCGAATGGTTGCGCTATACGCTGCCTGGCTTCGTGTTCAGCGTCGGGCTTTCGCCAGTGATTACGGCGGCGGCGCAAACTGCTTTGCAACTCCTGCAAAAAGAATCCTGGCGGATCGAAAAGCTGCGCCGGAATACGGAACTGTTCGTCGAAGCCTCACACGAGGCGGGTCTCGACACAGGCCCGGCGATCGGCCGCGCCGTCGTGCCGATTCTTTTCTCCGACAGCTATGAAACCGTCGCCGCCTCGCAGCATCTGATGGCGAACGGCTATTATGTGCCGCCGATCATCCAGATCGGCGTGCCGAAGAACCAGCCGCGGCTGCGGTTCTTCTTCTCCGCTGCACATACGGAGGAAGAAATCCGCGGCGTCGTCAATCTGCTGGCGCACCGTCCAGGCCGCGCGGCGGCGGCAGTTCAGGAACCGCTGTCGGCCACGCCGGCGCATGATCCGGCATAAACATTCCATCTCGCGGAAAAGTTTATGGACTTCGCCGCCACGCCTATGCTTGAAGTCGGCGCATTATTCGCAGTGAAAAAGACGGGATTTGTTTATGAGCCGGATCGAGATCGTTCCCGTCAAAGGCATCGGAGGCTTTCTGAATTTCAGCAAGGCGGCCCGCCGGCTCTATGATGGCCGCAAAGGTTTCGCGCCATCTCTCGATGCGGAGCGCTGGACACTCTATGCCCACAAGCTCAATCCGCATTATGCGCAGGTGGAGTCGCAGGCATGGATCGCGCGTCGCGACGGTAAGCTTGTCGGGCGCATTTCCGCGCAAGTCTATAAGGATGGCCTGAAACCGGTCAGCGCATCTCCGGCGCAATTTGGTTGCCTCGACGTGATCGAGGATGAGGAGGTTGCCAGGGCCTTGCTCGATGCGGCTGAGGCATGGCTGCGTGAGCGCGGTGCAACAAGGATCAACGGACCCTTCTCGCCTTCCGTGAATAGCGAGATCGGCGTGCTGGTCGAAGGGTATGACGCGGCCCCGATGATCTTCATGCCATGGAATCCGCCTTATTTGCCGGAGCTTATGGAGAAGTGCGGTTACCGCAAGGCGAAGGATGTCATTTCCTATCGTTATGCGGTGACGGAGCAGGATCGTTCCGATCAGTCCGGCATCATCGACCGGCCCGAGTGGCGCGACCGGCTGAAGATCAGGACGATCGATCTCAAGACGATCAAGAAAGAAGCTGAGATCCTCGTCGATATTTTCAACGATGCCTGGAGTGAGAACTGGGGCTTCGTGCCCTTCAGCTTCGACGAATTCATGTCGGTCGCCGACTCAATGAAATATCTGATGCCGCCAGAAGGCGGTTTCATTGTCGAGCTTGACGGCGAGCCGCAGGCGTTCGGCGTGATCCTTCCAAACCTGCATGAGATCACAACCGATCTGGGCGGCCACCTCTTTCCGCTTGGATTGCCGAAGCTCATTTCGCGGCTGCGCAACCATGATTTCAGGACGGCGCGGCTCGCGCTCTTTGGCGTTCGCCGGGCGCTGCATCGCAAGGCTGCGGGCGGTGCGGTGATCCTGGCCTTTATTCAGGAATGCCGTCGGCGCAGCCGCGCGCATAATTCGATCAACCATGTGGAATTCGGCTGGGTTCTCGAGGATAATATGGGCATGCGCCGCCCGATCGAACTTTCAGGCGCCAAGATCGATAAGGTCCATCGGATTTACGAGAAGGATCTGAGCGCTGAGGTTGCGCAGCCTGCTGCGTAGAGCCGTTTCAGTTTTGATGGATTCAGAGCCGCGGTTCTATTGTTTGCTTTGACGCGTTTTCTTCACGCTCGCGGGCGGTCTGCGTTTGGCGTAGGCTGTTTGCGGGATCGTCCAAAGACGCGGATGGATAGATGAGCATGGCGCTTGCGGATAATCGATCGGCCGTCAACGAATTGCCCGCGGAAGAGGCGCCTCTTCTCGACGGGTTTCTCGCGACGGAACCGAAACGGCCGCACCCCATCCGCCGCCGCGCCATTCTCGCCGCGCATCCCGAAGTTGCAAAGCTCATCGGCTATGACCGGCGCACTGCGGCGATCGTTGTCGCCGTCGTCCTCGGCCAGACGGCGCTTGCCGGCGTGTTCGGGCACCTCGGCCTGCATTACTGGTGGCTTGCGCTGATCGTCGCCTATGGCGTCGGCGCATTCGCCAATCATGCGATGTTCGTCGCAATCCACGATGCGGTTCACAACGCCATCTGCAAGACTCCGGTCGCGAACAAATGGTTTGCGATCATCGCGGATCTGCCGAACACCGTGCCGACCGCAATGGGGTTTCGCTGCTATCATCTGAAGCATCATTCGCATCTCGGCGATTATGATTACGATGCCGATCTGCCCGGCCACTGGGAAGCGCGGCTTGTCGGCAACCGCTGGTACGCGAAGGCGCTGTGGCTGTTCAGCTTCGCAATCATTCAGGTCACGCGGCTTCGCCGGCTGAAAGGCACCGTGCCGATGATGGGCACATGGACCTGGATTAATGCCGCGGTCATCGCGCTTTACGATCTTGCCGTGCTTTATTTCTTTGGTATCGCCGGCTTCATCTACCTGTTTGCATCCTTCTGGTTTTCAGTCGGGCTGCATCCGGTTGGCGCGCGCTGGATTCAGGAGCATTTCACCTTCGATCCGCAGCAGGAAACCTATGATTACTATGGCATCCTGAATGTTGTTGCGCTCAACATCGGCTATCACAACGAGCACCATGATTTTCCGGAAATTCCCTGGATGCGCCTGCCGACATTGAAGCGCATGGCGCCGGAGTTTTACGATCACCTCAAGGCGCACAAGTCTTGGGCGAAGCTGTTTTTCAGCTTCATCTTCGATCCGCGTTATACGCTGTATTCACGCGTCGATCGCAGCGCCGCCAATCTGGCGAAGGCGTAGACACCCTCCGTCGCGAGCAACGGGCTATGGCCGGCCGGATGAGGGTTGAAGCCGGTTGCAGGATCCCTCATCCGCCTCACTGCGTTCGGCACCTTCTCCGAAGGGAGCAAGCCCGCGTGATAGAGTCTGCGCAAGGCGGGGCGGGAAGAGGAGCGACTGAATTCGTGCCGCTCTGGCCGATTCAGGCTGTCCGCTCTGGCGGGTTCGTCGGGCGGACCTTGGGTGTGCGCTTGAAGTGTTCGCGCCGGCCAAAGAGTGTCTTGAGGATTGACGGCGCGTTCGACACGCTCACATAGACCATCAGCGGCGGAACCGAGGCGACCGTTTTCAAATATTCGATAAGCGTCCCGCGCCGCAGCAGAAAATAGGGCATTGAGGTCATGCCCAATGCGACGACCGCGATCAGGATCGCCAGAAATCCCATAAGAGGCAGATAGGCCACGGGATTGAGGCCGCTCAGGATGAGGCAGAAAACGAACGAGACAGTTGCGATTGCGGCGCAAGGATAGAACGCCTGAATCAGGATCAGTGCGCTCGCCGAGACTTTATCGCGCAGCGCCCAGTCGGAACTCCAGACCCGCGGCAGAAGTTTGCGCGCGACCTGAACGAACCCGTTCGACCAGCGCCGTTGCTGGACGCGCCAGTGGCGGACGCGCTCCGGCACGAGACCGGGGACGGGCGGCTCCATCAGGAAGATGCCATGCCATCCCGCAAGTTCGGCGCGTACGGTCAGATCCATATCTTCGCAGAGCGAGTCAGCCGACCAGCCGCCCGCCTGGCTGACGGCGTCGCGGCGCCACAGGCCGCCGGTGCCGTTGAACTGGAACAGCCAGCCGGCGCGATAGCGTGTCGCCTGTTCCATGACGAAATGCGAGTCGAGCAGAAGCCCCTGTGCGCGCGTGAGCCAGTTGGTCCGATAGTTCGAGAATTCGCAGCGCGATTGCAGAAAGCCAGCTTTTGGATCGGAAAGGAGATAGGGAACGCTGACGCGCAGCCAGTCGCGCGGCGGCCGGAAATCCACGTCGAGCATGGCGATAATCGGCGCATCGCTCTGCGCGAGGCCCGCCGCAAGGGCACCGGCTTTGAAGCCGACACGGTTGTCACGGCGCACATGCTTCACGTCCACTCCGGCGAGGCTCAATTCCCTGATGACCGATTTGGCGATCGTCACTGTGTCGTCGGTACTGTCATCGAGAAGCTGGATATGCAGCTTGTCGCGCGGCCAATCGAGATTTGCAGCCGTATGCAAAGCGTCGATGACCATTTCCCCTTCGTTGAAGGCAGGGATCTGAACGAGAACATGCGGCAGATCCGCATCTGGAACAACGGCGGGCGGCAGGGGTTCGCGCCAGCGCGCGCCGACCAGTAGTTCGATCAGATTGACGGCGATGAGAAGGAGAAAACTGCCGCCGACAATGACAAGTCCGCAAACGGCTACCGTCAAAATGATTTCGAAGAAAATCCGCAGGGCGTCGATGGCAATCAAAGATGCGTTCCTTTTCGCTTCCGTCTTTCGCGGGCGCGTGCCGGGATCGAGCGGACGGGCGATACAGCCGTAGCGGCAAGACAGGCTGGATCCGAATTCTCAACCGATCGTCGTATCGGTCGGGGGAGCGCGTCTGCCAATCGCGCGGCGCTCCTTCGCGGACATGATCGTCCAGCCGTCCTTACCAGATTAACATGAACACAAAATTCTGTGTCAAAACAAGCGTTGATTGGTCTGAAGGTCGTTTGTTCGCTGTCTTATGACAGGCGTTCATTCGTTTCTGGTACGTTCGCCTCGATGCGGCCCATAATGAGATCGTAGAGCCGCGCCGGCACGAGCCGCCCGAGCCATGCTGCCGCAAAGAGCGGCCAGGGGAAGGCGATGATCGCCCGGCCGCGCGCCAGGCCTGCCTTGATAAGTTCCGCCGCCCGCGCATCACTGATTTCAAAGGGTTTGATCGCGGTGATGGAGTCGTTGAGAGGCGTCTTCACGAAGCCGACGATGGCGAGACTGACCTGAACGCCGTGCCGGGCGAGACGCCCGCGAAGCGATTCAGCATAGGCATGCACCGCGGCTTTCGTCATGCAATAGGCGGGCGAATAGGGCAGGCCGCGCAGGCCCGCCATCGAGCCGATAAAAGCAATCTGCCCCTGCCGGCGCGCGCACATCGGCGTGATCAGCGGCTCGACCGTGTTCAGTACGCCGACGAGGTTGGTGGCCAGAATTGCGCGCACGGCATCGGGTTCTTCAGCCAGTGCATCCATGGCGAGGCCCGTCGTAATGCCTGCGTTGGCAATGACAAGATCGAACGGATGCGCACGATCCGCCGCTTCTATCCAGAGCCTCATGGCATCGCGGTCGCGCACATCGAGGATAACCTGCTCGACGTTTGCGCCCTTTGCCGAAGCAGCCTCTGCTGTCTCGGCGAGACGCGTTGCATTGCGGCCGACAAGCGCCAGACGCGTTCCCGGTTCGGCAAAGGCCAGCGCCAGCGCGCGCCCGATGCCGCTCGAAGCTCCGGTTATGAGAACGGATCGCGCTTTGCGCATGTCATGCCGCCGGCTTCAGGATCGTCAGTGCCTCAGCGAGGAGCGCGAGCTCCCGCCGCTCGTTGTGCATCATCAGGCGCAGAAGGATCTTCGCGGGATTCCCGGAAGCATCGCCTTGCGTGACCTGCGCGACGCGCCCCGAAAATTCACCGCCTTCATTGACGAAGACCGGGCGGAGAAACTTGTTCGAGAGCCGGATGATCGTGAGATCAGGGCGCCAGACCGCAAGTGCGGGCACAAGTCTGCTCATAAGCAGCATGCCATGCACAGGCGGCGCCGGAAGGCCCGCCCGCCGCGCCAGTTCGGGATCGAGATGGATCGGATTGTCATCGCCTGATGCAAGCGAATAGCGCCGCAGTTCGTCCATGTTGCAGGGCGAGAAGGGGAGCGCGGTGAATTTCTCGCCGACTTTCGGCAGGTCGCGCGCAACCTCGGATCTGGCGGCGGCGATCGTCATGCCCGCGTCTCCGCAACGTCCGTGGCGATGATGCGCAGAACCATTTCAGCCCGCAGGCATGGATCGGCATCGCCGATCTCGGCGCGCAAAATGAGACGCGAAGGCTCGAGTTCCCGGATAATTTCGATGCTCATCCGGTAATCGACATCCGCATCGAGCGGGCGGTCATAATCGAAGCTCTGCGACTCATGGATCGGTATCCAGGCTTCGCCATCGACCAGCTTTTTCCCTGCCGCCTGGATTTCGGGATGCGCGAACCAGCGCATGGGGAAGGTGAAGGGCACCGAGCCGTCGAGCGGCGCGGCAGCTTCGCGGGCGAAGGCTGCGATCTCTGCCGCTTCGGCCCTCACGGTCAGTGGCCCAATATGCAGGGACGACGGTGCTGAATCCCTTGTCTGGATTGGTTCTCTTGATCCGCCGGACAGGGGTTCTGTCATGCGCGCGTCTCAGGCGGCTTCAGCGCGCCGCACGACCAGACATGCGTTGATGCCGCCGAAAGCGAAGGAATTCGAAAGAGCGGTGCGCAACGGCAGTTGGCGCGCCTCGTTCGGAATAGGATCGACGGGGCATTTTTCGTCGGCCGTCTGCCAATTGATCGTCGGCGGCGCTATGCCATTCTGCAACGCGCCAATGGTCACGATGAGTTCGAGCGCGCCGGCGGCGCCAAGACCATGACCATGGATCGGCTTCGTCGATGAAACGGGGACATGCGGCAGCCTGTTGCCGAAGATCATGCCGAGGGCTTCCGATTCCGTTGAATCGTTCACCGTCGTGCCGGTCCCGTGCGCATTGACGTAATCGATCTCTTCCGTATCAGCACCGGCATCCGCCAGGGCATAGCTCATGGCGGCGGCGGCGCCTTTTGCATCCGGCCGCACAGGATCCTTGGCGTCGCTTGATGTGCCGTAACCGGCGATCTCGGCGAGAGTGACCGCGCCACGCGCCTTGGCGACATCCTCGGCTTCCAGAATGAAAACGCCCGCGCCGGCGCCGATCACCATGCCGTTGCGATCCTTCGAGAACGGCCGGCAGAAGTTTGGCGTCAGCACGCGCAAGCCTTCCCAGGCGAGCATCGCGCCGACGGTGATGCAATCCTCCGTACCGCCGACGATTGCGACATCAGCAGCGCCCGAGCGGATGAGCTGTGCGCCGATGCCAATCGCCTGAGTAGCCGATGAGCAGGCGCTCGCGACGGCAAAGGAAGGACCCGTCACGCCAAAGCGCATGCTCATCATGGATGGGCAGGCGCTCGCGATAAGACGCGGCACCGTGAAGGGATCGGGCCTGGCCTGCCCGACATGGACGGAATGCAGACCCTCTTCAAGCGAGTGCATCCCGCCGATGCCGGTGCCGATGATGGCGGCGGAGCGCGGACCCAGCGGATTGCTGCGTGAGAGGCCGGCCTGCGCCATAGCCTCATCGGCGGCTACGATCAGATAGCTGGTGACGGCGTCGCAAAACGGCAGCAGGTTCGATTCGATATGCGCTGCGGGATCGAAATCGCGGACTTGCGCGGAAAGACGTATACGGCCGCGATAGGGGCGCGGAAACACCGTTTCGCCGACACAGGAACGTCCGTCACGCGCGGCTTCCCAAAGCGTATTTGCACCCATGCCGGCCGCTGAAACAGCGCCCATGCCGGTGACGACGACCCGTCTTCCCGCGTCCATTCACTTCTTCTCTTTGCTGATATAGGAAGCCATCGCGTCGATGAGACTCTTCACGTCCTTGGCTTCATGGAATGGGCCGTCCATCGGGATATAGACGTCGAATTTTTCTTCGAGCGCCGTCAGGATCATAACGATATCGATGGACTTCAGCCCCAGGCTTTCGATCGACGCATCGAGTTTGATTTTGTCGCGGTCGATCATGCCTTCGCTGACGATCACATCAATGATCTGATCGACAAGCTCGGTCTGGTCAGGAACTTTCGCTTCCACCGATGACTCCCTTGATAACATTCAAAAGTTTGCCCGCCCGGTCCAGAGGGCGATAATCCGATGAGCCGGCAATCCCGGCCTAACCCCGCATCGCGACTGAAACAGTCGCGGAGACTTTACGCGAGGCTTTGTCTCGCTCAAGCAAAATCCCACGGAGCCCGATTAATTCTTGTTACCTTGGCTTTCCATTTGTTGTTTGAGGACAAGAAGCTTTGCAAATGGCGAGTTAGGATCGGGTTGACGGTCGCGTTCGCGCGGCTTTTCCGTCGATGTGAATGAGCCGGGCCGGCGGTCGCGGCGCTCCTCATGGCGGCGATTTTGCCGGCCGCCGTCGCGGGACGCCTCGCGCCACGCGTCATCACGGCCTTCATCTTTGTGTTTATTATCGTGATGGCCGTAACGCTTTTGGTCCGGCCGCTTCTCATCCTGGCGTGCATTGCCCGGATGTTTGCCGTAGCGGCCCTTCTGCGCTTCGCCGGGCGAGGCTACAGATGCACCCTCGGTTCCGCGTGGCTGCCGGGGGCCTTCGTTGCGATCCCGGCGGGTGGAATCTGCTTGGGCTGCGCCTTCGTGTCCCGATGCCGCACCGCCATTTGCCGTTGCATTTGCTTGTCTGTGCGGAGGCCGCCGCCGCGCGTGCGGCTGGCGATGCGGCCGCCAGATCTCGATCATCGGAGTTTCCGCTTCTGCTTCCGCAACGTTTTCTTGCACATCGGTTTCCGGTGAAACGCTGTCCTCAGCGTCCTTCGGCTGCGCGATGCTTTCGGATACTTCGACTACCGTATTCTCAATGGCTGCTGTGCCAACCGCAGCGGGTTCTTCAACCAGTGCGGCTTGCGCTGGTTCGCCGGCTTCGGCAGCGATTTCCTGCGGCTGCGCATCTGCTTCCGGTTCGACGGCTGCGATTTCCGATCCGTCCGCCGCTGCGGCTGGTGCGATCGAAGCGTCTTCGGCTGTATCGGCCGGATTCTCGGAGGATTCGGAAGGTGTCGCATCATTTGCTGGTGGCTGCACCGGTTCTGTCGGCGCCCGCGCAATGAGCGGTACAGTGATGGCAGGACCTTTGCGCTGCTCGCTCACATACCCGAGCGCGCGCAGAATTGATGCGAAGCTTTCGCCCGAACAACCGACGAGCGATGTCATTCCGACCGTCACGACGAACCCATCGCGATCGGCGGTGCCAGGCGGCGGGTCGCCAGCGGTGATGCCGGGCCGGTAGGCGACGGCAGGCCGGATGAGATCGGCCAGACGTTCGAGAATATCGACCCGAACCGTGCGTTCGCCGCAAATCTTGAAGCCCGCCACGCGGTAGAAGCTTTTCGGCACATCCTTGTCGGCGGGAAACGAGGTGCGTCCGGAAGCCGCCAGATGCGGCACATCTTCCAACGCCTTGCCGGCTTCGGCATGGTCGTGCTTCAGCCCCCAAAGCTGGACTGCAAGCGAGCGCGGCGCGGGCTTCATCAGCGCCGGCAGATAGAGATGATAGGCGCCAAACCGCACGCCGAGCTTGCGCAATGCGGCGCGCGCCTCCTGCGACAGGCCCTTGACGTCTTCCGCGACCTGCGTGCGATCGAGAACGCCGAGCGCCTCCGCAATCTGGAAGGCGACCCCACGGGCAATGCCCTCAATGCCTTCGCCTTTTTCGAGATCGAAGAGCGGGCCGAGAAGCCGCTTGACGTGCTGCGCCAGCCAGAGGTCGAGGCGCTTTTGCACCAGTTCGAGCGACGCGCCAGTGAGTTGTTCGTCCGCAAGCACCTGGGCACGCGGCTCGAGCAGTTTTTCGCCGGGCGCGATCTTGCCGATCGGCTCGCCCAGCCAGCGAATGACGCCGTCGTTCGCCAGAACGAAGGCTTCGTCGACCGCCTCATGCACCCGGGCGGCGCGCCCCTCGATTTCGCCGGCCAGGGCTTTCTGGGCCGCGGCGTTGAGGGCTTTGGCGGCCTCGCCTGGCGTCTGCGCATCTGGACTGAAGCGAAACCCGGACAGATGTCCGACGTGTTGCCCCTCGACGATGACTTCGCCGTTCCCCGTGATTTCCGCTTCCAACATCGCGTTCTCTCTTAGACGGCGCATCAGGACGCTCGTCCTCCGGTCGATGAACCTTTGGGCGAGGCGTTCGTGCAGAGCGTCCGACAATGTGTCCTCTACCCGACGCGCGACGCTCTGCCAATGCTCGGGATCGCGTAACCAATCCGGCCGGTTGGTCACGAATGTCCAGGTCCTCACCTGGGCGATGCGGGCCGAGAGCGTATCGAGATCGCCATCAATACGGTCCAGCTCGGTGAGATGACGGCCCAGCCAGTCTTCAGGGATATGCCCGGCCCGCACTATGAAACCATAGATCGATAGCACAAGTTCTGCATGCGCGGCGGGGGATAATTTTCGGTAATCGGGAATTTGGCAGGCATCCCAGAGCCTTGCAACATCGGCGGGGGTCTTCGTCTCGCGCCGTACCTTTTCGTCCCGCGCGGCAATATCGAGCACTAACTGGTCTTCCGCGAGCGGCGCGCGGGTCAGCCCGTGCTCCTGCGGCTGGACATCGAGACTGGCGGCCAGGGCTGCAATCGAGGAAAAATCGAGATCCGTATTCCGCCATTGCAGCATGCCGACGGGATCGAAGCGATGATCTTCCAGCGCTGCCACGAGTTCCGGCTCGAAGGGAGCACAGCGTCCGGTTGTACCGAAGGCGCCATCGCGCATATGCCGTCCGGCGCGCCCTGCGATCTGGCCGAACTCCGCGGGGGTGAGCCGGCGGTATTGCCAGCCATCGAATTTCCGGTCAGCGGCGAAGGCGATGTGATCGACGTCGAGGTTGAGCCCCATGCCGATGGCATCGGTCGCGACGATATAATCCACATCGCCGTTCTGGTAGAGATCGACCTGCGCGTTGCGCGTGCGCGGCGACAGGGCGCCGAGGACGACCGCCGCGCCGCCGCGCTGGCGGCGGATCCATTCGGCGATCGCGTAGACCTCCTCGACGGAAAAAGCGACGATGGCAGTGCGGTGCGGCAGCCGGGAAATTTTGCGATCTCCGGCAAAGCTCAAGGTTGAAAGCCGCGGCCGCGCCACGATTGGAGCGCCGGGGAGCAGCGTCTCGATTGCCCGTCCCATCGTCGAGGCCCCGATCAGCAGCGTTTCCTCGCTGCCGCGCCGATTGAGCAGGCGATCGGTGAAAATATGTCCGCGGTCCAGATTGGCCGCGAGCTGGATCTCGTCGATTGCGACAAAAGCAAAATTTCTGTCGCGCGGCATCGCCTCGACGGTGGAAATCCAGTAGCGGGCCGTCTTCGGCTTGATCCTTTCTTCGCCGGTGATGAGGGCAACCGCTTCGGGGCCGACCCTGGTGGCCACGCGGTTGTAAACCTCGCGGGCAAGGAGACGCAGGGGAAGCCCGATGACCCCGTTCCTGTGCGCGAGCATGCGCTCGATCGCATAATGCGTCTTGCCGGTATTGGTCGGGCCAAGCACGGCGGTTACGCCACGCGCACGCTCAAGAGGATGCAGTTGTGAAGCCGGAAGAGAAATGTTCATCGATTTGGGGATGTCGCCTCAGGATGATCCGCGCTTGGCGGGATTTCTGGATTTGGCGATCTCTTAACGGTCGGTCGCTTTGGAAAGGTGGATCTTGAGGCCCTCGCCTCGTCCAAGGCCCGGCAAATCCCTTAGCATGGGCTGTCCCTGTATCATAATGCGCCGGTCATCGCCCCGAAACGGTCGCGAATCTTCAGACTTCGAACGGGCCGCGAACGAAACGCGGCCGAATCGCTGACTCGACAAGAATCGAGTTTTGTTCCCACGAGATATGGAGCGCGGTGCGTAAAACTCCACCAGATTTTGCGAAAAAACCGAATCGGGCGCGAATCGCCGGTGCTCCAACCCGCATGGCTGCGCGGACTCCGAAGCCGGCTTTTGTCAATCGGGTTTCTTGCCGGGCGCGTTTTTCTTCACCAACAGCGAGCCACGTCTGGACCCAATGAAGTACGCCAGGTCAAGCCTCTCCCTGAGGGAGGAGGAAAGCGCCTAGCGGCCGCGCTTGGCGGTCCTGTCGTCGGGGACGGTTTTGAATTCCGTCGCCTGAATTTCCGCAATCCCCGCCAGTGTCTTCAACGTAACGCGGAACGGAACGACGATATGCGCAGGTTCGACAGGCGCGAGCCAGACCTCGATGTCGCGGTTCTGCGCCATGAACCGCGTCGATTGCGAATCGATCTTATGGCCTGAGATCGGCCTGTAGCGCACGGCGCAAACGGAGACCGGCCCCGAATAGCCTTTGACTGCGACATTGCGCGTGCCGCGATAGCTCATCGCAAGATCG
>SCSF01000063.1 GCA_004298435.1 Beijerinckiaceae bacterium
TCGGCGGCAGTTCGCGCGGATCTGGACCGCCGCCGGCATGCCTGATCTGGTCACCGCGGCCGTGCGGTAGTGGAAGCACCGCGTCGCGATTGCCGACGGTTGTGAGCTCCGCCGAGAGGTTGATGAGCCGGTGTGCGACCAGGTGAACGACCTCGCCCTCGCGCTGAACACGGCCGCGCACCGCGATCATGCTGGCGCCCATCACGATGCGACGGAACTTTTCGAAGGTCTGCGGCCATACGACAAGGTTCGCGATACCTGTTTCGTCCTCGATCGTAATGAATAGCACGCCTTTGGCGCTGCCCGGCCTCTGGCGCACCAACACAAGGCCGGCGGCCTCAAGCCAACGTCCATCACGCGCTTCCATAGCATCAGTGCAGGTCACGATCCGGCGCGTCGCGAGATCGGCGCGCAGGAATGCGATGGGATGCCGGCGCAACGTCAGCCCGACATGACCGTAATCTTCCACCATCTCGCTTCCGGCGGTCATGGGGCGGGTCCGACGGCGGGCTCATTGACCTCAGGAAGGGGATCCCCTTCGCGCGCGGCAGCGGCCGCGAAGAGAGGCAGCGGTTCGTCCCGCAGCGCCTTGATTGCCCAGAGCGCCTCGCGTCGGGTCAAGCCCAGGGCCGGTCGGAAGGCGTCGGCTTCGGCGAGCTGCGCAAGCGAGACCGACGGCACGCCGGCGCGACGCCACAGGTCATCGACCGACGCAAACGCCTTGGTCGCCGCGCGCTGCTACGATCTTCGCTGCGTCGGCATTGGCAAGGCCGCGGACCATGCGCATGCCGAGCCGCACGGCGAAGCGGCTGTCATCGTCGGTGGGCTCCAGCGTGCAATCCCAACGCGAAGTATTGACGCAGACTGGACGCACCTCGACGCCGTGCGTCTGAGCATCGCGGACGATCTGCGCTGGCGCATAGAAGCCCATCGGTTGCGAATTTAAGAGCGCGGCGCAGAACACGTCCGGATGCCAGCATTTCACCCAACTGCTCGCATAACGTCAGCTCCTCCGTTCCTATGATCCAGAGCAGACCGGCTTTCGTGCCCTTTCGTCACAGTGGCTTGGCGCCATCTCACTCATTTGTTGCGAGACACGCCATTCTCAAAGTGGACAATCCGGAACCAGGGCTGTTGTGCTCCCCCATCCCGTAGCGAGGGTCCAAGAACATTCAAATAAAAAGCACCCTTGACTCCGCGCATTATTTCTATAATCGTCGAATTATGGAAGTATCTGATGCGGTAACAGCGCTTGCAGCCCTTGCGCAAGATAATCGTCTCGACGTGTTCCGCCTGCTGGTGCAGGCCGGCCCCGAGGGACTGCCCGCGGGCGAAGTCGCGGCGGCGCTCGATCTCGCGCCGAACACGCTGACGTTTCATTTTGACAAGCTGCGGACGGCCGGGCTGGTGACCGCGCGCCGCGAAGGCCGGTCGATCATCTATGCGGCGCGCTTCGAAACGATGAATTCGCTCATCGCCTATCTCACCGAGAATTGCTGCGGTGGCGATGCCGGCGCATGCGCGCCCGCCTGCACGCCGAAATCGGTGCGGACGAAACGCGCGAGAGTCCAAGCATAAGGGAGCAGTCCATGAAACGCCTGCATGTCCATGTCGCAGTCGATGACCTCAAGCGGTCGATTGGCTTTTACTCGACGCTGTTCGCGGCGGAGCCTGCCGTTGTCAAGGACGATTACGCTAAATGGATGCTCGACGATCCGCGCGTCAATTTCGCGATCTCGACGCGGGGACGCGAAGCGGGTTTGGATCACCTCGGCATTCAGGTGGAAAACCGCGACGAGCTTCAGGATGTCTATGCTCGCCTCAACAAAGCCGGTGGCACGGTCATCGAACAAGGTGAAACACGCTGCTGCTACGCCAAATCGGAGAAATCCTGGATCGATGATCCTTCCGGAATCGCCTGGGAGACTTTCCTGACCACGGGTGAGAGCGCCGATTATGGCGACGGCACCGGCGAGCACGAGGCACGCGTCGCTCATGCCAAGAGCTGCTGTGCGCCCGAAGCTGCGGCGGACACCGCCTCTTTGCCGGAAGCGAAAACCTCCGGCTGCTGCACGGCATGAGGCGCCTCATGAGTGACCGCGTTTTCAATGTTCTCTTCCTCTGCACCGGCAATTCGGCCCGCTCGATCATGGCGGAAGCGATATTGAACGAGATTGGCGCCGGGAAATTCCGTGCCTATAGCGCCGGAAGCCAGCCGAAGGCCGAGGTTCATCCTGAGACGATCAAACTGCTTCAAAGTCTCGGCCACGACACATTGGCTCTGCGGTCGAAGTCGTGGGATGAATTTGGCGTGGCCGGCGCACTGGAAATCGATTTCGTCTTCACCGTCTGCGACAACGCGGCGGGCGAAGCCTGCCCGGTTTGGCCGAACCAGCCGATGACGGCGCATTGGGGCGTGCCTGATCCGGCGGCAACGCAAGGTTCCCAAGCGGAGATCGCGCTTGCCTTCAAGGACGTCTACCGCATGCTGCGCCAGCGTATTGCTGCCTTCGCGGCACTGCCGATCGTGGCGATCGACTGCCTTACCCTGCAATCGAGGCTGAAAGATATCGGCAGCATGGAAGGGGCGACGGTCAAGGCGCCCGAGATCAACTAATGCATCTCGCGTGCGCGCATCCGGGGGCATGGTGCGTCCACCGCGTATTTGGGTGATCCAAACCAACGCCGGCATTCTCGGCGGGAATGCGCGTCCCGTCGCAACCGCCTGATTGGAGATCGCCGATGTCGCTCTTTGAACGCTATCTGACCCTGTGGGTCGCACTCTGCATTGTTGCTGGCGTTGCTCTCGGCCATATCGCGCCGGTGGCTTTCCATGCGATCGGCCGGGCCGATATCGCCAGGGTGAATCTCCCGGTTGCGGCGCTGATCTGGCTGATGATCGTGCCCATGCTGGTCAAGATAGATTTTGCGGCACTGGGTCAGGTGCGCGCGCATTGGCGCGGGATTGGCGTGACGCTTTTCATCAACTGGGCGGTAAAGCCTTTTTCGATGGCGGCGCTCGGCTGGCTGTTCATCGGCCACATTTTCCGGCCTTATCTGCCGGCGGCGCAGATCGACTCCTACATCGCTGGGCTGATCTTGCTGGCCGCTGCGCCCTGCACGGCGATGGTCTTCGTCTGGTCGAACCTGAGCCGCGGCGAGCCGCATTTTACGCTGTCGCAGGTGGCGCTCAACGACACGATCATGATATTCGCCTTTGCGCCGATCGTCGGCCTGCTGCTCGGCCTTTCGGCCATTACCGTGCCCTGGGACACGCTTGTCCTATCGGTGGCGCTTTATATTGTCGTGCCGGTCATCGGCGCTCAGTTGCTGCGTCGCTCTTTGCTGGCATCGGGAGGCCTGGCGGCGCTTGAAGGGTTCCTTGCCCGTCTTCAGCCGGTGTCGCTGGTTGCGCTGCTTGCTACGCTGGTTTTGTTGTTTGGTTTTCAAGGCGAGCAGATCACCGGGCAACCGCTGGTGATCGGGATGATCGCCGTGCCGATCCTTATTCAGGTCTATTTCAACGCCGGCTTTGCGTATCTGCTCAACCGGCTTGCCGGCGAAAAGCATTGCGTGGCCGGTCCCTCGGCCTTGATCGGCGCGAGCAATTTTTTCGAGCTTGCGGTTGCTGCGGCAATCAGCCTGTTCGGCTTCGACTCCGGCGCGGCGCTCGCGACTGTGGTGGGCGTGCTCATCGAGGTTCCGATCATGCTTTCTGTCGTCTGGGTCGTCAACCGATCGCAGAATTGGTATGAGCGCGGCGAAGCGGCGCCCTTACGCACGGCCACGCGAATGAGCAAGGACGAATGCTCCTGACCGCCGACTTTATGAGATATCGTCGATATCCGATTATTCTTGCGCTTGGGACGGCCCTGACGCTGGCCTGCGCCTCAAGCTATTATCTGCCCGCGATTCCTTGCTGATCCGATCGCGCGGGATCTCGGAATTTTCACCATAATGTTTCGAGCGAAGTGTCTTCTGGTTCGCGTGAAGAAAACGCGCCAAAGCAAAAAAGAGCCGCGCCTCTGATTCCATCAGAACCGAAGCGACTCTAGCTTCTCGGCCCCCGGTGTCAGGGCCAGTGCAGCGCCTGCCAATGAGCGCTTGGCGATCCCCGCTGAGAGAAGCTGCGCCGATAGCCGTTGAAGCTTTGCTCGAGTTGCTGCTTGATGCGGCGCTCCCGCAGTGAATTTGCCCCAGCAGTCCGATCGCGAAATGTAATTGGTTAGCGTGGTCTTCCAAGAAGTATGTCAGTCTAGGAAGGCAATTGAATTGTGGCATATTCGGTGCCAACCAAAATTGAGATTTCGTATACTTCCGGAAATGTGACCGTATAACTTGGTGGTCCATGTTCGCCTTCGGGAATATTTCGGGGCGACGCAGTCGCAGTCGCAAAACCGCTGCGCAAGTGCGCCGATCTTTGGAGCCGGCGCTCGATCGATGTGAGCGTAGGTTCAACCTACGTTTTTCAGATGCTGCAACAAGAAGTGGATTCGACATGGGGGCGGGCGCTCAAAGACAATTGCGCGAATGCACATTTAAAGATTGAGCGCTGTTGTAATGCACCGCCGCGGCGGTGATGGTTCGCCCTTTTCATTGCATCCACAGCAAGGGCAGGAACGCGCTCGTGAAGGTGCTGATCGTCGAAGACGATGCCGAGACGGCGGCCTATATCATCAACGGCCTTAGCGAGTACGGCCATGTTGCCGATCATGTCGCGAACGGGCGCGATGCCTTTTTCGTCGCCAGCACCGGCAGCTATGATGTCGCGATCGTGGATCGCATGCTGCCGGTACTCGATGGGTTGTCGCTCGTAAGACAACTGCGGGGGAAGGGGATTGGCACCGCGGTGCTGTTTCTTACCAATCTCGGCGGTCTCGACGATCGCGTCGAGGGACTTAATGCCGGCGGCGACGACTATCTCGTCAAGCCCTTTGCTTTTTCCGAAGTTCTGGCTCGGGTGAACGCCCTCGCACGACGTCCTGCCATTACTGCCACTATGACGGTTTTGCGGTGCGGAGACCTTGAGATTGATCTTCTGAAGCGCAGCGTCCGCCGCGGTGGCCACGAAATCGATCTACAGCCACAGGAGTTCAGGCTGCTCGAATTTCTGGCGCGGCATGCTGATCACGTTGTGACGAGGACGATGCTGCTTGAAATGGTTTGGGACTTTCACTTCGATCCGATGACCAACTTCGTCGAGACGCATATCAAACGGTTGCGGGAAAAGATCGACCATGGCTTCGAATGTAAACTCATCCGTACGGTCCAGGGAGCAGGTTACATGCTCGGGGTGCAAGGCACGGCTTCTTAGGGTCCAGACCTAAACAAGGTTGGTTTGATTCAATGGCTTGGTGGAGCCGTTGGAGACTGGGCTATGGAATCGAACTTATTCTGGTTCAGCGACGAGCAGTGGGAGAAGATCGTTCCGCATTTACCGACCAATCAACCAGGACCTGAACGCAAGGATGCCCGACGGGATGATCCGTTGCTACATGGCCGCCGATAAAGTCGCTGGCTTCGGACATCAGTTCATCAGGGCTCTGATTCCGCCACCGCCCGAAGGACCAGAGTCTCCGCAAGCGCAGCCTGGCCCAAGGATCATGCATGGACCGGATGCTGCGGAGTTTCAGGCGCTACGTAGGAAAATGGAAACCGAGTGGGTTCATCAGATGATGCAGACGCTCGACATAGAACCTGAGTCGCTTCCGATCGTCTGGGACGCAGACTTCCTCTATGGGCCGCGCGATGAGACTGGCGCCGACACCTATGTGCTGTGCGAGATCAACGTCAGCTCGGTCTTCCCCATCCCCGATGAAGCGTCGGCGGAAATCGCGAAACTGACGAAAGAGCGCCTGCTTGCTTGCAAGATGCCTTAAGCGGGCCTTGCGGGGTTAGCGCCGATCGGCATGGCCGTGGCGGTGATGCAAGTCGGGGTAATGCGCATGGGCGTGGGTCAACGGTTCGTGACGGTGCCAATGCGAATGCGGCTCGCCAGGGGGATCGTTCGGCCCGTGGGTGTGCTGGTGATGCGCGTCGTGCACGTGACGATGCTCGTGCTCCGTCGCTTCGTGCGTATGTTCATGCGCATGGACTTCCGCAAGATGTAGATAAACGCCAATAGCCATAAGCAGTCCCGCTGCAACGAGGCGCAGCGTTAGAGGCTCGTCGAACATACCGACGGAAAGCAACGCGCCGATAAATGGTGCGATCGAGAAATAAGCGCCGGTGCGCGCCGCGCCGAGAAAGCGCAGGCCCAGCACGAACAGCACTAGGCTCACGCCATACCCCAGAAATCCGACTGTTGCTGCACCGGCGAGTCCCGCGAGCCGTGGCAAGTGCGCGCCCAGCGCAAACGCGAGCGTGAGATTGACGCTGCCCGCCACCAGACCCTTGATGAGCGCGATTTGCAGCGGATCTGAAGCGGAAAGCTTACGCGTAAGATTGTTGTCGATGCCCCAGCACAGGCACGCGCCCGCAATCGCCAGCGATCCCAAACCAAACCCTGCCGGTCCGCCCTGCCATGACAATAGCACCGCGCCCGCAAGAATCGCCGCTGCGCCGGCGAGTAAGCGGCGATCCACATTCTCCTTAAATACGATCCACGCAATCGCCATTGTCGCCAGCCCCTCGAGATTGAGTAGCAATGAGGCCGACGATGCGGGCGTCATGGCGAGGCCGATCATGAGAAGTAACGGACCCGCGACGCCGCCCGAGAGAACGACGAGCGCGAGCCAAGGCATGTCGGAACGGTGCAGGGAGGTTTCGCGCGTTTGACGTCCAAAGCCTTGACGCACCAGATGCACCAAGGTCAGGCCGACGCCAGATCCGAGATAAAGGAGTCCTGCCAAGAGCCACGGGCTCAGGCCATCGCCGAGCAGCAGTTTGGCGAAGGGGGTGCTTGCACCGAACAACAGTGCCGAAACAAGCGCAAGAGGCGCACCCGGCCAAGCGACCCAACGGGTCAACTGCGAATGACGATGTGGAATCCCGCTCACGTCTCACCTTCTTTTTTCTCTAAGCCACCGGCGGATCATATAGGATTCGGTCACCATAATCGTCACGTCGCAGCGGCGTCGGTTCAAATTCATAGCGACAATGTGTTTCCCACAACGCGACAGACAACTCGACCGTTTAGTCGGCTCACGATTCAGGTGCAGAAATTCCCTTTTGATTTAAGATGATGCCAAGCCAACCTTGAAAGTATCGGGCTGGCAAATACAGGGTCTGGTCCACTGAAACGACTGCTCCTCACCACTTTATCTCTCGTGGCGCTCACCTCACCGAGCCTTGCGTCGCAATTTCAACTCCAGATGCTCCAGCAACAGGTCTGGCACTTCCAGCAGGAACAGCGCTCTCAGCTGGAACAGCGGCAGAGGAACTTGAACGACCAGTTGTTGCAGGCCCCGGCTCGATTGCCACCGGTAGAGCTTTCGAGTGAACGAGACGTGGTAAAGGGACGGCGATCAGTTCTAGGATTACAGCGGTGGCGGTTGTTGCGATCGGCCGGCAGCGGCAAATTCCGGCGACGACCAAGTGGTCGGCCCCGCTATCGGTAGGGTTTCGGGAAATTCTGAATGATAAAAGATCGCGACATCGGTCACGACGTCTACGATCGTCGTCGTGTCCCTATGATATAATAGCCGACGAATTGGGGAGCACTGCTGCTTACGCGGTTTACGCAAGCCGATACAGGCCATACCCCGTCGGCCCGGCCTAGTAGCAAAAATGGGCTCCTCCACTATCGCGCGGTCGAAGCGTCGGCCAAAGTCAGCATCCGGGTGACGACGACGGAAAAGAGACACCGCCGCAGCTTTGCTCCCTGGCGCCTACATCGCGCCGCTACGGGAATGTAGTTCAACATGATCGGACTATGCTTCTAGTGGTACATGGTAAGGTCACCGAAGATGGCAGCGACGAGAAAGCCTGCACCGAATATCAGAAAACTGATGGCTGTCATCACGACCAGTTGACTTCGGCTGGCGGGGTTGGTCATGGCGTGACCCTGGTGTTCCTGCGACGCCATGATCGGCGTGCCACCATGATGTTCGTGAGCCATTTGCTGGAAGGGCGTGGAGCTGTGTTCGGTGCTACCGGAGCCATGTTCGTGAGATCCGGAAAGTGCAGCGCCAGCGAGTGCAACCGCGGCAACCTGCGGCACGGGAGAACCTTCGGGGCGAACGGTCATCATGCCGTGCTTGAGACCGTGATCCACCAGCCACCAGTTCATCGGGAGTGCGACGACAAACCCCGCGCACAAGGCGATTGACATCACAAACCAGAAGCGAGGGCTGTCAGGACTCATGGCAAGCATGTCGCTGGTCATCCACGGCACCATCACCGCGGTCATGCCGCCCATCACGGCATTCATGGACAACAGCTCCGACATGAACGTCTTGCGCAGGGATTCCAAATAGGAACTGAACATGCTCTTCATGAACAACGCCTGGAAAACGGACCAGCCGAAGAGGAACCCCAGGGCATACTCGCCCAGCACGTCTGCC
The DNA here is from genome assembly GCA_004298435.1 of Beijerinckiaceae bacterium. Taxonomy (GTDB): domain Bacteria; phylum Pseudomonadota; class Alphaproteobacteria; order Rhizobiales; family Beijerinckiaceae; genus Methylovirgula. The sequence goes on from SCSF01000063.1 coordinate 8,505, forward strand.
CACATCGGCAGGCCAACGCGGGAGGTGATGACGGCGGCCGCAAGAATACCGATACCGTCGCCAGCGACGCAGTGCATCGTGGAGCCGACCACCTGCCGCCACTTGGCGGCGACGTACAGCTCATGCGTGCCGGGGAGCGGCTCGCGGCAACTCAGTACATACAGCAACGCACCGAACAGTCCGCTGAATAAAGTGATGATAACGAAGCCCCACTTCATCACCGTGGCCTCCGGAGTGGTACGGATGTCCACGGCGACGAAGGCCGTGGCAATGGCCACCTGAATGAACCAGAGCAACATGACACCTTCGAGCATGCCTATCTCCTGAAGGATTCCCTGATCTGCCGGAAAAACCCTGCTGCGCTGGATCAAGTCTCCATGACTGTGGCCCATGTGAACCGAGCCTCGCACGGCAGGCTACCCCAAGTGCCATCTGAGGCAGGCGACGGAGTCAAATTTTGGACATCGGCGAACGGCGTGTTTCATAGCGGTCTCCGATTTGCGAGCGGATTGAAGTTGAGCGCTGTTTATCCAATTTCATTGCAAAGGCTCGGTAGTGTTGGGCGCTTGGCGGCTCCGCTTAGCTCTCTGGATAGATTCGTCATACATCTCGTGGTGTTGATCATGCATTGCAGCGAATTCCTGCACCAAAGGCACAACGGATGTTTCGCACCAATCAGCAAGACGTGCGCGCTCTCCCCGCCGATCTGGGCCGTAAAGCTTTCGGATCGCTAGCAAAGCGCCGTTGCGCGCCGCACTGGCGGAAAGAAGAACCACCCGAGCCGCTTCAGGCTCAGGTAGCCCAGAGGTCACTTCGCTTCGAATGTGCAGCATCAAGGCTTGCGCATCCCCGACGTTGCTTTTGGTTTTAGCAATGATCGACGGATCATATTGGGCGCAATAAAATGCAAAATCCTGAGCCATATCGGCCCGAGCCAGAATTCGTACGAGAGTTAAGTCATCGGCAGCCACGGCGGGCACACATACCGAAATTAGAAAGATAGCGGCAGTTCCGAATTTCAACGCCTGTTTCATGACGGCCTCCATTGGCTTTCTTTAAGCGCCATTGCACGCGCTACTTTGAAGAACCATTGTGATTGGTTTAATCGAGCTTTGGTTGGCTCCCTTCTTGGTCATTTCTATCGCGAGTGACCTTGATGGACTTAGAGCGCGCCGTCGTTGTGTTGATCTGTGTGAGATGTGGGTTCCGAATGGCTATGCCCGTAGTGACCGTGAGAGTGGCCGAGATCCGCGGGGGGCGCCATATCTTCATCTGGTGGAGCTTTGTCCACGATCTCCTTGTATTGACTTGGCGTCATGTCCGGTAGCTTCTGCAAGAATGCGACCATGCCCCAGATTGTCTCGTCATCATGGCTACCGCCCCACGCAGGCATCGCGCTCATCTTGATGCCATGTTTGATGACCCAAAATGCGGCCTTCGGTTCGACGCGCGCCTTCGTCAAATCCGGGGGTTGCGGATAAAGGCCGGGACGGATCTCTGAATCTTCATTGCCGGGTGCGAGATGACATCCTGTGCACATCGCGGCGTACTGTCCGGCACCCTTCGATATGAGCTGCGGATCTTCCAGATTTGGAGCCGAGAGCGATTCGGCGCGCACACTAATCGAACGATTCCGAAGTGTCTCCAGTAGCGTGTGTACGGGCTTCGTGTGCGGATCGTCGGCGCCAATGTTGTAAACGCCAGAGTAAACAAAGGAGCTGCCTCCAATGATGAGCAGGAGCAGCAGGACGCAAACAGTGGTGCCGCTGTGTTTGATGTGCTGTTTCACAGTCATACCCTTTAAGAAATCCAAACCTCGTAATCTACGAGACGTGGGGCGCTGACCGGCCAGTTGGGCGAGCGAAGCGCGTGCTCGCAACAGTGCGGACGCCTGCCAATCATCTCTCAAGGCCGCAAGAAGCCCCGACAGCAGGAGCAACTTCGGCTCGGCTCTTCTATTTTTTAATCTTTGTAACCATGTAGCCGTTGCCATCCTGGTCGAGTTCAAATTGCACCTTGTCGCCAACCTTCACCGACTTGAGCATCGCCGGATCCTTGACGCGATAAACCATTGTCATCGGATCGTTCATGTCGAGTGCCTTGATCGGTCCTTGCTTGATCGTAATTTTGCTGGCAGCCACGTCGATTTTTTTTACTTCGCCGTTCTCTGTTACGCTTGCAGCCCAGACGGTCGCCGAGAGCGCAAAGAAAGAGGCTGCGGCTGCGACAGCGGTGATGTGCTTAATGTTCATGATCGTTACCTTCTGTTGATGTTCCAATAATGCAGTGTCGTCATCCGCCGAACGATTGCCGGTATCGGTCAGGGCATTTTCATTCCGGGCATTTTCATCCCTGGCATCTTCATGTCGTGGTTTGATTTTGCTGGCGCACTCTCTTGGCGTGGCGCTTGTTTCCCGTCGACATCGACCGCATGGGCCACGGTGCCGCGCGGGTTCTTGTACGGACCCGGGTCCTTGTAGTCGTCGCGCGCAAGGCCTTCGCGAATCTTCATCACCGTAAACATGCCGCCCATTTCGATAGGGCCGAATTGTCCGGTCCCGGTCATCATCGGCAGCGTGTTGTCCGGCATCGGCATTTCCATTCCGGCCATTTCGCCCATGGCCATGCCCGTTGTTCCCATTGCCATACCGACAT
>SCSF01000009.1 GCA_004298435.1 Beijerinckiaceae bacterium
AGCCTCGTCAGCATCGACGATCTCATCGTCTATGTTGCCTTTGGCGTGATCTTCGGCGGCCGGATCGGCTATGTGCTGTTCTATAATCTGCCGTTCTACTGGCATCACCCGCTGGGAATTTTCGCACTGTGGAATGGCGGCATGTCCTTTCATGGCGGCCTTGTGGGCGCCGCGCTCGGCATCATTCTCTTTGCCCGGCACACAAAGGTGCCGGTTTTGAGTGTGATGGACATTTCCGCCGCCGCCGTGCCGATCGGGCTCTGCCTCGGCCGCATCGCCAATTTCATCAAGCCGGAGCTGTGGGGACGCCCGACCGATGTTCCCTGGGCGATGATTTTTCCGGGCTCCGACGGTCTGCCACGGCATCCAAGCCAGCTCTACGAGGCGGGCCTTGAAGGCGTCGTCCTGTTTCTCATTCTCGCCCTTGCAGTCAGGCTCGGCGCGCTGAAAAAGCCGGGGCTGACAACCGGCATTTTCGCAGTCGGCTATGGTGTGGCGCGGATCTTCTGCGAATTCTTCCGCCAGCCCGATCCGCAGCTTGGCTATCTGTGGGATGGCGCGACCATGGGCCAGCTTCTGTCTTTGCCGCTGATCGCGGCGGGCGTCGCCTTCATCGCCTTTGCGTTGACCCGCCGCCAGAAGGTCAAGGCGTGAGACGGCAGATGACTCCTCTGGAGCAGGAGATCGCAGCCATGATCGCGCAGGAAGGGCCGATGAGCCTCGAGCGCTTTATGAGCCTCGCGGCGCTGCACGCACAGCATGGTTATTACAAGAGCAAAGTGCCGATCGGCGTGCGCGGCGATTTCACCACCGCGCCCGAAATCCACCAGATGTTTGGCGAATTGATCGGGCTTTGGGCGGCTGAGGTCTGGCATGCGCTCGGCGCTCCGGCGCATGTGCATCTGATTGAACTCGGTCCGGGTCGCGGGACGCTGATGGCGGATGTCCTGCGCGCGGCGCGCATCGTGCCTGAGTTCCGCCGCGCGCTCGATGTCCACCTCGTCGAGGCGAGCGAGACGTTGATGAGCGAGCAGCGCCGCGCCCTGGGCGGCGAGGATATTTCGGTCACATGGCATGGCGACATAGAGGCGCTGCCCTCGGGGCAGGCGATCATTCTCGCCAATGAATTTTTCGATGCGCTGCCGGTCCGCCATTACATGCGCGGCAGGGATGGCTGGCACGAGCGCCTTGTCGGTCTCAACGAACGCGGCGAGTTCTGCTTTGGTCTTGCTCCCGGTGCGGAAGCTCTTGCCGCAGGCGATGTGCAGGAAGGCGCGATTCTCGAAATCGGCATTGTTGCGCAACGGATGATGAGCCGCCTCGCGGATTATGTTGCGAGCGAATGCGGCGCGTTGCTTGCGATCGATTACGGCTATGCGGAAAAGCAGATGGGCGAGACGCTCCAGGCCGTGCGCGGCCATGCTTATACGGACCCGTTGCAGGCGCCCGGCGAGAGCGATCTTTCAGTGCATGTCGATTTTCCGGCGCTCGCGAACGCGGCGCGCGCCGCCGGCGCATCGGTGTACGGGCCGGTGACGCAAGGCATTTTCCTGGCGCGTCTCGGGATCGCGCCGCGCGCCGAAGTCCTGAAGCGCAATGCCGATGCGGCGCAAGCCGCGGCGGTCGATGCAGCGCTTGCGCGGCTTGCGCTGCCGGGACCGGTGACTGGGCCGAACGCGAGCATGGCGGATCTCTTCAAGGCGCTGGCTGTGACTGCGCCGGGGTTTCCTGTTCCGCCCGGATTCGAAGCCGACGCAGCGCGGGTGGCGCCATGACATCTACAATCAAGCCCGTTGCGATCCGCAGCCATCTCCTCGACGGAGACTCCATCGCGCATGGTTTTTTCACGCGTGAAGGCGGCGTCTCGCAAGGGCTTTATGCGTCGCTCAACGGCGGCGTCGGCTCCAACGACGAGGCGCAAGCGGTCGCGGAGAACCGTCGCCGCATGGCCGAATATCTCGGCGTCGCCACTCTGCTCGTGCCGTTCCAGATTCATTCGGCGGATGCGCTCATTGTCGATCAGCCGTTCAGCGCGGAGGAGAGGCCGCGCTGCGACGCCGTTGTCACGCGCACGCGCGGCATCGGCCTTGGCGTGACGGGCGCCGATTGCGGCATCCTGCTGCTCGCGGACGAAGGCGCGCAAGTGGTCGGCGCGGCCCACGCCGGATGGAAAGGCGCGCTGACAGGCGTTCTCGAAGCAGCGCTGACCGCGATGGAGAAGCTCGGCGCGGATCGCCGGAATATCAAAGCAGCGCTCGGCCCGACGATCGGCCAGAAATCCTATGAAGTCGGGCCGGAATTTTTCGAACGCTTCATTGCCGAAGACAAAGATTATGCGCGCTTCTTCATTCCCTCGGCGCGCGAAAAACATTTCCTGTTCGATCTGCCGGGACTGATCGGCTTCCGCCTTGAACGGGCGCGCATCGGCGCGTTTCAAAATCTCGCGCTCGATACTTACGCCGATGAGGCGCGGTTTTATTCCTATCGGCGCAGCGTGCATCGCAGCGAGAAAGATTATGGCCGCCTTGTCGCGGCAATCGCGCTTTTGTGAAGAGCGAAGCGGCAGGCAGGAACGAAGCGCTCCCTGTAACGAAAGCCGCTTCACTCAAAGTGTTACAAATTACATTTGTGGAACGTATGTACAATCGCGGCGTTAAGCATGAAAGCCGCGATCCTCGCGATCGCCCGGAGCAGAACCTCGGCTCCAGTTATTTATTTTGACGCGTTTTCTTACGCGAGTCGGAGAAGCTTCGCTCGAAAACGCTACAGGCGGAAGCGAAACCCATGCGAGCTCCAATGAAGAAGAGCCTTTCGGCGGTCATTGCCCTTTGTGCGGCGCTGGCCTTCACGTCTCTGCCCGCGACGACCGAGCAGGCCTTTGCCTTCGGACATGGCGGGCATGGCGGCGGTGGCCACTTTGGGGGAGGCCATTTCGGCGGCGGCGGTCATTTTGGTGGAGGCCATTTCGGCGGGGGACATTTCGGGGGCGGTCATTTTGGTGGCGGTCATTTCGGTGGCCACCATTTTGGCGGCGGGCATTTCGGAGGGCATCATTTCGGTGGCTTCGCGCATCATTTCGGCGGGCACCACTTTGGAGGCCATCACTTTGGAGGCCATCACTTCGGCGGCGGTCACTTCGGCCACCATTTCGGCGCGCATCATTTCACGGGGCATCATTTCACGGGGCATCATTTCGCGGGGCACCATTTTGGCCACGGCCATACCGGCCACCATTTTGCGCATGGAGCCTTTGGCCATCACGCGGCGCATCGGTTCGGCGCGGCCGGCCTGGCGGGGACGCATCATCACAACTTTGCGCGGCTCAATCACTTCAACGGCATTCACGGACTTAATACGCATGGATTCAATCGCAATGCCTTCGGCGGAACGCACGGCTGGAATCATTGGGGCCGGACGCATTGGGGCGCCGGCTGGAACAACTGGGGCTCCGGCTGGGGCTATTGGGCAGGCCCCGTTTTCTGGCCGTTCCTTTATGGAGATGCGCTGAGTTTCGCGCTCTGGCCCTACGATCCCTATGATCCATTCTTCGCCTATGGGCCGGATTATCTCTTCACCTCGATCTTCTGGCCGGGGCCAATCTACGGTCCTTACGCCTACGGCAATTATTACGGCGGCGAGTATCCGTTCTACGACATCTACGGCTATCCGCCGGGCGCGACGAATTACTACGGCTACTACCATCATCACCATCGCCACCATCACCATCATCATCATATGGCCAAGCGCGAGACGCTCTCCAGCAGCGCCGGCGGTTGTTCCGGCCTTGCGCCTGGCGTCACCGATCTGCCGATCGGGCGCATGAAGAAGGCGGTCAAGCCGACCGATCAACAGACGATCTTGCTGGATAAGCTTCAGGAGGCCTCGGACAAGGCAAATGGCATCCTGCGCGCATCCTGCCCGAGCGAGGTGCCGCTGACGCCGGTCGGGCGGCTCGATGCGATCGGCAAACGGCTCAATGCGATGATCGATGCGGTGAATACGATTCGCGGTCCGCTCACGGCGTTGGACAATTCTCTGGATCAGCACCAGAAGGATGAATTGGCGAAACTCGGACGGCGCGGGCACAAGCATGCCAAGAAAACGCAGGACCTCGCGGCGCTCTGCAAGAAGCAGACGGCGGGCTTCACGCTTCTCCCGGTGCAGCGCATCGATGATGTTGTGAAGCCGACTACGGATCAGAAAGACTCCTTCGACGCTCTGAAATCGGCCTCGACGGATGCGGCGAAGAACCTCGAATCGTCCTGTCCGACGGAAATGCCGACGACCGTGACCGGACGCCTCGACGCGCTCACCACGCGGCTTACCGCATTGAACGACGCGGTCGGCAAGGTCAAACCGGCATTGACGGATTTCTACGGCAAGCTGAGCGACGAACAAAAGGCGCGCTTCAACGTGATCGGCAATGCGAATGCGTCAAACGCCGCGCAAGGCAAGTCGGGCTCTGCGTCGAAATAGGGGATTGGGTGGCGGCGCAAGAGAGCTAAATTCGAGAGGCAGCTACCTGGGCCGCGCGCTGCCGGGAGGAAAGACATGGCGCATGCCGCCAAAGTGGATGTCCAGATCAAGCGTGCCTATGAGGCCGCCTCTCCGGAAGACGGCACGCGCATCCTTGTTGACCGCCTCTGGCCGCGCGGCGTGCGCAAGGATGATGCCGCCATCGATCAATGGATGAAGGATGTGGCGCCGAGCACCGAACTGCGCCACTGGTTCGGACATGACCCGGATCGCTGGGAAGAGTTCCGTCATCGCTACAAGAGCGAACTGGCGCATAACGCCGAGCTTGTGAACGAGCTTCGGACGATTGCGAAAAAGGGCCGGCTCACGCTCATCTACTCAGCGCACGACGAACTGCACAATCAGGCCGTTGTGCTCCGCGATGTGCTTGCACATTAAAGGCAAGCGTCATTGCGGGCGAAGCGACCGTGTTGATCCGTAAGGCGTCATTGCGAGGAGCATCGCAGCCAAGTTTACGCAGGCTGCGTAGACTTGCCTGCGCAGCGACGAAGCAATCCAGCCCTTCATTGTTTTCTGGATTGCTTCAGCGCTGCGCGCTTCGCAATGACGGAGGCCCGTTTCTTAATCGATGCGCGGATCAAGTCCGCGCATGACGCATGCGGGCATCGCGACACACCGGCTGCCCAACGGCAGCCGGCATGCAGATCGCTCAGGCAGCGGCCTGCCTGTAACGTGGCGCGGCCGCGCTGAGAGACAGGTTCGGCATCAGCTTCTGCCGCGCGCTTTCATAGGCCTGCCAGTCGGAAACATCGGGAAGCGAGGGGATCGTCACGAGTTCGCCCTGATCGAGACCGGCAAGCGCGGCATCGACCAGTTCATCGGTCTTCATCACCATCGTGCTTGGAAGATTCGAGATGGGCATGCCGGCGATGTCCCAGAAGTCGGTCGCAATCGCGCCGGGCGCCACTGCCTGGATGCGCACGTTCTTGTCCGCGAGTTCCTTGTGCAGCGACTGGCTGAACGCCAGCACGAAGGCTTTCGTGCCGCCATAGACCCCATTGAGCAATTCGGGCGCGATACCGACGATCGAGGCTATATTGATGATGGCGCCACCGCCGCGCGCGACAAAGCCCGGAACCGCCGCATAAGTCAGCCGCGTGAGCGCGCTGACATTGAGCGAAATCATCTCATCCATCTTGTCGACATCGGAGGCAAGGAGCGGGGCCGCCGTCCCGATGCCGGCATTGTTGACGAGCATGGTGATGCTGGCGTCCGTGCGCAGCAGCGTTTCGACGCGGGTAAGGTCGGCCTTGTTATTAAGATCTGCGGCCACGACTTCGACGGCGCGGCCGGTTTCATCTCCGAGGCGCTTGGCGAGCGCCGTGAGCTTGTCGCGATTGCGCGCCACGAGGATCAGATCATAGCCGCGGCGCGCCAGTCGGTCGGCGTAAACTGCGCCAATACCCGACGAAGCACCTGTGACGAGCGCCGTGCCTTTTGCTGCATGTGTCATTGCTTGTCTCTCAATAGGCTGGAGCGTGCTCCAGGGATCCGTGCCGTGATCAGCACATGGCATCCGTGTAGCGTCTCTTGCGTATGTCTCAAATGTCATATATACGTCTTTTTAAGACATACTTGGGAGCGCAGAGATGCAGGGAATTGGCTTCGTCGTCTTTCCCGGCTTTCAAGTCATGGGCTTCGCGGCGCTCACCGTGTTCGAGGTCGCCAACATGAGCCTTGATGAGGCGGCCTATCGCATCACGCTCCTGTCGGAGGCTGGCGGGCTGGTCAGGTCATCGGCGGGGTTCTGCGTCGAGACGCAGGCTTTCGGGGAAGCCGTGTTCGATACGGTGATCTTTGGCGCAAGCAATACGCCTGATCCCGTGACGCCGGGCGTGCTCGATTTCGTAAATCGCTCCATGCGCCTGTCGCGGCGTGTGGCGGCGCCCTGCACGGGCGCTTTCGTTCTTGCTCAGGCCGGTGTGCTCGACGGCAGGCGCGCAACAACGCACTGGTTTTTCGCGCGGGATCTTCAGCAGCGGTTTCCCGGTTTGAAGGTCGAAGAGGACAGGATCTTCATTATCGACGGACAGGTCTGGACCTCCGCCGGCATGACGGCGAGCATCGATCTCGCGCTCGCGATGGTCGAAAAGGATCATGGCGTCGAGCTTGCCCGTTCCGTCGCGCGCAAACTCGTCGTCTACCATCGCCGGGCCGGCGGGCAATCGCAGTTTTCGGCGTTGCAGGAACTGGAGCCGAAATCCGACCGCATCCAGAAGGCGCTCGATTACGCCCACCGCAACCTGCGGCGCGCTCTGTCAGTGGAAGAACTGGCGGATGCCGCAGGCCTCAGCCCAAGGCAGTTCAGCCGCGCCTTCAAGGCGGAAACCGGCCAGTCGCCTGCGAAGGCTGTCGAAACCCTGCGCGTCGAGGCGGCGCGCCTGCTGATGGAGCAGGGCCGGCATTCGATGGACGTGATCGCCGACGAGACGGGCTTCGCCGATCGCGAGCGCATGCGGCGCGCGTTTCTGCGGATCCTCGGGCAGCCGCCGCAGGCCGTCCGACGCAATGCGCGGGCGGCAGCGTAGAGCCGTTTAGGTTCTGACAAAACCGGGACCGAGATCTTATTTATGTCTCGACGCGAATGCCGCTTTGCCGACATCAGGAGAGGTCAGCATGACATACACGAAGGACCCCGCAGCCATCGCCAGGCTCACGCCGGAGCAGTTTAGCGTGACGCAGCAAAGCGCCACGGAAAGGCCAGGCACCGGCGAATATCTTCATAACAAGGAAGCCGGCATCTACGTCGATATCGTGTCGGGCGAACCATTGTTCGCCTCCTCCGACAAGTTCGAATCGGGGTGCGGCTGGCCGAGCTTCTCCAAGCCGATCGATCACAGCAATGTCAATGAATTGCGCGACACGACCCACGGTATGATCCGCACCGAGGTCCGTTCGACGCATGGCGACAGCCACCTGGGGCACGTCTTTCCCGATGGTCCGCGAGACCGCGGCGGCCTGCGCTATTGCATCAACTCTGCCTCGCTCCGGTTCGTCCCGCGCAAGGACATGGAGGCTGAGGGCTACGGCGCATACCTCGGTCAGGTGGAGGATATCGGATGAGTGAAGAGCGCGCGGTGCTTGCAGGCGGCTGCTTCTGGGGCATGCAGGATCTCATTCGCCGCCGTGAGGGCGTCGTTGCGACGCGCGTCGGCTATGCCGGCGGCGATGTTCCCAATGCCACCTATCGCAACCACGGCACCCATGCAGAGGCGATCGAGATTATCTTCGATCCGGCCAAAATCAGCTACCGGCAGATCCTCGAGTTCTTCTTCCAGATCCACGATCCGAGCACGCGCAACCGGCAGGGCAATGATGTGGGCATGAGCTATCGTTCGGCGATTTTCTATACGACCGACGAGCAGAAGCGGATCGCCGGGGATACGATCGCCGATGTCGATGCCTCCGGCCTGTGGCCCGGCAAGGTCGTGACAGAGGTGGTTCCCGTCAGCGATTTCTGGGAAGCGGAGCCGGAGCATCAGGACTATCTGGAGCACTTTCCCAACGGCTACACCTGCCACTTTCCCCGGCCGAACTGGGTTCTGCCGAAACGCAAGAGCTGAACGTCTGTTTGTTTGTTGGCGCGTTTTCTTCACGCGAACCGGAAGCCACTTCGCTCGAAAACGCTACAGCTACCGGCACGTTGCGGGCCAGGAGACGATGTGCCCCGTGGGCAGCAGATCGTCCAGAAGTTCGAGAACGGAATTCACCACCTCCGGCGTATCGAAAAACTCGATGATGATGGGCAGATCGACCATGATGCGCAGCATGTTGGCGGCATGCACTTCTCCGGTGTCGCCGATGCCCGCGATGCCGCGCAAAACGGTGACGCACCGGACCTTGTGCTGCTCATGCAGGATATCCAGAATGTCCTGCATGAGGGTCTTGCCATGCTTGTGATCCGCTTCGCTCAGATAGATGCGGACGACTGTTACTTCGGCTGCCATGACATCACCTCTTGGCGTTTTCGAGCGAAGCGGCCTCCGTTCGCGTGAAGAAAACGCGTCAAATGAATACCCGGTTCTGATTTCAGAACCGAAAACAGACTCAGAGATTTCGCGCCAGGAAAGCGCCGCCGAAGGTCGCGAGCAAGCCGAGAACGACGGAGAGGACGACATAAAGCACGCCTTTGCCGGTGTCGCCCTGCTCGGCGAGCAGCAAAGTCTCCATTGCGAAGGTCGAAAACGTCGAGAAGCCGCCGATGAACCCTGTGAGAATGCCGATCCGCAGAACCGGGCTGATCGTCATCCGCTCCAGCGTCGCAAAGAACAGAAAGCCCATCAGGAAACAGGCGACGATGTTGATCGACAAGGTCGCATAAGGAAAGTCGCGGCCGCAGATCGACTGAACGAGGTTCGTCATTGCGTAGCGCGCCCAGCATCCGAGGATGCCCCCTATTGCGATAGCTATATATGGCTGCATTTCGGATTCAGTCCGTCGAGAATTGAATAAAAGTACGGGCAGGATTGCCGACGCGGTAGCGCGGCTCGCGGCAAGGGCGGCACATGCCGCGCGCTTGCGTGCTTTGCTGAAATCGAATGATGAGGGTCTGGATCAGAGGCGCGGGGCGCGCCGCCGCGCCAACTCCGGCTGAAGCAAATCGAACGGAAGACGCGCGCTTGAAAGAAGCGCATCTGGCACATTCGAGGGGGGCTGTGGGGGCCTCTCACGCAGACTCCTCCTGCCGTCCGTAGACGTGTTGGAGGAGTCATCAGCCCTGAGGGCGGTTAAAAGGCGAACTCCATCGCCTGTAGCTTCGCGCAGGATGAAGTTGCGGTCGCAACTTGTCAATAGCGCGAGCTGGAGCGTTTTCAGGCGACGCGCGGCGACAACAGCATCGCTCCGTAAATCGCAGCGAAAAGGCCGAAACTCACGACCCACAGCACGGCTGAGGCGGTGAGAAGTCCCATCGAGGCCGCAGGCAAAAAGCCAGCCGCCACACGCACGGCGGCTGCGGCCGTTATGGTCACATAGATCAGCTTCGTGGTCCCATCGGCCTTGAGCGCTCGTCCCGTGTGCCCCAGCGAAACCCGCGTCATGACGGCGAGCACCATTGTGCCGATCGCGCCAGCGGTCAGCGCGTGGATTGCCGCGACTTGCGGCACCGCCGGGGTCAATATCGACAGACCGAGAAGGGCCGCGCCGACAACCGCCCACGCATAGCCGAGATGCAGAACCGCGAGCAAAGGTTCCGATAAGGTCGCGAACCCGCGCCAGCGCACGAGCCGCCAGAGGTTGAGTGCGGCGCCGATGATCAACAGCACGCCGACGATCTGCGATGCCGGGAAAAATACCCAGCCGAGAAGGCCGGTGTGGAGCGTGGCGAGTGCGTAGCGGTCGAACTTGCCGCGGGCGGCCGCGGGGAGTTTGGCGACGCCGCGTTTGGCAAGCCAGTTGCGCGTGAAGACAGGAATGATGCGGCCGCCGATCGCGGAAAGAAGCGCGATGATCGCCATGAGTGCGAGCCGCCAGCCGAGGCCCGCCGGCACGCCGAAGCCCGCCTGTCCGAGATACATGAGAAAGTCTGCGATCCCAAGAACGCCGATGGGAATCGGCAGCGCGACATTGGGCCAGTTCCGCGCCGCGATGATCTCGCGCGCAGCGATGCCACAAAGCACGACGGGAAACGCCAGATCGAGTGCGGCGGCGAGCCAGAACGGCAGGAAAGCGGAGATAAAGCAGGCGACGCGGCCGATCAACCAGAGCGCCGCCAGCCCCATCAGCGGCGCGCCATGAATGGGCGGTCTTCCTGTCCAGATCGGAATTGACGTCAGCATGAAGCCGGCGATCGCCGCAAGCACGAAGCCGAACAGCATGGCATGGATATGCCACGTTAGCGGATCGAAACGGCTCGGCAGGTGGGCGCCTGCGATCAGCAGCGCGATCCAAAGCGCCACGGCCAAGGCCGCCCAGAGGCTCGCTGCGAGAAAAAAGGGCCGGAACGCGCGGGACCAGAGTGCAGCGGTTTCGCGGGATGGCTTGCTGGCGACTGAAGGGAGGATCCGTTCTTCCATGGGCATATAATAAGGCATTGGCGGATCGCGGCGTTTGCGCATGAGCAAACGGAAGGCCAAAGAAGAGGCGTCAGTCGGACGCATCCTCGGCGATCCGCGCGATTTCCGAGGGCTGGCGGATCGTTAAATGCTGATTCCGGGTCGCCAGCAATCCTGCGCTTTCCCATGCGGTCAGAATCCGGCTCGCAGTATGCAGGGTGGTGCCGGCGATGTCGGCCACGTCCTTGCGCCGCAGCGGAAACGCGATCTCTGTTCCGTCGGCTGTTTCACGCCCGGCCTGACGGCCAAGCCGCAGCACGGCATGGGCGACGCGCCGGGTAGCGCCCTGCGTCGCGAGTTCGCGCATCCGCTCCTGCGCCTCCTGTAGCCGCTTGCCGATGATGTGGATGACATTGATCGCGATCTGCGGCTGGGCAATCATCAATTCCAGCAGCTCGGCTTCGCTCCAGCTCGCCTCAAGGGTTTCGACGAGAGCGACGGCATCGGCGGGATAGCGCGCATCCGTGAACAGCGACACAGCGCCGAATATTTCGCCCGCTCCGATAAAGCGGACGACAACCTGCGCACCATCGCTGCCGGTCTGAGCAATGCGCACCACGCCTTCGATCACCGCATGCGCGCGAACCCCCGCGTCGCCCTGATTGAAGATGCGGGCCTCCCTCGCCACGCGACGCACGCGCGCAGAGGCCGCGACTTTCTCGATGGCCGCTGGCGGAAGATCCCGAAAGAGTTCCATGCCAGCGAAGAACTGCGGCGTGAGGTGCGCATCTTTGCTCATTGCGACATCTTACCCGCCGCCGCCCAATAAGGGGAGCGATTTGCTCCGGCGCAAATATGCTGGCGACCGAGGGCGCTATAGCGTTTTCGGTTCTGATGGAATCCGAACCTCGGCTCCAGTTATTTGCTTTGACGCGTTTTCTTCACGCGAACCGGAAGCCGCTTCGCTTGAAAACGCTATAGGAGGCGATCATGAATGACGTCATTGCCGCACGGGCCTTGCATGTCCTGTTCGTCGTGATCTGGATCGGCGGCGTGGCGATGGCGACGACGGTGGTGCTTCCCGCAGTCAGGCGCGGCGATCTCGGGCCGCAATGGCTGAAGGCGTTTCAGGCGATCGAGCATCGCTTCATCTGGCAGGCACGCACATCCGTTATCATCGTCGGCTTGACCGGCCTCTACATGCTCTGGCGGCTCGATCTCTGGCACAACTTCACCAGCGCGAGCTTCTGGTGGCTGCACGCCATGGTCTGTCTGTGGTTGCTGTTTTTCTTCGTTCTGTTCATTGGCGAGCCATTCGTTCTGCATCGCTATTTTCACAAGTGGGCGACGGAAAGACAGGAAGTCGCCTTCGCCTGGCTGCATCGGGTTCACTGGGTGCTGCTCGTACTGGCCGTCATTACGATTTTTGGCGCAGTCGCGGGAAGTCAGGGATGGTCGATCTTCTGATAAGCCGGATGATGATCCGGCAAAATTCAGCGCCGGCTGCGCGGCCCGATTGACCCCGGCAAGTTTGGCCGTTCGCGACCAGCTGCAAGCTGTTTGAGGCCCTGCAAGGCGCGCTCGATCACCTCGGCGTCACTGCGTTCGGCATGGACCGCATAGACGGATTGCGCAAATTCCGGCGCGTCAGCCACCCGCCAAAGGCGTTGATCCTTGAGGAAGGACTGCACCATGCCGAGACGAAAATAGCCGCAGCCGCCGGCAGAGAGCACATAAGTCAGTGCCAGCAGGCCGGGTGAAATCGAAACCGGCGGGCTGCCCAGATCGGGAAAAGCAGCTTCATGCCTGATTGCGAATGCAGGCCCCCAATCGACATAGACGTAGTTTTCCGGCGTCAGCCTGCCATCCGCCGAGGTCGTGACCAGAACGAGTTTTTCCTCTCGCAGAGGTTCGGCGATAAGGCCCGGCCGGGGCGAGGAGTTATAGAGCACCGCGAGATCGAGAGTTCCGTCTTCCAGATGCGCGAGAAGGCTCGCCGGGGTGCCGACCTCCGCCCGTAAGGCAACCTCAGGGCATTCGCGGCGCATCCAGATCAGCCAGTCCGCCACGAGCGGGTGCCACAGGCTGAACTCGCCGCCGATAGCGATCCTCGCGCTGCGGCCTTCAGGGAGCGCGACCTGTTGGCGCGCCCGTTCCCAAACCTGAAGCATGGATGCGGCGTGCCGGACCAGCTTTTCGCCTGCCGAGGTAAGGCGCGCACCCGCTTTGTTGCGTACAAAAAGACGGCATCCCAGAAGGTCCTCAAGTGCCCGAATGCGAGCACTGACAGCGGTTTGCGTGATATGCAGGTTCTCAGCGGCAGCGATGAAGCTGCCGCTTCTGGCGATTTCGAGGAAGGTCCGGGCCTGATTGATATCCATATTTCATATCAATTTTGTTGCATTAAACCACAATCAAATGAATTTGTACAACGTGGAGACAAAAGCCATAATTAGAATGGAAATCCGAGGTTAATAACATTCTCGGAATGTAATTTCAGGGCGCAGCAGTCGAAAACCGAAGATGCGCCGTATAAGGCCGCCAGACCATGGGTGTTTATGAATTTCGCGGACCCGGCATCTCGGACGCGCAATGGGGACAGATCAGGACGCTTGCGGAGTCACTCGACGACAAACAGTTGCTGTGGCTCAGCGGCTTCTTCGCCGGCGTCGAATTCCGTGCCGGCAATATCGAGGGCAACACGCCGCTTGGCTTGTCCGTCCCGCCGCTTGCGCCCAGCGTGCCGGAGCGCACGCTCAGCGTCCTCTATGGCAGCGAGACCGGGAACAGCGCCGAATTGGCGACGAGCCTCGTCGCACAGTTCAACGCGCAGGGCCGTCCCGCCCGTCTTCTGAACATGGCGACCTACAAGACCCGCGAACTCAAGAACGAGCAGGATCTGCTCATCATCACCTCGACGCATGGCGAGGGCGCGCCGCCTGTCTCGGCAGTCTCGTTCTTCGAATTCGTCGAAGGCCGCAAGGCGCCGCGCCTGGAGGGTGTGCGCTTTGCCGTGTTGGCGCTTGGCGATTCGACCTATGAATCCTTCTGCGGCGCCGGCAAGCGCCTTGATGCGCGCTTCGCTGAACTCGGCGCAACCCGCATCCGGGATCGCATCGATTGCGATGTCGATTACGAGACGCCGGCAGCGGACTGGGCCACCACAATGCTCGCAAAGTTGGGGCAGGCGGGAACTCAACCAGCGCACGCCACCGCTGCCGCGCCGGCGAAATCCGCAGCGGCTGCCTTCGACAAGCGCAACCCCTTTTCGGCGGTAGTCGCTGAAAATCTCGCGCTCACCGGACGCGGATCGAGCAAGGAAACGCGGCATGTGGAGCTTTCGCTCGAAGGCTCCGGCCTGTCCTTCCAGCCCGGTGACGCACTTGGCATAGTGCCGCGCAACGATCCGGCGCTCGTCGAAAGTCTCCTCAAAACTCTGCAACTCGACGCGGCTGCCGAAACTTCAGTAAAGGATCGCTCGCTTTCGCTCGCCGATGCGCTTGGTGAAGCCTACGAGATAACGGCGGCCACGCCGCGCTTCATCGATCACTGGGCTGAACTGACCGGCGCTGCCGAACTGCAAAGTCTGCGTGGCGAGGGCGCCGCCAAGCTGCGCACCGAGTTCCTGCACGGCAATCATATCATCGATATCGTGCGGCGCTTCCCGGTTAAGGGCATCGATGCGAAGAGCTTTCTTGCCGGGCTGCGTCCGCTCCAGCCGCGGCTTTATTCCATCGCGTCAAGCTTCAATTTCGCGCCCGACGAGGCGCATCTGACGGTCAGCGCTGTGCGCTACGCTCTCAATGGCACGCCCCGCAGCGGCGTCGCTTCGGGCCAACTCGCGGAGCGTGCAGACGTCGGCACGGTCCTGCCTGTCTACATACAGGCCAACCCGCAATTCCGGCTCCCGGACAACGACACGCCGATCATTATGATCGGCGCAGGCACCGGCGTTGCGCCCTACCGTTCCTTCCTTCAGGAGCGTGAGATCGCGGGCGCAACGGGCAAGTCCTGGCTGTTCTTCGGCGAACGCAATTTCGACAGCGACTTTCTCTATCAGGCTGAATGGCAGACCTTCCTCAAGGATGGGGTGCTGTCGCACATGAATGTTGCGTTTTCGCGCGATGGGGCCGACAAAGTGTATGTGCAGCATCGCCTTCTGGAGTATGCGCGCGACGTATACGCTTGGTTGGAGGAAGGCGCGCATATCTATGTCTGCGGCGATGGCGCAAAGCTCGCGCCGGACGTCCATGCTGCCTTGCTGAAGATCGTCGAACAACAGTCCGGGAAGGGCAAGGCTGCGGCTGAGGACTATATCAGCGCAATGCAGTCGGATCGCCGTTACCAGATGGATGTTTATTGAGGAACCGGCCGTGTCATCGCCCACTGTAGATCGTAGCCATGATCTCTCCCAGCCTCTCGACAAGCTGAACCCCGATGAGAGGATGAAAGCCGACAGCGACCAGTTGCGCGGCACCATCGCCGCGGGTCTCGCAGCCGAGCTGACAGCAGCCGTGCCCGGCAACGACATCAAGCTGATGAAGTTTCACGGCATCTATCAGCAGGACGATCGCGACATTCGCGACGAGCGCCGCCGGCAGAAACTCGAACCCGCCTATCGCTTCATGGTGCGCGTGCGCCTTCCTGGTGGCGTGCTTTCACCGAGCCAATGGCTGAAGCTCGATTCGATCGGGCGCGCCTATGCGGGCGAGTCGCTGCGGCTGACGACGCGCCAGACATTCCAGATCCATCGCGTTCATAAGAAAAACCTGCGCTCCGTCATTCAGGGCCTGCGCGATGTCCTCCTTGATACCAGGGCGGCCTGCGGCGACGATTCCCGCGGTGTCATGGCCTCGATCAACCCGGAGCTTTCAGCTCTGCATGCGGAAATCCACGCGCTGGCCAAGCGGGCGAGCGACCATGCGATCCCGAAAACAAACGCCTATCGCGAGATCTGGTACGAAGAAGAGCCGGCCGACCCGCGCCCAACGCCGGAAGAGCCGCTCTACGGCAAGACTTATATGCCGCGAAAGTTCAAGATCGGCTTTGTTATCCCGCCGATCAACGACATCGACATCTACGCGCAGGACCTCGGCTTTATAGCGATCATAGAAGGCAAAGAAATCAAGGGCTTCAATGTCGTGATCGGCGGCGGCATGGGGCGCACGGACCAGGCGCCGAAAACCTATCCGAGACTTGCCAGCCTCATTGGCTTCATTCCGAAGGACAAGGTCCTTGAGGTTTGCGATGCCACCATGGAGGTGCAGCGCGACTACGGAGACAGGGTGGATCGTAGCCACGCCCGTTTCAAATACACGATCGACGACAAGGGGCTGGATTTCATCAAGGCGGAGATTGAAAGCCGGCTGGGCTTTTCCTTTACGCCTGCCAAGCCCTATCGCTTCGTTTCGAATGGCGACAAAATCGGCTGGCAGCGCGGCGAGGACGGCCGGGAGCATTTCACGCTGTTCATTGAGAACGGCCGCGTGAGCAATTTGCCGGATGCCGCCCTGCTCGACGGTTTGCGCGCCATCGCTGAGGTGCATAAGGGCAAATTCCGTGTTACGCCAAACCAGAACCTCATCATCGCCGATATCGAAAGCAAGGACAGGCCGGCCATCGAATCCCTGTTGCGGACGTACCGTCTCGATGGGCTGAATGCCGCGAGCGGGCTGCGCCTCAATTCAATGGCTTGTGTCGCGCTGCCGACTTGCGGTCTCGCTATGGCTGAAAGCGAACGCTATCTGCCGAGCCTGCTCGGGAAGATTGAACCGATCCTCGCGCGGAACGGCCTCTCGGAAGAACCGATCACCATCCGTATGACCGGCTGTCCGAACGGCTGCTCCAGACCCTATATTGCTGAGATCGCCCTGACCGGCAGGGCTCCCGGCAAATATAACCTTTACATCGGCGGCGGCTTCCACGGGCAACGCCTCAACAAGATGGTGCTTGAAAATGTCGGGGAGCCGGCAATCCTCGAATATCTCGATGGCGTCATTACACGCTATGCGCGTGATCGCTCGAAGGGCGAGCACTTCGGCGATTTTGCCATTCGCGCCGGCCTTGTTCCAGAAGTGACGGAAGGCCGCCATTTCAACGACTGAGTTGCAACAAAGCGTTTTCGAGCGAAGTGGTTTCCGGTTCGCGTGAAGAAAGCGCGTTAATTCTAAATTCAAGCGCGGCGGAACCGATAAAATGAGCAAGACCGCCGTTGCGATCCGGCATGTGCATTTCGAGACGCTCGGCACATTCGAGCAAGACCTCGCGCGCGCCGGCTATGACATCACCTATGTCGATGTCGGAGAGAGCGACCTAGCAAAGTTCGACGCGCTTGCGCCGGATTTTCTTGCGATCCTCGGTGGTCCGATCGGCGTCTACGAGACAGATGCCTATCCGTTTCTGGAACACGAACTTGCAATCGTCAGGAAACGGCTCGAAACCGGATTGCCACTTCTCGGCATCTGCCTTGGCGCGCAACTCATCGCCTCTGCGCTTGGCGCAAAGGTTGCGCCGTCCGGCGGCAAGGAAATCGGCTTTGCTCCGTTGACCCTCACCGAAGCGGGGCGGCGCGGTCCGCTTCGCCATCTCGATGGCGTTCCGGTGTTGCACTGGCATGGCGATGCCTTTGCTTTGCCGAAGGGCGCCGAACTTCTGGCAACGACGCCGCTCGCCAATCAGGCTTTTGCAATCGGCGCCAATGTGCTCGGTCTGCAATTCCATGCGGAGGCGGAAACGCGCCGCGAACTCGAACCCTGGCTGATCGGCCATGCCGCGGAGCTCGCCGCCGCCGGCATCAATCCGGTGCAGATCCGCGACGCATGCCGCATGAACGGTCCCGCGCTTCGCGATGCCGGGCGCGCGATGTTCAAAGAGTGGCTCGCAAAGCTGGTCGCTGCGAAAGCCTGAGACGCAACGATTTTTTGTCTTGCAAAAGCCGGGCGAGCCAGCACTGAATTGCATGTCAAATCGCGAAAGCCGTGACATGCAGCGAGTCATTGATGACGGAAATCAAACGGCCACTGGTTTATGACATCACCCATGTCGTTTCCCGTCTGGCGATTACATCGCCCACCGGGATCGACCGTGTCGATTTGATGTTCGCAAAGCATTTTGTCGGAGGCGAGCCGGCTTTGGCGACGGTGGCCCATTATGGCTTTCGCCGTCCGCATGTTCTCGACGCCAATCAGGCGCGTTCGATTGTCAGGATGGGACGGGAGCTTTGGGAGCCGAACGACAGCAAACGCAATCGTCTGTTCTCACGCGGATTGGACAAATCCATTGCAAGCGTAACGAGCATTCGTGGCCAGATAGACAAGTTATTGTGGAAAGTACCGAGACTCCTGAAAATTCAGCGGTTGAGACTGCGGGACGCTCCGCGAACGCACATTCCGAAAAATTCCATCTATATCAATGTCGCGCAGCATCTCCTCGAATTTCCCGTCTTCTTCAAATGGCTGAATGCCAGGCCCGACATAGCGAAGGTGTTTTTCGTTCACGATCTGCTGCCCCTCGACCATCCCGAATTTTTTCCGGCTGGCTATCACAAACGATTTGAGAAGCGTCTGCGCACAATTCTTCGGCACGCCACCGCGCTCGTCGTGTCGACGGAGAGCGTCGCCAGACGGGTCGAGGCCGAGTTGCAAACGCGCGGGCGTAGCAACATCCCGATTCATATCGCGCTGTTGCCTTCGAGTATCGAAACGAGCCGGCAAGATCAGGACGCGGAAATCGAGCTGCCATCCGCGCCATATTTCGTGATGGTCGGGACCATTGAGCCGCGCAAGAATCATCTTCTCCTTCTGCATATCTGGCGGGAGCTTGCAAAAGGGCCGGGGCCTGTTCCCGTCCTCGTTATCGTCGGCAAACCTGGCTGGGAAACCGAACAGGTCATGGATCTGCTATCGCGTTGTACGCAGATCAGGCCCCATATCCTTCGGCTCAGCGGCCTTTCTGTTTTTCAGTTGCGGAAACTCCTTGCTCATGCCCGGGCGCTGCTGATGCCGTCGTTCGCCGAGGGCTATGGCCTGCCCCTGGTCGAGGCTTTGGGCGTGGGGACGCCTGTGATCGCATCTGACACCGGGGTTTTTCGGGAAGTCAGCCAGAATCGCGCGCTGTTTCTCTCGCCATTGGACGGCCTCGGATGGCAGGCGGCGATAAAAGACATGACCGTGGATGGCTCATCGCTACGCGCCGAATTCGCAAGCAGGGCGGCGGCGTTTCGCGCTCCATCGCCCGTCGAATATTTCGATAAATTTGAAGCGTTTTTGTCGTCGCTTTAGAACGTTTCAGGCGAAGTGGCTTCCGGTTCGCGTGAAGAATACGAGTCGAAACAAATAATTGGGGTCCGGTTCTGATTCGATCAAAACCGAAACGACTTAATTTCCATTGAGCAATTGGATCGATAAGTTCAATAATTCATAATTCTTACCGACGATGGAGGTCCGCGTCGCGCGGAAATGGCTTCCTGCCTGCATGAAGAAAATGCGACAAAACAAATAAGTAGAGCCGTTGAAAATCCGAAACGACTCATCGTTCGCGTGCCGCCAGTTGAATCAATTGGGGACAAAAACAACAATTGCCGCAAGTACGCCAAAAATCAGAAGTCCAATGCCAACTCGGACGCTACCTTCCGTAGCGGAACATGAGGTGCAGCGACAGAGATGATCAACAATCAGGATAACGACCAAAACATACTATGAAGCGTCAGCTCCTCGTGTTAGTTGGAAATCCATTCGCTGATTGCGTTACAGTAACTGCGATTCAAAATGCTCCAATCTCTCTTCTTAAATAGCTTGAGAAAAACTTGGGAACGGGCGCAAAGGCGTCACAGTTCGATAAAGCGCACAAGATCGGTTTGGCGTCACACCAAAACAATTGTGGATAACACATCGCACATCGGCGCTTCCGATATTCTGCTGGTGGCGATGTTTCGTGACGAAAAATTTCGTCTTGGCCCCTTCATTGATTATTATCGGCGTCTTGGGATCGATCATTTCATTTTTATAGATAATGATTCGACGGACGGAGGGCTGGACCCTTCGCTTTGCGAGGCCGCCAAGGATATCTCGCTTTTCAGAGTGACGCAGAGTTTCGGCGCGGCACGGCAGGGCACCGATTGGCTGAATGCCTTTCTCCAGCGCTATTGTTGCGACCACTGGGTGATTTCGGTTGATGTCGATGAGTTTTTCGTCTTTCCGCATATGGAAAGCCGAACCCTCCGGGATCTTGTGAGCCACCTGACCGATGCCGAGCAGGCCGCGGTGTGGTCTCTCATGCTGGATATGTATCCCGACGGCCCGATCGAGGACATCACCTTCAACAAGGATACCCAGCCGGTGCTGCAAGCGGATCACTTCGATCCGAATACTTATTTCATGGTCGCCGGCGGCTATCAGGACGTATGGGTGCGTGGCGGACCGCGTCTGCGCCGATTCTTCAAGGAACATCCTGAAAAAGCACCGGCGCTGAACAAGGTGCCGCTCATTAAGTGGAAAAAGAACTTCAGCTATTTAATCAATCAACATGTCGTGTCGCCGGTGCGCCTGAATTCGCCGCATTGCTGGCATAGCCATGTGACCGGCGCGTTGTTGCACTTCAAGTTCGACTCCCGCTTTTCCGCCAAGGCGAAAGAAGAATCCGGGCGGGGCGAGCATTATCAGGGCGGCGAGGAATACAAGAGGTATTCAGATTACTACAAGAGCAGCACCAAGCTGGATTTGATGTACGCCTCGTCCACGAGATTCGAGTCTTCGAAGACGCTTCTCGATCTCGGGCTGATCAATGATGGGCTTTGGTCTTGAGCAAGAAAATCGGCGTTGCTCTTATTGTGCATGGATTTGACGCTTCGAGCCGTCTGCTCGTCGAAAGGCTTGTGCGCGATTACGACTCGATTGTCATTCATGTCGACACGAGTGCGGCCCCACAGGTGCTGGAGTCCTATCAGGCGTTTGCGTCTCCAAATGTGCTCGTCATCAACACCAGGCATGTTGAATGGGGCCGCTGGGGGATCGTCGCCGCAACGCTTGACGCCATCGCTGCTTCACTCGATCGAACGCCCGATCTCGATTACATCGCGGTGATCAGCGGCAGTTGTTATCCAATCCAGTCCGCAAGCGCATTGCGCGACTACCTGGCGGATCACCCGTTCGATTACATCGAGGCATTCGACATTTTCAGTCATCGCTGGGTGCTGGACGGCCCACAGGCCGAGCGCCTCTATTGGTGGTATCCTTTTGACTTCTGGAAGCACCGGCGTCTTTTCGATGTGGCTTATGCCATTCAGAACAAGCTGAAGATACGGCGGCGGCGGCCATCCGGATATGAATACGCGATCGGCTCGCAATGGTGCCTCATGCGTGCGGAAACATGGCGCCGTGTGATCGACAAGCTTACGAACGATCGTTTACTCGTTCGCTTTATGAAAAATGTCTGGATCCCGGATGAAACCGCAATTCAGACGGTCGTGCGCACCATCGTCCCCGAACGGGAGATCGTTCAGACAAGCCCGGCGCTGTATCATTACAATTGTTATGGGCGGCCGGTTCAGTTCTTCGCGGAGCATGCGGAACTGCTGACGCAGCAGGGCTTTTTCTTCGCAAGGAAATTGGCGACATCGGATGTGGCGCTGCGCAAGGAACTGGACCGCCTCACCGAGAACGCGCCGCTTCCCAGGGATTTTCAACTTGGCAAAAGGACCGGCGCGCTGTCACGGATGGGGCGTCCTACGGATAAGAAGCGGCAATTTCCGAAGCTCAACAACCATTTCCGGACCGGCCAGGCGCCTTCCCGGGTAAGAACCTATTATGTCGTATTTTGCTCGAAAGAAGTGACGGAAGCAGAATGCGAGCAGTGGTGCCGGAGAAATCTCAAAGGCGCGTCTTATGTGGGGCCGCTGTTCGCCTATTCTGAGATCGGCGCACCGGAGTGGTTCTGTCAAATGCTCGATATAACGCCCAACGACTTCAAGGTCCGCGATGCGTTCCCGCATGATTTTCTGACTCTGATTGTCGATCATGCTCCCTCAGAGCCAGCGCTCGTCATTCCCCAGGACACCAAGGCGGGACTTGTCGATCGGATCGTCGCCGATACGAATGCCCGCAAGATCATTTTGTTCAGAGAAACGAAGATCGAGGATGGCTATCTGCCCTGGATTGCCGGAAAGCTTTCGCGCGGCCAGGGGGGCTATGAGCTTCATCAATTGCAGGCACCGGACGTCGCTGCGCTTAAACCGGACAATGACTCGTTGCCGGTCGCACAGGGCGATTGCGGATCACTTCGCCTGAACCCGATTTAATTAAATGTTCTGATTCCATCAGAACCGAAACAGCTCTAAATCCCCGCCTGATCACGCAAGGCGCCGAGCAGCAGGCTTCCGGCCGTGTAGGCAAACAGCGCGAGCACGAAAGTCGAAAGGATGTCGGTCAGCGGGTCCGGTGACGTCGATGCCTGCGGCAGGTTGGGCGGCACGAAGTTCACCAGATATGCAGCCTTCAGTGAGGCAGCCGCGCGTGCGAGGTCATACGCCTTTTTCGCCGACACATAGCTATCCGTCGCAAACGTGTGCTCCGTGTTCAGGGCACTGTAAGCGGCGATGATTTGCGAATAGGGAGTCGTCGTCTGGGTGCTGCCGGAACCGCTCTTGACCGAACCCAGGCGGCGTCTCTCCACATCGATCTGCTTCTCCACAGCGGCAATTCTGGCCTTGAGAGCGACCACTGTCGGGGAGTTCTCGGCCATGAAGGTCCGCGCATCCGTGAGGTCTGAATAAGTCTTCGACAGCTTCGATTCGAGGCCGCCAACGACACTGTCGAGCATGTTTGACGAGCCCTGGATATTCACGTCGCGATGCTGATCGCGAAATTTTGCAAGGTCGGCGGTTGTCCGGCGCAGACGATCCTCCGAGCGCTTGAGTTCCGTTGCTGCTACAGCGACCGCATCCTCATGGGCTTGTTGCTCCATGCCCGCGACCATGTCGCTTGCTGCGCTCACCATCGCTTTCCCGACTTTCTGCGCATAGGCCGGATTGAACGCCTCAACGTCGACGGTGACGTAGCCTCCCATTTCCTTGTGAACGCTGACACGCTTGTTGAAATAGTCCAGAAATTGCTCGGAAGAGGCTTTTGGGCCAAGCCGGTCCCACCAGTCGATTTTCGAGTTGCTGTAGTGGTCTCGCAGATCGAGTTGCTTGTTCACCTTCTCCGCGACCGCCGAGGAGCTGAAATAAGAAGCCAGGACACGCGACATGTCGGTCGCGCCGGTGCCTATCATGCTCGACAGGAAGCTTGAGGTGTTCCCGACGCTATTGGGATCATTCGACTGATAGGCGACCTGGAATTCGGACACATAGCGCGGCGTCGCATACCAGAACACATAGACGGTCGCGAGCGCCGTCGGCAGAAGCACAAAGAGCGCGAACCGAAGAAAGAAGCCCTTGCGCCGCTTGTTCTTGATCTCGGAGTCCTCAAGCTTGAGAACCTCCTCGACCCATCTGACAGGCGGCATGCGCCAAGGGCCTTGCAGGGCGTTCGGCGCCTGCATAGGCTTCGGAGCCTGGTTTTCGGCCGGATGCAAATCGGGCGCGGCGCGCTTTGCAACAGCACGTCCATGCTCCGGATCGGCTGTCGAAGCGGCTTGAGCCCCACCCTTGACCTGGCCGCTCACAGGCGGCTTGGCGCTTTCTCTCGGGGCCGTCCGAGCTTCGTCGGTTTCAGTTCCGCTCATCGAATCGGATCACCCCAATGTTTCTGTTACCAGATTACCACATGATTTCGCCGACGGTCGAGATTGCCACTCGCATTGGTTTCAGTCGGCCACGAGTGCTCCGGGTTGCGCGACAGACGCGTGGATCCCGAAGCGCATCAGAAAGAGTAAGCGGATCGCGCCTGCGCCATTGTAGGAAATACATGGACGCTGCGGTCTTCAATGACGACACAGACTTCGCCGAATTTTTGAGCAATATTGAAATTGTCCGTCGTGAAGATCCATCCGGCACGGCGTTCGCGCACCCGGGTGGCGAGAAGCCAGCACAATTCTCCCGCCATAGTATGCAAGTGATCGACCAGATAGCAGTCATACGGAAGCGCCGCGATCAACGCAGTCTCAAGCGCCCGCCGCCGCGGCCAATCGAACAAGCGAATTGGCTCGTCCCACATAGAGCCGAAATGGCAGGCCCACTCGATGATCTGTTTCAGAGTCAGTGCGTCCAGTCCGTGCAGCCGTGCAAAAAATCGAACGTTCTCCATAGCGGTCAATTGAGGCAACAGATTGCTTCCGGCTCCGCCGCCTGAGTTCACAATCGGAGACAGATTATGCCGCTCTATGACGACCGAGCCACGATCTGGAACTTCCGAGCCGGCGAGCAAATGCAGAAATGTCGTCATTGCGGCACGCTCGGCCCCGAGAATCGCGACTTTGCGATTCGTCGGCAACACGAGATTGATGTCTTCCAGAGTTCCGCGAACAGACTCGTTTGCGCCGATGACTTTCCGCGAAACCCGACTGAAGCGTATCATGCGGACCGAGCCCTCTTTTCCCAGGATCGGAGAACCATTCCGAGCGCTATGAGCGTAGAGGCGAAAAGCACAGGATAGGCCAATGTGAGATCATCGACCGGATAGGTTGGATCAAGTGCTGACCTTGAATATTCCACGAGCGCGAGCATGGGGTTGAGCTTGAAATAGGGCTGCGCAAAATCCGGCATCGATACATAGGGTTCATAGACGCCGGAAGTGAAAAACATGATCCACATGAAGAGATGTTCGGTCGTCGCGATCATCGGCCATCGCGCGCTCAAGGCATGGAAAACCATGCCGAGGCCGATGCCCATAGCCAGAGTTAAAAGGATGACAGAAATATACAGCAGCAAATTGATCGAGAAATGATCTCCGGCCAGTTCGCTATATCCGAAGATCCAGAATCCGAAAATAACCAGTGGTACGGCAATAAATATTTTGATGAGGATGAGGACAGCATCGGCGATTGCGAGATTCAGCCATTTTATGTTTGCGCTTTTGGTGACCGGCTGCCTCCCCAAAAATGGAACGGCGCAGAACCGGCTGTAAGAAAAAAGAAACCATGTGGCGAAGCCGCCGATGTTGTAAAAGAGATAGGAAATCTGCCCAGGAAAGTCGCGCATCATCGCTCAGAAAAGTACAGTGTGCGCGATGATGGCGAGGATTAGCTGAATTGTGAGCGAGAAGGGCGCGATGATGCTTCCCGTGCTTTGCGCTGCAAGGTTGCGGAGGATGAGGCTCCGCTCCAGATTCAAAAACGAAATAAAAGCGTCGATCTGGTCGGTCACATATTCGCGCAGGCCGCGCTTTGGCGCTGGCCCATAATCAAACTCGAAGTCACCTTGAATAGAGCCGGACGGAGCGGCAACCAGACGGCGGACGGCGCGTAGTCTGCGCGTCAACAGTGGCCGGAATTTCCACGGAGGCGCAGATGCGTGCGGCGGCGTGATCAACTCTGACGCGCCCGCCTGTACGGAGGCCGGCGCGTTTGCGGCAAGGCGCTTCAGCAGGAGGATCGCGCGCCGATTGGCTGAATCGGCCTTCACAGCAAGACGCGCCGCCGTCAATGCAGGATCCGACATCCCCATCTGAATCAGGGCGCGCGCCAGAAAAAAGAATCCCGTCGCATCATTCGGTTCAAGCCGGGCGGCGCAGACGAACTCGCTCGCTGAGTCGCGAAATCGCCTGGTCTGGAACAAGAGGACACCATATCGCCGGCGCATCTTTGCCGAGTGAGGCGTCATTGAAACGGCTCGCTCAGCCGCTCGAAGGCGCCTGCTCTTCGGCCCCAGCACCGCGACGACAATCGCCCAATACGCCGCTATCAGAGTCAAGGTCTGCACGGCTTTCGACCAAAGCTGACCGGCGCCTTGTGGCTTCATCTGGTCTTTAGCGATTGTCCTCACGGTCGCCGTCAATGAGACTGTTCCCCTCTCGTCAAACTCAGGATTACATTACCAGAGACGGCAGATTTTATGGCTTTAATATTGCGTCAGCTTGTTGTGATCGTGGGAGAGCTGCTCCAAAATCGTACTCAAGCCGTTTCACCCGAAAGCGTTCGGGTAGGCGCTCCAGCATCCGCCGGCGATGGCATGGCCAGAATAGCCTCGATCCTCGCCGTGCATTGTTGCGCAATCTCTTTGCGGTCGCTCGCACGGTCAAAGATCAGCGGAGCACAAAAGAAGATATCGCAGGTGATAGGAGTCCCGCGCAGGAGTTCCGCAACATGCGGCAGCAGGAGATCGTCGCCGAGCCAGGCCGCGCGCGGCGATGAATAGCGGATCGCCACCGGCAGTATGCGCACGGCTTCGATCTGCGGATTGTCTTGCAGGAGATCGCTGGCAGCGGCGAAATGCGAGGAATGAAACCGGCCGAGAGCCAGGCCATCATGCGTCGTGCCTTCCGGAAACAGGGCGACCCATCCGCCCGCCAGCATGCGCGCGGCCATTGCGGCATTGGCCGCGCGGATCGATTTGCGGCTGTCGCGGTCGACGAAAATCGTCTTTTGCAGGCGCGCGAATGTCGCCACGATCGGCCAGCGCGATACCTCCCGCTTCGCCAGAAATGAGATGGTGTGGATGGTTCCGAGCGCCGGAATGTCCGTCCAGGACAGGTGATTGGCGACGAGCAATTGTGGCGTGCTGAGGCCAGGGCGCGGGGCCTCGCCATGCAGGGTGACGCCGATTTGCAGGAAATACAGCAGCATGCGGTTGAAGAGCAATGGCAGGATATAGGCGCGCGAGGGATGCAGCCGCAGCACGAGCCATTGCACCGGCGCACCGGCGACGAAAAAGCCGATGAGAGTAAAAAAGACTCCAGAAGCGCGTAGCAGAGCCATGCGAAAGCCAAAGACGGGTTAAGGCTGCGAGGGGCCAGCCAGGCGCGGCCGACCGCGCGTTTATGACTCCCCCCGGCCGGTCTGGCCAGAGCATCAGGGCAGCGCCGGGAGCGGGATACGAAAAAGGGGAACCGGTTTTTCGCTTAAATCCCGCTCTAATTTTATTGGAATTGATCACGTTACATGCGTTCTGGTCGATTCGACATGAACGCATCGTGATCTGGCTGGCTGCGGGTGTCGCGATTCCGGACCGCGGACCTCCGGTCCGCAAGTCGCGTTTTCTTCACGCGGACCGGGAGCCGTTTCGCTCGAAGCCGCTATAGCAGATTCCATTTTTGCGTATTGGACGATGGCGCTATCGTCACAGAGATTTCGTTTCTTCGTCTTATCCTTATTGCGTCTGCTGATTTCAGGTGATCCGGAACATGCTCACCATACTTTTCGATTTCGGCGCGAAAGCCGCCTTGCAGCCGCGGAGCGCGCCTGAACCTGCCGGCGAGCTTCAGGGTCTGCCGCGCTTGCTGGGCCGCTTCGGCAATTTCGAAATTCGTCTCGCCGTCACACGCAAAGACGTGCGGCGCGCGCAACGCTTACGGTACAGGGTTTTTTACGAGGAGGGTGCGGCGACCGCTCAAGGGCTCACAGCGTTAATGCGCCGCGACATCTGCCGCTTCGACGACTTCTGCGATCACCTTCTGGTCTTCGATATGGCGGCGCGCAATTCGCTTGGCCACGCCAGGCCGAAACTCGTCGGCACCTATCGCCTGTTGCGGCGCGCGGTCGCGGAGCGTCACGGCGGATTTTACAGCCAGAGCGAGTTCGATATCGCGCCACTGCTCGCTCGCCATGGAAACAAGGATTTTCTCGAGCTTGGCCGCTCTTGCGTGGACGCCGGATACCGGACGAAACGGGTCATAGAGCTTCTGTGGCGCGGGCTGTGGATTTACGCGAAACATTATCGCGTGGATGTGCTGATCGGCTGCGCCAGCCTGCCCGGCGCAAATCCGCTGGCGCTTGCTCTGCCGCTGAGCTTTCTGCACCATCAGGCCTCGGCCGGCGCGGAGTGGCAGGCTGCGCCACGAAATGGCCGCTTCGTGCCGATGGGCATTCTCGATGCCAGCGCGATAGATATGCGAAAAGCTGTCGCGTCGCTGCCGCCGCTCGTAAAGGCCTATCTGCGCGTCGGCGCCAAATTCAGCGATGGTGCGGTGATAGACAGGCAATTCGGCACTGTCGATGTTTTCACAGTGATGCCGCTCACGGAAATCGAACCGCGCTATATTGCCTATTTCGGCAGCCCGGCGGATTTGAAAGAATCTGCCGCCGCCTGAACCGGAATGATGCGCCTGCTACTCTCCAAGGCGCTCCAGGAGACTAATGCGCGCCCGGCCCATCTGTATCCTTTCCGGATTTTTGCTGTTTCTCGGCGCAACGCCGGCAGCCGCCGAGCCTCTGAAGGGCGCGCATCTGCCGATCTGGGAAGGGCTGCCTTTTGCCGGGCTTCTTCTCTCGATCGCTTTCGGGCCAGTCTTCGCCAGGAAGCTCTGGCATGTGCATTACGGCAAGGCGGCGGCCTTCTGGGCGCTGCTGACCTTCGCTCTGCTTGCCTATTCAGAAGGTCTGCGCGCGGCGCTGGCGGCCTTCAGCCACAGCATGATGGCTGATTATGCGCCGTTCATTCTGATGCTGTTTGCGCTCTATACGGCGGCAGGCGGCATAGTTGTCTCCGGGATCAAACGCGCTACGCCTTCCACCAATGTCATGCTTCTTGCGGCAGGCACTTTTGCGGCAAGCATCATCGGCACCATCGGCGCTTCGATGATCCTGATCCGGCCGCTGCTACAGGCGAATGCGACGCGGCGACACAGGGTCCACAGCGTCGTCTTTTTCATTTTTCTCGTGTCCAACATCGGCGGCGTTTTGAGCCCGCTTGGCGATCCGCCGCTTTTCTTCGGCTTTCTGCGGGGTGTCGATTTCTTCTGGCCCGTGCGGGCGCTGTGGCCGCCCATGCTCTTCGTTTGTGCGGTGCTGCTCGGTCTTTTCTATTTGCTCGACAGCTATCTGTTCCGCGAAGACTGCAAGATGGCTGGCTCGGGCAGCATCGTCCCCGAGCCGCATCTTTCAATCAGCGGCCTTGTGAATTTTGCGCTCATCGCGGCGGTGATCGTGGCTATTCTTACCAGCGCGCTTTGGCATTCCGGCATTGCCTTCGATTTTCTCGGTACGAAGCTCGAGTTGCAAAATCTTCTGCGTGACGTCGCCTTGCTCGCGATCGGCTTCGTATCGCTTGCGGTGACGCCCGCGGCCAATCGCCGGGCCAATCATTTCTCCTGGGAGCCGCTGGAGGAGGTCGCAAAGCTCTTTGCCGCGATCTTCATCACGATCGTCCCGGTGATGGCGATGCTGGCTGCCGGTGCCGCCGGACCCTTCGCGCCGGTGGTCGCAGGGCTCGCACACGCCAACGGACAACCTAACCCTGCCGCCTATTTCTGGGCGAGCGGCCTTCTCTCGTCCTTCCTCGACAATGCGCCGACCTATCTCGTTTTCTTCGGCATGGCGGGCGGCGACCCGGCTGTCCTGATGGGGCCGCTTGCCAAAACGCTTGAGGCGATTTCACTCGGGGCGGTTTTCATGGGCGCGATGACCTATATCGGCAATGCGCCGAACTTCGTGGTCTATGCGCTGGCGCGCCGCGCGCGCGTCGATATGCCGGGCTTCTTCGGCTATATGGCGTGGGCAGGCGCGATCCTCGCGCCTGTCTTCATTCTCGTGACGGTGTTGTTTCTGATTTAGAGCGTTTTCAAGCGAAACGGCTCCGGGGGTTCAGTTCAGCCGCGCCACGACGACCAGGCGTTTGATCTCGCCGCTCTCATAGGCGTGTAAAAATGCCTTGTAATTGCGGAACGATACGCAACCGTTCGATTGGCCGGAGGGGCCAAGCATGAAGGTGTGGGCGAGAAGGCCGTTACGGCCGTAGATGTGTTCGTCGCCGACGGGGATGAGGCGCAGCGCCTGAACGCCATGGAAAAGCTTTTCCCGCAGCTTGAGATCGTAAACGGCGGGCGGCGTCGCGCCGCGCATCTTCACGTTAACGTGGCGCGGATCGTCGATCCAGCTCCCCAAGCCGGAATGCGCTTCGAGCCGCGTTCCGTCGGGCAGATAAACCGTATGGGCGCTGATGTCGTAAATCGCGGTCGAGCGGTCATAGAGCCCCGGCGTGGCGGAAGCGATGCCGCGGCGGCCGCCGATGGCTCCCTCTTCAGTGGAGGCATAGGCAAGACCGGGTGTCGGCGTCCGCTCGCCGAACAGCTTCTGGAAAAAGCTGCGATGATCGCTCGGCGGCGGCTCGACGGCGGCGCGGGCCACGCGCGTCACCTGCTGTGGGGCGGCGTGCGCGACTTCATGCCGGCGCGGCGGTTCGAGGCTCACCGGGCGCAACGGCGGCAAAGGCACGGTTTCGGCAAGCTCTGATGCCGGCGGCGAGGGCGGCAGAGGCGTGTTCTGCGCCTCCGTCGGCGTGGCCGGACGCTCCGGCGGCAGTACGGCTACAGCTTTGACGGGCGCATTGCCCGAGGCGCCTGCCTCCGGCTCGAAAGCCGATTGAAGCGGCGCGCTCTCCGCCAGCGGGAGCGGCGTCGAGCCGAGGGAATAGGTCGGATCCAAAAGCGCGACATAGCCATTGGAATTCGCAAGCGACTGTTGACCTGAGGCAGATGAAGCAGAATCGGCGTTGGAGGCGCTCTCTTGAGGAGCTGGCGTGCTGGCAGGTGGGGCGGCTTGAGGGGCGGCTGCTGTTACAGCGGGTTTTGGATGGGGAACGAAGACGACCGCGGGTTCAACTGTCGGTCGATGATCCATGTTCGCGTTGTCGATGGGGCGTGCATAAAACAGCCAAGCGCCGACGACCATGCTGAGGGCGAGAGCTCCAGCGCCCGAGACGGTGTGAGAAGAAGCCTTCCGAGATAAACGGCCACGATTGTAGGGACTGAAGTCCCGTGGCGCAGCGACCCCGTACGTCATTCGCCCCGCTCTCGAATGTTCTCGTCCGCGCGCCTATCCAGCTTATTTATCAACATGTTCGACATTCGGATCCGTTGACAGGCGCGCTCGACTACAAGATCTGTACGGAGAGCATCCCGCCGCCGATTCCAACGCCGGAAAAACACCCCCGTCTCGAAGCCTCATTGAGGCTATTTTTAGTTAATCCCTCATTAAAGCAGTAATTCTCGATTCGGCATAGTCACCAGGCTTGCGCTGTCCACTCCCAGAAGCATCCTGTTCACAAGTGCCGAGCCGCCAAAGCCCAAGCTGTTGTAATCTCTGATAATAAATGGATTTTGCCCGTTTGGGTCGATCCATCGTGGTCTAAGCTGGCGGCAAATTGCGTCGAATTCAGGATGGCTTTGGGGCAGAGAGCGAAAAAGCGTAGACTTTGCGTATGGTTACTCCGCGGCGCTTTGCATTTCCGGCGCGGTTTGCGCGACCTGACGGCTCGCGAGTTTCGCAAAAATTCCCCGCCTGGCAACAAGCTCATCGAATGTGCCCGTCTCGACCATGCGGCCGTCATCGAGAACGACAATGCGATCCGCTGTGCGGATCGTCGAGAAACGATGCGCGATGATGAAGGTCGTGCGGCCCTTTGTGGCCGAGACAAGCGCCTTCTGCAACTCTGCTTCCGTTTCGGAATCAAGCGCCGAAGTTGCTTCATCAAAGACCATGATCGGTGGATCTTTCAAAAGAGCGCGCGCGATGGAAAGTCTCTGGCGCTCGCCGCCTGAAAGTGAGCGGCCGCGTTCGCTGATCATCGTCGCAAGGCCCGCTGGCTGGCGCGCGACGAATTCCGCCGCCTGCGCGCGCTGCAAGGCAAGTGCGATATCCGCGTGTGTCGCATCGAGATTGCCGATACGCAGATTTTCCTCGATGGACCGCGCCAGCAGCATAGGCTCCTGAAACACGACGCCGATGTTCCGCCGCAGGCCTGCAAGCGTCATGTCGCGAATGTCGACGCCGTCGATCAGAATGGCGCCGGCGTCGGGATCGAACACGCGATGCAGAAGATTGAGCGTCGTCGATTTTCCGGAGCCGGTTGCGCCGACAAAAGCGACAGTCTCGCCGGATGCGATCTCAAAGCTCACATCGTCGATGGCCTTGATGTCCGGCTCATAACCAAACGAGACGTGATCGAAACGGATGTGGCCGAGGAGTTTGCCGGGATCGCGGGCCGTGGCGCGCTCGATGATATGCGAAGGCGTATCGAGGACACGAAAAAATTCGTGAAGCTTCGGCGCTTGCAGAAAGACGCCGTTGATGAAGCTGACGATCTCGTTCAACTGCCCGATGAGCAGCGTGGAGAAGGCGGTGAAGGTAACGATCTGGCCGATCGTGGCGAGCCCCCGGGCATGTAGCTCGACGCCGAGGAGAAAGATGGCGAGAAGAGTCAGCGTTGCAGCCGCCTTGGCGCCGATGACGGCGATCGCCCACCAGTTGAGCACGGGAAGTTGCGCGCCGAGCGCGGATCGCATCAGGGCGGCGACGGACCGTATTTCGCTGTCGATGCGCGTGAAACTCTGCACCACCGGAATATTGCCGAAGACGTCGGAGGCACGCTCGGTGAGGTGGGTGTTGTAGCGCTCAACCTCGCTTTGCAAGCTGTTCGTTCGGCGCACCACAAATGTGGTGAGTATGCCGAAGACGAC